>NZ_JBIAXM010000026.1:0-121411 GCF_042896695.1 Streptomyces sp. NPDC001270 | reverse complement strand
CGCGAGCTTCAGGCACTTCTCGCGACCTGGACCGGCGCCTGCCCCACCTGCCACCGCGACATACCCGTCCCACCAACCTGACCAAGCACTACTAGCTTTTCGCGAGCAGCACGGGCAGCAACTGCTCCTCCTCGTGCCGGAAGTGTGCTTCCAACTCATCCGTCAACCGGGCGAGTTCGGCGCGCAGCAGCTCGGTCTCCGTGCCGGACGGTGCGTCCGCCAGGCGGTCGGCGAGGGCTTCGACGCCGGTGAGGCGCGTGGCCACGCTGCGGTGCTCGGCCCGCAGCCGTGCGATCACCGGGGCCAGTTCGGGCCATTGGCGCTCGAAGCCGCTGAACACGCCGTCCTCGTTGGTGTGATGCTCGTGCAGCGCACCGCACACGGTCAGGCAGTGGGTGGCCAGTTGTCTGCCGAGGGCCGGGGCCGGCAGGTCGGTGGGAGAGGCCCGATGGGTGTCGATCTCGTCGAGCAGCGCGGCGAGGTGCCGGCGCAGCTCGCCGTGGACCCGCACCAGGAACTCCCCGAGGGCGCGGGCGCGTTCGGCGGACACGCTCCCCGGTACCGCGGCCTCGGAAGCCCGGGTCAGGGCGATGACGGGAATGAGCCGGGAGGTGGCCGTCGCGTAGGCGGCGAAGGCCGGGTCGCGCCGGCACTGGTCCCGGAACCGCCGGTCACGCTCCGTGCCATGGAGTACGCCGGCCACGGCCGCGTACCGCTCGACGGCGCCGTCCCCGGTGCCGACCTCCACGGTGACGCGGCGGTCGGCGAGCAGGTTGCGGTACCAGGCGGGGTGGCGGGGACCGCCGCCGTTGGAGCCGAAGACGAGCAGGCGGTCGCCGTCCCGGGCATGGACCACCGGAGTGGTGCGGGGACGGCCGGTGCGGGCGCCGGTGGTCGTGAGCAGCAGCAGGGGCGCCCCGGCGAACGTGCCGCCGACCCGGCCGCCGTTCGCCCGGAACTCGTCGATGACCTGCTGGTTGAACGCGGCCGTTGAGGTGTGCCGTTCCGGCATGCGGAAGATCCTTCCACTAGCATCGGCGGGTGCGAACGCATTTGCGTTGAAAACAAAGCATCTTTGTTTGCAAAGCTATCTGGAGGTGTGGGGCGTGTCAATCGACTCCCGCGGGCATGACGACCCCGGGCACGACGACCGCGGACCGGACGGTCCTGGACGGGTCGGCTCCGCACGCGGTGGCTCCGAACGGGCCGGATCCGGTCCGGACGGTTCCGGCCGGAGTGACTCCGGGCCGGGCGTCGACGAGGCGATCCGGGCGCTGCTCCTGCTCATGCCGCGCATGGTCGGCCGGGCGAAGCGGATCCCGGCGCCGGTGGAACTGCAGTCGATGGCGCTGGCCCCGCGGCATCTGTCCCTGCTGGCATATCTGCTGTTCGACGGTCCGATGAGCATCAACGAGCTGGCTGCCCAGCTGGAGGTCGCGCCGACGACGGTGAGCCTGCTGGTCAGCGAGCTGAGCCAGAAGGGCGTCCTGGAGCGGCGCGAGGACGAGACGGACCGGCGGCGCAAGATCGTCAGCCTTGCCGACGCGCACCGGGAAGCCATCGACGCGTGGCTCGGCCAGGGCGCCGGCGCCTGGCGCAAGGCACTGGCACCGCTGACGGCGGCCCAGCGACGGATGTTCATCGACACGTTGTCGGCGTACGAGCGGGCACTCGGGGAGGGACGGGCGCCGGAGGCGGAGTGAGCGCCGGGGGAGCAGTGGGCGGCCCGCCTCCTCGTGAACCGCGCCACGTACGGCACCGGCCTAGCTGTGACGGCCGGCGGGCGGTCCGAGAGCCGATCCCCTGGTCGGCCGGCCCGACCCGTGCGCATGCGGATCCGTGGACGTCGGCGCGGGTGTGCGCCCGGGACCGCCGCACCAGCCGCCCTCCGGTGCCCGAGTCCCGTCGCCGCGGCACGTCGTGTTCCGGCGGCGGCAATCCGGTGGCGGCCCGGCGCTCACGGCTGCAACGCTTCCGGCATGAGTCCCGAGCACCACAACCCGCCCGGCACCGGCCGACTGGGCGATCCGATCGACGCCCGGCCCCTGTTCGGCCCGGAGCTGACGGCGCTCCTCGACACCGTGCGGGGCCTGCGGCCGGCCGACTGGAACAGGACCGCCGTCCCGGGCTGGACCGTGCACGACCTCGCCGCCCACGTCCTCGGCGACTGCTACGGCCGCCTCGGCGCCGCACCCGACGGATACAGACGGATCTTCCGGCCCGGAGAAACACTTGAGGCGTTCATCCACCGCACCAACCAGGAATGGGTCGACCGCCGCGCCGACGACAGCCCCGTCCGGCTCGTCGCCGCCCTGGAGGACGCCGGGACCCGGGTGGCCGGTCGATTCGCCGCGGCCGACCTCGAAGCGCCCGCCCTGGGCGTGTCATGGGCGGGCGCGGATCCGGCGCCGGCCTGGCTGGACATCGCCCGGGAGTTCACCGAGTTCTGGACCCACCGGCAGCAGATTCGCCGGGCGCTCGGCCGCGGCACCGACCCCGAACCACGCGCCCTGTCCACGGTCCTGGACACGTTCATGCGGGCCCTGCCGCACACGCTGCGCCATACGGCGGCACCCGTCGGAACCCAGGTCCACGTGGTCGTCGCGGGACCGGCCGGCGGCCGGTGGTCCGCCACCTCGGCCCCGGACCACTGGTCGCTGGCCGAACCGCCCGGCGGCCGGCCGGCCGCGTCGGTGTCGATGGACACGGAGACCGCCTGGCTGCTGTGCACCCGCGGCATCGAACCCGCCACCGCCCTGTCCCGCGCACGGATCGCCGGGGAACACCGGCTCGCCGAGGCCGTGTGCCGGATCGTGTCCGTCGTCCACTGACCCGAGCGGGACCTGCCCCGCCCGAGGGCACCGTTCGCCGACGGGGCGCCGGTCCGGCCGGGCCCCGGCGCCGGACCGCTCGCCGCGCCCGGTCCTGTCCGGGCCATGGCCGCCGCGCCGATGCCGCCGCCCGCGCACGGACACCCTCGGGTCAGCGATGGCCGCCGGTCGGCACCGTGAACGTCGGGCGCCCGGCGGGCAGTTCCACCGTGTACTGGCGCAGGTAGGTGTCCAGGTACGGGGAACGGGCACCGCCGGTGGCGATGTCGTCGGCCGGATCGTCCAGGGGCAGCTTCAACCGCGCCCCCTTGACCGAGATCGTCTCGCCCGAAGGGGTGTCCCGCCACGAACCGGTCTGGATGGAGCCGATCTCCACGGCCAGCACGTGTCCGGCCGTCAGGGTCCAGTCGGTCGCCTTGAGGTCGACGGTCAGCCGGCCCGAGTCCAGCAGCGAGACCTGCTCGTCGAACATGACGGCCGTGCCGTCCGGGGCGACGTCGTAGAGCTTGAGCATGATGTTGCCCGCGCCCTTGGCGGTCAGCGAGACCTGCGGGGTGCCGGTGACCCGCACGGCCTTCCGGACCGGCTCGGACCACACGAAGAAGCTCGACGTGACCTGCCCGGACGCCTGAAGCCGTGCCGCGTTGCCGGTCAGGCCCTCGGGCGCGGCCTGTTCGATCGCGGGCGCGTGCTCCATGTCCCAGTCGCCGGACGGCTGCCGAAGCGCCTCGGGCACCGGCTCGCCGGCCGCGGCGAGGGCCGCGCGGGCGGAGGCGCCCCCGTCGTCGACGTACGAGCCGCCGCCGAGCGGCAGCGTGGCGGACCGCTCCACCACCGGCCAGGTCCGCTGGCCGCGCCAGGCGCCGGTGGAGTCCTCGACGGCGTAGGACGGGTAGCGGACCGTCGGCTTGACGCCCTTGAGGTACTGGTCGTAGAAGGACAGCGTCTCGTCGTACCAGCCCTCGCGGCCCATGGCCAGACGCCCGTCACCGACGCGGTCGCCGCCGCGCACGTGGTCCCACTGGCCGAGCCAACCGCGCTCCGGGCCCTTGTGGTTGTCCAGGTACTCCTGCATCTCCTCGGGCTTGGTGTTGTTCTCGACAAAGCCCTGGGTGACGAACAACGGGGTGTCGGTGCCCTTGGCCATCTTCGCCAGGTCACGGGAGGTCCAGTGCGCGTCCTGCTGGTCGGCGATCCGGTACCCGGCCGAGTTCTCCGTCAGGCACTCCGGATGGGTGTCCTCCCACCGGGCGTTGGCCTGGTACCGCGGGTCGTCGTCGGCCAGCGGGGCGAGCGTGGCGATGGAGTTGTAGGCGTCCGCGGTGCCGGTGACGTTCGGGCGGGGCACGCCGTTCGAGTAGATGTACTGGTACATGTCCCACACGGGCTCCTGGGCGACGACGGCCCTGAGCGCCTTCTGGTCCAGGTCGTTGCCGATGAGGCCCGTGACGGCGTCGTAGGACTTGCCGTACATGCCCACCGCGCCGGTGGACCACGGCTGGCGCGCCGCCCAGTCGACGGCCGCCTTGACGTCGGCCTGTTCGCCGGGGCCGCCCCAGTCGAGGCAGCCGGTGGACCCGCCGAAACCGCGCAGGTCGACCATGACGAAGGCATAGCCGTGCGCGAACAGGCCGGAGCCCTCGACGAAGTCCTGGAACCGGGCGGAGGGGCCGGTGTGCGTCCAGCCCTCGGGGCCGGTCTGCCCGGTGTGCGCGAAGTACGGACCGACCGACAGGATGACGGGCACCTTCGCGCCCTCGGCCAGCCCCTCGGGCAGCAGGACATCGGCGTGCAGTTCGGTGCCGGAGCGGTCCGAGGACGGGAAGTACTCCTGTGTCCAGACCGAGCCTTCCGGGACGCGGTCGTTCTCCGCGTGGGTGACGGGGCCGGTCGCGGCGGCCGGCTGAACCGTCCGGCTCTGCGCCGCGGTCGCGGGTGCCGCGGTGGCGGTGTGGGTGAGCGTGGCGGTCAACGCGAGGGTGGTGGCGAAGGTGGCGGCCCAGGTGGCCGCACGACGTCTCTTCACATGCTCCTCCGGAGTGCTGACTACGGGTGGTGCAGGTGGTGGTACGGGTCGAGCGAGGGGCCCCGTCCCACGGGGCACGGGGCCGCGACCGGCGGCCCCCGCGCGACGACCTGAGGCGCGGGTGCGGGACCGGAGGCGATGGCCGGGAAGCCTATGATCATGACGGATACGCGTCAATGCCGCGGTGTGTCCGGCGTGTTACCGCCCCCCGGCTGCTGGGTCTGGTGCCGGGTCCGCGCCAACACCCCGTACACCGGACCGAGTCGGCCGCTGGCCGGGCCGGGCCGCGGCGCCGGCACCGTGGCGCCGGGTGGCCGTCACCGCCCCCGCCCTCGCGGCCAGGCGCCCCCCACTCGGCCGGCCCGCCGCCGGTTCCTCCCGGCGGCCGCGAGACGCCGCTCAGGGCGCCGGCGGCCGCGGCCTCGCCGGCGTCCGAAGGACCTCCGCACCAGGGGCTTCGGCTCCGGGGCCACCGCCCGGGGCACGGCCGGGAGGGAGCAGCGGATTGGGGTAAGGTGCGTCACATTCGGTTTGGTTTTCACCAAAGGAGGGGTCCTGTGGCACGGCAGGAGCGTGCGGTACGGACCCGCCGTGCTGTTGTCGAGGCCGCGGCCTCGGTCTTCGCCGAGCGCGGCTACGCGGCGGCGACCATCGCGGAGATCCTGGAGCGGGCCGGGGTCACCAAGGGCGCCCTGTACTTCCACTTCGACTCCAAGGAAGCCCTGGCGCGCGGCGTGATCAAGGCGCAGGTCACCAGCGACTACCGGGTGCCCCGCGAGCTGAAGCTCCAGGAGTGGGTGGACTACGGGATGACGCTGGCCCACCGGGTGCCCCGGGACGCGATCCTGCTGGCCGGCATCCGCCTCTCCGGCGGCCTCCAGGGCAGCACCCGGTTCGGCAGCGCCTGGCCGGCCTGGATCGAGATGTCGACCGCCCTGCTCACCGAGGCCAGGGAACGGGGCGAGGTGCTGCCGCACGTGGAGCCCGGACAGACCGCCGAGTGCTTCTTCGGGGCCTGGCTGGGCACACAGGCGTACTCCGAGGTGAGTTCCCGCTGGAACGACCTCAGCGAGCGGGTCTCCGTCCTGTACAACCACGTACTGCCGGCCATCGCCACGCCTGCCGCGCTGGTCAGGCTGGACACCGAACCGGACCGGGGCGCCCGCGTCGTCCACGAGGCCGAGGCACAGCGCGCCGGCGAGGCCGCACTGGTGGCGACGGACGCCTGACCGGCACCGCGCCCGCCGCACCCGCATCCGCACCACCTCCACCGCTGCCGCGCGCACCCGCGCGGCAGCGGTGATCCGGCGGTCCGGACGAACCCCGCGTGCTGTTCGTCGGCCGGCCGAGGGCCGTCAGCCGCGCAGGCCCGCGGCCCGCAGCCTGCGGTACACCCCCTCCCACTGCGGCTCGACCGCCTCGGTGGTCCGGGAGCCGACGGCCGTGTCCTTGAACCCGCTGGAGGTCGAGACACAGACCACCGGTGAGCCGACGTCGCCCGCACTGCGCAGCCCCGCGAGTCCGGCGGCGCCGGAGAGTTCCGTCCACAGGCCGGCCCGGGCCAGCTCCGCCTGGGCCGCTTCGAGCCGGCCGTCGTCGAGGGCCAGCGCCCGGCCACCGCTGTCCCGGACGGCGAGCACACCGCGATAACCGCTGACCACGGAGACGATCGAGTACGCCGCCGTCGGGGACACCTCGACCCGGGCCGCGGCGACGCCCTGCCGCATCGCCTCCGCGAGCGGCGCGGCGGCGGCCGGCTCGCAGGCGAAGACGCGCGGCAGCCGGTCCGTCAGACCGAGCCGGCGCAGCTCGGCGAAGCCCTTCCACACGCCGAAGAGGAGCTCGCCGTAACCGGTGGGCACGAACACGGCCGCGGGCACCCCGAGATCCTGGAAGATCTCGTAGGCGATGGTCTTGTACCCCTCGGGCCCGAAGGGATGTCCGGTGTGTGTGGCGGTGAGGTTGCTGACCGGGTGCAGGCCCATGCGGTCGACGACCTGCCGCATCAGCGGCCAGCGTGCCGCCCTCGGCACCGGCAGCACCACCGCGCCGTAGGCGTTCAGGAACGTGTCCACGGCCGGTGGCAGATCGAGACCGGTGAACACGACGCACCGCAGGCCCGCCCGGGCGGCGAAAGCGGCCGCGGACGCCCCGTGGTTGCCGGAGGACGCCACCACGATGCCCGGCGCCCCGACGCCCAGCGCGGCGCTCGTGGTGCAGCGGTTCAGCCGGTCCTTGTGGCTCCAAGTGGGGTTGCGCGACTCGTCCTTGAGGTAGACCCCGGGCTCGAACTCGATCAGCGGGGTGCCGCCCTCGCCCAGGCCCGGCGCGGAGAGCGGCGGGAGCAGGGGCGCCCACCGGTCAAGCCCTTCGGCGCGACGCGCGGTGCGGTTGGGGGAGAAGAGGGCGGCCGGCACCCGTTCGTAGTCGTAGTCGACCTCGACGGGGTAGGAGACGCGGCTCGTGCTGGTACGGGGGCAGCCGTGGGTCCGCGGGGGCCACAGCGGGTAGCGGATGTCCGGGTCGCCGAGGGACCGTTGCCTGGTTGCCAGGGAGTTTCCTGCCGTCACGGATCAACCCTAATGTGCCGACAGGTGCCGACAGGTGACGTTCGCCCCGTTGCAACGCCCGGTTCGCTCACCGGGGCGTTCCGGGCCGGGGACCCGGAACCCCGTGACGGCGCTCCCCGAGGGCGAACACCGCCTGCCACGCCACCGGACGCCCGCGTGCGAAGGCGACCCGCACCGGTGACGTCCCGGCCGGTACGGCCGTCACCGCGACGTCGCCTCGGCCATCCGCGGCGTCTCGCCCGCTTCCGGAGCCCCGGGTATGCCGGCTGTCCCGGCCGCTCGCGGTCCGCCGGCAGCCGCCGGGGCACGACCCGTCGTCAGGGTGCGGATCTGACGGCTGCACAGGGCCGCCGCCGTGACGACGGCCACCAGGGCGGCCCCGCCGATAAGCGTGGGCCCGGTGCCCAGGCGCCGGGCCAGCGGGCCCGCGGCCATCTCGCCGAGCGGGAGCGCCACGAAGGAGCCCAGCGCGTCGTAGGCGTACACGCGGGCCAGCCGGTCGTGCGGGACGTTCTCCTGGAGCGAGACGTCCCAGGCGACCGCGAACTGTTCCAGGGCCAGCCCGCCCGCGAACATGGCGATGCCCACCAGCAGGGCGTAGGGCGCCTGGGCCAGGACCACCAGCGGCACCGCCTCCACCGCCGTCAGCGCCACGCCCAGCAGCAGCGCGCGGCGGACCCGGGAGCGGGCCGCGAGGACCCCGCCGGCCAGGGCTCCGGCCATCTGGGCGGCCAGGACCGCGCCCCACAGGCCGCGGCCGAACGTGTCGTCGGCGATGTCCGGGCCGAGTACCTGCACGCCGCCCGCGACGACCGCGTTGACCACCATGAACTGGAGGACCACGAGCCACACCCAGCGGCGGGCGGTGAACTCCCGCCAGCCCTCGCGCAGCTCCCGCAGCGGACGGACCCGCTCGCCCGGTGCGGACTTCCCGGCCGCCCGGGGCACCCGCACGCCCAGGAAGCACACCGCCGCACCGCAGAACGCCACCGCGTTGCACGCCAGGCCCCAGCCGGGCCCGAGGACGGCCGCCACCACGCCCGCCAGGGACGCGCCCGCGATCGCACCCAGATTGGTGCCCATCCGCAGTACGGCGTTGGCCGGGCGGATCAGCTCCGGCGGCACCGTCTGCGGGGTCAGCGCCACGGACGCCGGCAACGACAGGGCGGCCAGGGCGCCGTTGAGGACGCTGAGCAGCATCAGCAACGGGATCGACGTCGCCGACACCAGCACGCTCGCGGCGATGGCCGCCTGCACCCCGGCCGCGGCGAGTGCCGAGCCCTGTAGCACCAGCGTGCGCCGCACCCGGTCGGCGACCACCCCGCCGACCAGCAGCAGCGCCACGTTGGCCAGCGAACGCGCACCGACCACCAGACCCAGGTCGGTCGTCGAGCCGGTCGTGTCCAGCACGGCGAAGGCCAGGGCGACCGGGGCCATCGCATTGGCGAAGTACACCAGCAGCCGGCCGGCCGCCAGGCTGCGGAAGGACCGGTGCGCCAGCGGCGCCCACAGCAGTCCCGTCCCCCGCCCGGCGCTCTGCCCGGCCCCTTCCCCCGTATCCGTCATGCCGCCGCCCGTTCCCTTTCCCCTGGCCCGCCCCGTCACCAGGTGGAGCGTACCGGCGGCGCGGCCGGCGGCCGGCCGCGGGCAGGGCGGCTCCCCCGACCGCCGGAGGGTCCGGCTCCGGCCACCTGCGCGACGTGTGGTCCGAGCCCGCGGATCCGTGGCCGGCCGCCCCGCCGATACGCGGCTGTGACCGCTCTCGCGCAACCGCGGGACGCACAGCGGGGTCACACACCCCGGACAGCAACGTTCTCCCGCCCCCAGCGAGTGAAGGACAACGATGTCGGTCATGGCTCCACCCACACCCCAGGCCAGACGCACCCTGCTCGGCGCCGTCCTGGCCCTCGCCCTGGCGGCGGCCCTGCTCGTCGTCGCCGGCGGCACCGCCCGGGCGAACGACTACTACAACTCCATCGAGAGTGCCTCCCCGGCCAACCGCACCTGGATGTCCGGCGTCCCGGACGCCACCAGCCTCGCCTGGCTCTCGGTCCCCGGGACCCACGACAGCCTCGCCCTGTGCGGGCAGGCCGACGACCCGGCGGGCGAGGGCAACTGCGAGGCCGTCACCACCAGCATCACCAAGACGCAGGAGTTCCACGGCTTCAGCGCCGAGACCCTGACCACCCAGCTGAACGCGGGGATCCGCTCCCTCGACATCCGGGTCAGGGTCAACAAGGACGACTCCGGGCTCCAGTTCACGATCCATCACGGCGTCTACTACCAGTGGGCCAACTTCACGGACGTACTGACGAGAATCCGGGACTTCCTCGACGCCAACCCGGGCGAGACGGTCCTGCTGAACCTGAAGGCCGAGTGCACCGGCGAGTCCCTCTCCTGCGAGGACGCCGACGGCTGCGCCACCGACGAGTGGCGCAAGAAGATCTTCGACTCCTATCTCCAGGGCGTCGCCTACACCGGAGACGGCGACCGGTCGAAGCCCGCGACCGCCTGGAAGGACCTGTTCTGGGCTCCCTCGGTGACCGGCCGCGACCAGGCGGGCACCCCCACCCTCGGCGAGGTGCGCGGCAAGATCGTCCTGCTCGGCCTCCGCGGCACCGGCGGTGGCATCTACGGCGGCTACGGCCTGGGGCAGCTCTATCCGGCGGGCGGATCCTACGACGAGTACGTCCAGGACGCGTACGAGGTGGGGTCCATCTCCGACATCGACGACAAGTGGGAGAAGGTCCGCGCCCATCTGCGCCGTACCAACGGGGTGTGGGACACGACCCGCGCCGGTGAGAAGGAGTACCCCTACCAGCCCGACGCGCTGTACATGAACTACACCAGCGGCACTTCGGCCGGCGCGCACCCCTACACCGTCGCGGGCGGCACTCCGACCGCCACCGGCGTCAACGAGTTCCTCATCCAGTGCCTGCACGGCACCGACGACCGATGCCCCGAGTTCTACTCGGGCCGGGCCGACAACTTCGGCGGCCGGACCTCGATGGAACGCACCGGGATCGTCATGATGGACTTCCCCGGCGGCGGGCTCGTCGACGAGATCGTCGGCCACAACCCGACCGGCGGCAACCTCAAGGTGATGGTCGTCGGCGACTCCATGACCCAGGGGCACGAAGGCGACTACACCTGGCGCTACCGCCTGTGGCAGTGGTTCCGCGAGCAGCACCTGGCGGTCGACTTCGTCGGCCCCTACGACGGCACGATGACCCCCGACGCCCCGGCCGCCCCCACGCCGGCCCGGCTCCAGGGCGAGCCGGAGCCCGCCCCGGCCCCGCCCAGGACGTCGGGCGGCTACGCCAAGGACGCGGCGGACTTCGACAGCGACCACTTCGCGGTCTGGGGCCGACAGGCCGCCCAGGACATGAGCCTGATCAGGGCACAGGTCGAGAAGTACCGGCCGGATCTGCTGCTCGTCGGCCTGGGCTTCAACGACATGGGCTGGTTCGTCAGCGACGCCCCGGGCACCCTGGCCAGCATGAAGTCACTGGTCGACGAGGCCCGCGCCGCCAAGCCCGACCTCAAGTTCGCCCTGGCGAATGTCCCGCAGCGGACGAAGATCGGGGGCCGCGACGACCTGATCGCCAACACCAACACCTACAACGGGCTGCTCGCCAAAGCCGTCCCGGAGTGGGACACGGCCACCTCCCCGGTGAGACTCGTCGACTGGCACGGCGCCTACGACTGCGCACCCGCCGGCTGCCCCGCCGCCTACGACGGGCTGCACCCCAACTCCCTGGGCGAGTACCAGATCGCCCACGCCTTCGAGACCACCCTGCACGACGAGTACCACTTGGGCACCGGCGTCCCCGCCGTCCCCGGAACCGGCCCGGCCCGCCCGACCTCGACCCCGGCCGGCGTCAGGGCGACCTCGGCGGACAGCGGCATCGTCGTCACCTGGGAGCCGGTCTACGGTGCCTTCGGCTACCACGTCCGCTCCCGCCTGGCCGGCGCCGCCGACTGGGGTGACGAACTGCGCGTCTCCGCCAACCGCTACGACGCCACCTGGATAACCGAGGGCCAGACCTGGGAGTACCAGGTCCGCAGCGACAACGGGGACGGGGCCGAGCCGGCCTGGTCGGACACCGTCAGCGCCACGGCCCACCCGAAGACCGCGGCCGGTCCCGTCGGCGTCGTCATCCGTTCCACCGCGACCGGCGTCGACATCGCCTGGGGCACCCCGACCGGCCCCTACACCGACACCATCGACCGCTACGAGGCCCTCACCTACGACCTCGACACCCCGGGCGCGTTCGTCAGCGGCGTCGGGACCCGTGACAAGGCCGTCCACGTGGACGGCCTGAAGCCCGGCCACCGCTACGTGGTCGCCGTGGCCACCTGGAACGCGGCCGGCGGTGGCTTCCCCGCCACCGGCCGGCCCGTCGTCGTCGGCGCGGGCACCCCGTCGGCGCCGACCGGCCTCAAGGTGACGTCCACCGACGCGACGACCGTCCAGCTGAACTGGACCGGCTCCGCCCAGGCGGCCGGATACCGGGTCTGGGTCCGCAACATCAACGACGGCGGCCAGTCCACGGCCGACGAATGGATCGTCCAGGGGACGAGCCACGGGATCGCGTACCTGTACCCGGGGGTGTGGAACTACGAGTTCTGCGTGACCGCCGTCAACGGGGCACTGGAATCGGGCAAGTCCGCCTGCGTGGTGGCGCCGAGGCCGGCCGGCAGCTGACCGTCCCGGGCGGCGCGTCCGCGGGGGACTCGACCGTCGGCGGGTACCGGGTCCGCCGTGCCGTGGCACCGGGTCCGCCGGCGAGCCGGGTACCGGCTGCCGTCCGGAGCCGCGGCGGGCGCCGGCTGCCGCGGCCCCGGACGCCTCACGCGGGCTGCGGCGACCGCTTGGCGGCGCGGCGTTCGGTGAACCAGTACAGGAGCGCCAGGAGCGGCAGCGCCGCGCCGAACGCGCTCACCACGCCCCATCCGTCGGCGTGGTAGGCGATCGAGCCGAGCTGGGACCCGAGGGCGCCACCGAGGAAGAAGGTGGCGATGAAGACCGAGTTGAGGCGGGCCCGGGCGTGCGGGTCGAGCTGGTAGATGGTGTGCTGGCCGAGGATCATCGTGCTCTGCACGGCCATGTCCAGGAGCACGGCCGCCAGGGCGATGAACCAGATGCTGTGCTGTCCGAACCCCGCGATGGCGAAGGCCCCCGCGGCGAGGAGGAACGCGCCGCCGGTCAGCGGCCGGGCCAGCCCGCGGTCCGCCCAGCGCCCCGCGAGCGGGGCTATGCCCGCGCCGGCCGCGCCGACCAGCGCGAAGATGCCGACGCCGACGTCGGAGTAGTCGAAGGGCGCACTGGTGAGGACGAAGGACACAGTGGTCCAGAAGGCGCTGAACGCACCGAACATCGCCGCCTGGTACAGGCCGCGGCGCCGCAGCGCGGGGTGGGCGCGCACCAGGGAGGCGGTGGAGCGCAGCACCTGACGGTAGGGCACGGAGATGGTCGGCGCCTGCGGGGGCAGCGCCACGCGCAGCGCCACCGCCAGTACCGCCATCAGGACCGCGGAACCGAGGTAGACGACGCGCCAGCCGGCCACACCGGAGACCAGGCTGCTCAGCGTCCGGGAGAGCAGGATGCCGGTGAGCAGACCGCTCATCACCCGGCCCACGACCCGGCCGCGCATGTGGTCGGGGGCCATGCTCGCGGCGAACGGGACCAGGATCTGGGCGACGACGGACGTGGCGCCGCTGACCAGCGAGGCGACCAGCAGCATGGGGAAGCCGGTCGCGAGGCCCGCGGCCACGAGGGCGGCGGTGGTCACCACGAGCAGCACGGTGATCAGGTTGCGCTTCTCCAGCCGGTCGCCGAGCGGGACCAGGAACAGCATGCCGATGACATAGCCGATCTGGGTGAGGGTGATCAGCAGGCCCGCGGTGTCCGTACTGACGCCGAACACGCCGCGCAGCGACGAGAGCAGGGGCTGGGCGTAGTAGAGGTTGGCGACGGTCATGCCGGTCGAGACGGCGAGCAGGGCGACCAGCCAGCCGGGCACGCCGGAGGCGGCGGGAGCGCCGGGGGTGCCCGGAGTGCCGGTGGGCGGGCGACGGAGAGTGCTCAGATCGGGTGGAGTGGACACAATGCCTTCCTCGGGGCGAGCCGGGGTCTGGGGGCGAGCAGCTTCGTTGATGCCCACAGCTTCGCCAGCGCGTGGCGGTGCTCTTTGCTTCCCTGTCCACGGCGATGAATTTGGATGACAGTCATCTCGTTCGGAGATTGCCGTGCGCGGGTGCCGCCGGACGCCCGCCGAGGGGCGCCCGGGGTGGGGCGGCGGGAGTCAGAGCCGCGTCGCGTTCTGCGCGGTCAGCGCCGCGAGCAGCCAGTCGTGCGCGGACCCGGGAGTCGGCTCCGGCCGGTGGCCCGGCGGGGTGAGCACCACGGCCGTCAGTTCCCAGTACCGGTCGATCCTCGGATCGGCCGCGAGCCGGCCCGCCAGCAGCCGACGGAAGTCAGGGGTGTCCCGGCGGCCGTAGGGACCCGTGTACGCGGCCACGAAACCGTCCAGTGCCTCGCCGGGACGCGGCGGCCGGCCCCGGCGCAGCTGCGCGCCCGCCAGCTCGTACGCCTCGGCGAGTCCGGCGTAGAGCCCGGCCAGCGCGCCGACGCTCGCGGACGTGTGCGCGTCGGGCCGGAACGGCCCGGTGCCGGTGCAGGGACCTGTCGTCAGGGCGTTCAGCCGGGCGAAGGCGAGGACCTGCTCCGGCGCGGGGTCCTCGGGCGGCGGCGGGACGGCCACGTCCAGGAATGCCGAGACCGACGGGGCCGGCATCCGCGGCGGCAGCCAGGCACGCCAGAACCGCACCATGGGGGCCGTGCTCGGCGGCACGGCCAGCGCGCCGACCAGCCGCAGCCGCTCGGCCCGCAGCCCGGGCGGCGACTCCTGCACCAGCCGCAGCGCCGCCTCCCGCCAGCGCAGGGCCGTGAGCTGGGAGCCGAGGTCGCGCAGCCGCCCGGCGACAGCGCTCTCCAGCGCGCCGCCCCCGCCGTCTCCCCCACCGGCCCCGTGCGTCCCGCCGATCCCGTCCACCTCATCCGTACCGTTGCGCGCGCACTCCTCGTCGAGGATGCGGCGGATCTGGGGGAGCGGCAGATCGAGGGTGCGCAGGGCGCGGATCAGCCGCAGCCGCTCCAGCGCGCCCGGGCCGTAACGGCGGTGCCCGCCGGCGCTGCGGGCGGTCTCCGGCAGCAGGCCGCGGTCGGAATAGAAGCGGACGGTCTTGACGGTGACGCCCGCGTGCCCGGCCAGTTCGCCGATGCTCCACAGGCCGTCGTACGACATGACAGTTGAATCTCCCTCCGGGGGAGTTCCTAAGGTACCGGCGAGCGCGGGCCCGGCTAAGGGGCCGGTCCGTGACGATCGCATGCCGAGGAGAGGTCCATGACCGTATTCATCCTGGTGCCAGGTGTGTTCACCGGCGCACATGTGTGGGCGGAGACAGCCGCGCGACTGGCCGCGGCGGGCGCCGAGGCGCACCCGCTCACCCTCACCGGGCCGCAGACCGCGGGCGGCGGGGCGGGCTCCCGTGTCGGCCTGGACACACATGTCGCGGACGTGGTCGCTGCGATCGACGCGGTGGACCCCGCGGCCGGCCAGGAGATCGTGCTGGTCGGCCACGACTACGGCGTCCATCCGGCGCTGGGCGCCGCCGACCTGCGAGCGGAGCGCGTCGCCCGGATCGTGTGCGTGGACGCGGCGCCGCCGCAGGACGGCGTTCCGGCCCTGGCCGCGGTACCCGACCGGGAACTGCGGGCGCGGCTGGCCGGCGGCACGGCGGACGAGGCCGACGCGGTGCCGGCGCCCGCGTCCCCCGCCGAGTGGCAGCGCTGGGGCAGCACCGCCGGGATCCCCGACGCCGCGCTGGCACGGCTCACCGCCCGAGCCGTGCCGCAGCCGCCGGGCACCCTGCTTCAGCCGCTGCGGCTGACCGGCGCGGCGGCCGCGGTGCCCACCACCGGGGTGCTGTGCACCGGGAACGGCGCCGGCATCGAACTGGTCCAGAGACTGGTGGACTTCGGTGACCCCGCCCTGGCCGCGCTCGCGGACCCCCGGGTGACCTTCTTCGAACTGGCCACGGGACACTGGCCGATGCTGTCCCGCCCCGCCGAGCTGGCCGACGTGCTGCTCCGGGCCGCGGCGGGCGAGGGGCACCGGCTGACGCCCGCCCACGCCGCACAACAGCCCGCGCATCTGCGGCCGTTCCTGCTGGAGGTGCCCGAACTCCCGCGTGAGCGCTCGCAGAACGTCGACCTGTACCTGCCCAACGCTCCCGGTCCACGGCCGGCGGTGGTCTTCGTGCACGGCGGCCCGCTGCCCGCCGGGGCCCGGCCCACGCCCAGGGACTGGCCGGTCCTCGTCGGCTACGCCCGCTACGCCGCGGGGCAAGGCGCGGTGGGTGTGACCCTCGACCACCGGCTGCACGACGTCGCCGACTACGAGCGCGCCGCCGCGGACGTGGCCGCCGCGGTGGAGCGGGTACGGGCCGATCCGCGGGTGGCCGCGGACCGGGTCGCGCTGTGGTTCTTCTCCGGCGGCGGACTGCTCATGGCGGACTGGCTGCGCACGCCCCCGGCATGGCTGCGCTGTCTGGCGGCCTGCTATCCGGTCCTGGCGCCGCTGCCGAACTGGGGACTGACCGGCCGCCGGTTCCGGCCGGCGGACGCGGTGGCGCACGCGGGCGCGCCGCCCGTCGTGCTCGTCCGGGCGGGCCGGGAGGCGCCCGAGATCGCCGCCACCGTCGAGGAGTTCCTGACCGCGGGCGGGCGCCACGGCGCGGACGTCGAGGTCGTCGACGTGCCGCACGGCCGGCACGGTTTCGAGACCGTCGACGTGACCGAGGAGTCACGCGAGGCCGTCCGCCGGGCGATGCGCTCGGTGCTGGACCGGCTGACGGCCTGAGCCCGCAGTCTCTTGCGCGGGCCCAGGCCGCTGCCTCCTTCGCCCTGGGGAGGGCCGCCGTCACCTCCGTCCTCGGGAGGGGCCGCCGTTCCCTCCGTCCTTCGGAGGGCCCGCCGTTCCGTCCCGAGGACCGGCCGGGGCCGTGGGTTCGTCCCGTCGGCGTGGCCGGGTGCCGACGCGCGCTGCGCGCCCGGCTGCCCGGCCGCTCGTCGGCCGCCCTCCGCCCCGTCAACTGCCGTGCAGGGCCTCGCGGAGGGTGCGCACGGCCAGGTGGCGGGTCACCCGCGCGGCATGGGTGTCCCGCAGACTGTCCAGCATCATGAAGTCGTGGACCATGCCGCCCACCCGGACCGCTGTGACGTCCACGCCCGCCTCGCGCAGCCGGCTCGCGAACTTCTCGCCCTCGTCCCGCAGGACGTCCGCCTCGTCGGTGATGACGAGGGTGGTGGGCAGGCCCCTGAGCTGGTCGAGCCCGGCCCGGAGCGGCGCCGCGTGCGGCTCGGTCCGCTGGCCGGGCGCGGAGTACTGGTCCCAGAACCAGATCATGCCGTCGCGCGTGAGGTAGTAGCCCTCCGCGAACTGCCGGTAGGACGGGGTGTCGAAATCGGCGTCGGTGACCGGGTAGAGCAGGACCTGCGCCTTGATGTCGAGGCCGCCGCGCTCCTTGTTCATCAGCGTGAAGACCGCCGACATGCAGCCTCCGACGGAGTCGCCGGCCACCGCCACCCGGTCCGCGTCGAGGCTGTGTTCGGACCCGTGCTTGGCGAGCCACTGGCCGACCGCGTAGTTCTGCTCGACCTGGGTGGGGTACTTCGCCTCGGGGGCGCGGTCGTAGACGGGGAAGACGCCCGCCGCCCCGGCCCCGACGGTGAGTTCCCGGAAGAGGCGGTCGTGCGTCTGGTCGTCGCCGAACACCCAGCCGGCGCCATGGACGAAGAAGACCACGGGCAGCGGGCCGGTGGCCTCCCTGGGCCGGATGATCCGGGTGCGTACCCGTCCCCACCTGCCCGCGTCGACGGTCACCCACTCCTCGTCGACCTCCGGACGCCTGACGCCCTCGCCGCTCTGCAGCCCCTGGAGGAGGTCCCGTCCCTTCTCCGGCGGCACCTCGTAGAGACGGGGGTGCGGGTCGGTGGCCTCGGCCAGAGCGCGCGCGGCGGGTTCGAGGTACGGAGTGATGGGCGGGCGGATGTCGGACATGATGCCTCCGGTTCGGGCCGGTCCCGGCTGGTACGTATGCCTGCTGCTGGTACGCGTGCCTGCTGGGCCTGTCGCCCCGAGCGCGCTGGCTCCACTCAAGGCGCAGCCGCCGGAGGCGGCAACCGGGTGGCCGCCCGCGCCCCGGCTGTCCCGGGAGGGGCGTCCGCCATCCGGGTGAGGCGCCCCGGCGGCTTCCCGGCCGGTGCGACGGCCGGACTTCGCCGACGTCACCGGCCCGGGCGGGGTGCTGCGTCCCGCGAGGACACCGCGGCCGACCTGCCCGTCCCGGACCGGCGTCCTAGATTGGGAACGGAGCCCCCACCACCGCTCGGCGCCCCGGCCGGAAGCCCCCGGGGCCGGAAGGAGACCGGCCGATGGCTGCGGACAGTCTCGTTCTCATCGCCCACGCCGGTGACGTGGGCCGCAGAGCACTCGAACAGCTCCGCGCGCTCGACGTGCCGGTACGCGTGCTGGTCCGCCACGACGACGACCGCGCGACGCCGCTGCGCGCGCTCGGCGCGGAGGTGGTCGTCGGCGATCTGACCCGGCCCGAGACGGTAGCGCCGGCGCTGGACGGCGCCGCGCGGATGTACTTCGCGATGCCCGTGTCGCCGGACCACCTCCTCGCGGCGACCGTGGTGGCCACCGTCGCGCGTGAATACGGCCGCCTGGACTGCCTGGTCGACATGTCGCAGATGACGGTGTCCCAGATGACCGCGACCAGCACCGGCGAGTCGGACCAGCAGCGGCTGCACTGGCTGGCGGAACAGGTGCTGAACTGGTCGGGACTGCCGGTGGTGCATATCAGGCCGACGGCGTTCCTCGACAATCCGCTGTTCACGACGCTCGCGGCACGCTCGATCCGGGAGCGCGGCACGATCGAGCTGCCCTTCGGCACCGGCCGCACCTCACCGATCGCGACGGACGACGTGGCGCGGGTGGTCGCCACCGTACTGCGTGACCCGGCCCCGCACGTCGGGCACGTCTACGAGCTGACCGGGCCGCGCACCCTCGACATGACGCAGATGGCGGAGGAGTTCTCCCGGGCGCTGGGCCGTCCGGTCTCCTACGTGGACGTGCCGCTCGACCGGTGGCGGGCACAGGTGCTGGCCGAGGCGGGCCTGCCGCCGCACACCGAGCAGCACATCGCCACCATGGCCCGGCTGCACCGGGAGAACCGCTACGACCGGGCCTCCGACGACGTCGCACGCGTCACGGGCGTACCCGCCGAGACCGTCGAGGAGTTCGTGGCCGCGCGCAAGGACTTCTACCTGGGGGCCGGTCCCGCCGACCGGGACGGACAGCCGTAGCGCGCCGCCGCGCCGGAACGGACAGCCACAGCGCGCCGCCGCGCCGGAACGGCCGTCCTGGACCCGTCTGCCGCCGGATCGTCAACCGGTCCTGAACGAAGGGGTGTTGAGCCGGTCCTGGACGAAGCGGTGTTGAGCGACCCCGCCCAGGACCGGACCCTGCCCCACCGTGCAGGAGACCGGACCCGGGAACCGGAACATGAACATCCCTCGTGATACACAGTGGCATTCCGCATACACAGCGGCATGCCGACGAGGCAGGGTTCACGGGGCGGACAGGGGTGGGTATGGCGGGGCGGACGGACTTGCGCCGACAGGCCGAGAGCAGACGGCAGTGGGCGCAGCGGCAGGGCTGGACGTACGACGACGAGCAGCCCGCGCTGCTGGAACGCCGGCGGGACGCGGTCATCGGCGCGGCCACGGGCGAGTGGGCGGCCAGGTTCGCGGTCAGCGGGCCGCTGGAGGGGCGCAAGGTCACCGTCTTCGACTGTGTGAACAGCGCGCCCGCGCGCGGCTGGTCGCGGCAGCCGCGGTACGGCGTGCAGACCGTGCTCCTGGTGGAACTGTCCGTGGCGCTGCCGCTGACCGCCGTCTCCAAGCACGGGCTGGCCGTCGACACCATGGTCCCGTTGCTGAAACAAGTGGTCCGCGACCGACCCGACCGCCACCTCCACGAGATCGGCGACCCGGCCTACGACCAGGTCCACGTCGTGGAGACCGCGGACCCGGCGGCCGCCGAACGGCTGCTGACACCCGCCGTACGGGAGTTCGCGGACGACCGGGCCTGGCTTGCGTGGCGGGTGGACGGCGAGCACCTGTGCCATGTGCGGCCGCCCGAAACGGATCCGCTCACCCACGACGACGCGGCCCTGCTGGAGGAACTGCGGTCACTGGTCCGGCTGGCGGACCTCGTCGATCCGCGCCCGGAGGACGAGGCCCACGCCGGCACCCCGGCACCGGCTGTTCGCCGGCCCGCCGTGCCGCCGTCCGAGGACACACCCGCCACAGCGCCCACCGCCGCCGCGCCCGCCACCACAGCGCCCGCCACCATGTACCGCGGCGACGCGGCACACACCGGAGTCTTCCCCGACGGCCGGCCGCCGGCCGGCTTCGAGGCATGGAGCGTCGCCCTGGGCGGGCCCGTCAGCGCCGAGCCCGTCGTCAGCGCCGGCACCGTCCTGGTCAACTGCACCGACGGCGACTGCTACGCACTGGACGCGATCACCGGCGAGCCGCGCTGGCGGTTCGCGGCCCGCAGCCGGCTCACCGGCAGCCCGGCCGTCGCGGGCGGGCAGGTGTTCGTCGTAGGGGCCGACGGCGTCCTGCACGCCATCGGCGTGGACGACGGGCAGGAACGCTGGCAGCGGACGGTCGGGCGTTCGGCCGCGCCGGTGCCCGACGGCGGCCTGGTGTACGTCGTCCACAACCCGGCCCGTGCGCTGCGCGACGCGAGCGGGCTGCGGGCGCTGGACGCCGCGACGGGCGAGCCGCGCTGGGAATCACCGCTGCCCGACGGATCGGCGTCCGGCCCCGCGGTGGCCGACGGACGGGTCCATGTGCACGGCGCGACGGGGGCGTTGAGTGCCTTCGACGCGCGAAGCGGACAGCGGCTGTGGCACCACGCCGGCCGCGACACCCAGCTGACGTGCTGCACCCCGAGCGTCGTCGACGGCACGCTGTACGTCGGCACCGGACGGGCCGAACTCCACGCCTACGACGCGGCCACCGGCGAGCACCGCTGGGGCAGTCGGGCGGCCGGGGTGATCGATGCCACCCCGGCCGTCTCCGGCGGCCTGGTCCTCGTCGGCGACAGCCACGGCGGCGCCTACGCCTGCCGGGCCGACTCCGGCCGCCCGGTGTGGCAGCTGCCCAGCGGTTACGGCGCGTCGTCGGTCACGATCAGCGGCCGTTCGGCCTGGCTCGTCACCGCCAAGGCGGGGCGGCGGCTGCTCAAGGTGGCGCTGGCCGACGGCGCGGTCCGGTGGCGGCACGCGCTGGACGACAGCGGAACGAGCCCGGCGTTCGCCGACGGCATCGTCTACGTCGGCACCGGCAAGGGCACCCTACTGGCACTGGACGCCGACACGGGCCGCGGCCCCCGTCGCGGTCACCGGCGCCTGCCGCTCTGACGGTCACTCGACAGATCCACTGAGGAAGGGGAGACACGGGTGACGGTGCCCGAAACCTCTTGGGCGGATGCGGTGTTCCTGGCCGGCGCGCCACCGGACGAGGTGCTGCGCGCGCTGCCCGCCGTCGGCGCGACCGCGAGGGAGCGGCGGATCGCGGCGGTCTACCGCTCCTCGATGCACCTGCTGCGGCACGCGGAGTCCGGCGCACGGGCCCGGCTGCTCGCCCTGGAGGCGGCCCGCTTCGGCCTGCCCGACCTGGCCATCGCCTTCGCGGACCTCGCGACGGGGGGCGGCCCGCCGCGGCGGCCGGAACCGTGGCGGGTCGCCTGGGCCACCGGCCGGGAGGCGGACGAGCGGCTGCTGAGTGTGCGCGACCGCGACGGCCTCCACCCGGTGCTCGGCGAACTCGACGGACGCGTCGTGGCCGTCGACACCGACGGGCACGGCGGCGTCCGGGTCGAGGATGTCCTGAGCGGTGAGCGGATGGCCGGGTTCGCCGCCGGTTCCCGTGCCCGGGTGGTGACGGTGCTCGACGCGGCCGGCACCCCGCTCGTCCTCACCGGTCACGAACGGCACGGCCCCGACGGGCTGCCCGACGCCGGCCGCCACGGCGACACCGTGCGGGCCTGGGACCCGCGCACCGGCGAGCGGACCGGTGAGCCCCTGGTGGTCGGCCGGGGCCGGATCGTCGCGGCGGCGAGCGCCGACGTGGACGGCCGTACGGTCGTGGTCACCGGCGGCTGGGACGGCCTGGTGCGGTCCTGGGACCTGGCCACCGGCCGGGAACGGGCCGAGGCGGTGGGCGGTCACACCGGCTGGGTGGTCTCAGTGGCGACCGCCGTGGTGCGGGGCCGGCCGATCGCCGTCACCGCGGGCCGGGACGACTGCGAGGTGCTGGTCCGTGATCTGCTGACCGCCCGGCCGCTCGGCGCCCCGCTCGCCGGGCACACCGCCCCCGTCACCGCGGTGGCCACGGTGACCGCGGACGACGGGCGCGCAGTCGCCGTCACCGCCGGCCAGGACGGCACCGCGCGGGTGTGGGACCTGACCACGGGCCGGCCGTACGGTGTGGCCCTGGCCGGGCACGGCGGCTGGGTCGACGCGGTGGCGGCGGCGCGGACCGCCGGGGGCATCCAGGTGGTCACCGGTGGCCGCGACCGCACCGTCCGGGTGTGGGATCCGGCCACCGGACGGCAACTCGGCGACCCGTTCACCGGCCACCACCAGCCGGTGGAGCAGGTGGCAGTGACGGCCGACGCCGGACGGCCGGTCCTCGTGGCACGGGCCTTCGACGGCCTGGTCCGCAGCTGGGAGCGGACCGCGCGCCGCCGGGACGGGGACGCGCCGGCCGACCACGACGGGACGCTGACGGCACTCGCCACGGCCGTCCCGGGCGGACGCCGGCTGGCCGTCGGCGGCATGCTCGACGGGACCGTCCGGGTCTGGGACGTCGCCGCCGGTCCGCGGACCGCCCGCACGCTGACCCGGCACGACGGCACGGTGCACGCCGTGATCACCACGGTCGTGGCCGGTCGTGCCCTGGTCCTCAGCCTGGGCGAGGACGGGCTCGTCCGGATCAGCGACCCGGCGACGGGCCGGGAGTCCGCCGCGCCGCTGGTGTGCCCCGCGGCCTGGCCGAGGGCGCTCGGGACGTCCCGGGCGGCGGACGGGGTCCGGGTCCTGGTGGGCGGACGGGACGGGACCGTACGGATCTGGGACCTGGCCTCGGGGGAGGCCGACGGTCCGCCGCTCACGGCGGCCGGGCCGGTGCAGGCGGTCACCGGCGCCTTGGTCGACGGGCGCGCGGTTCTGGTCACCGGCCACAGCGACCGCACCGTACGCCGCTGGGACCTGGTGGACCGCCGTCCGCTCGGCCCGCCCCTGTCCGGCCACCGGCGCGGCGTGGACGGCGTCGTGACGACGGTGGTCGACGGCCGCCCCGTCGCCGTCACCCGCGCCTCCTTCGACCCGGCGCTCCACGTGTGGGACCTCGCCACCGGCCGCCCGCTCGGCGGTGCCCTGCGCGGCCACCGCCGCCATGTCACCGCGCTCACGGTCACCACCCGTGCCGGGCGCCCCCTGGCCGTCAGCGCCGGCGAGGGCACCGTACGCACCTGGGACCTGGCCGCCCTGTGCGAGACCGGCCCGCCGATGCCCTTCCCGTACGACGTGCGCTCCCTCGCCCCGTTCCCCGACGGGGATCTCCTGGTGGGCTTCGGCGACGAACTCGCCCTGCTCACTCCTGGCGGGCAGCCGGCCCCCGCGGCGGACCCGGCCGCTCCCGCCTGACCTGTCCGGGCCCCGGACAGGTCAGGCGGCCCACGAGGGGGTCCGGCAGTTTTCTGCCGCAGTTCGCGCATGTTTCGAGCGAAGCGGGATACCCCGCACAGAGCCGGGCCCGAGGCCGCGGTGAAGGGTGCCCGAGACGGGTGCCGGGCGGTCGTCGGCGCGTCGGGGTCCTTGCCGCGATCGACAGCGGTGGCGGCGGGGCGCCCTTCGCGGACCGCCATGCCGTTCTGCAAGGAGCCGAACATGACCGACGAACTCCGCGGCCACAAGGTCGCCATTCTCGCCACCGACGGGGTCGAACGCGTAGAACTCGAACAGCCCCGCGGTGCACTGCACGGCGTCGGGGCCGAGACCGAACTGATCTCCCTGCACGACGGCGAGATCAGCGCGCGTCAGATGGACATCGACCCCGCCGGTACGTTCACGGTCGACCGGAAGGTCGCCGACGCCGCCGTCGCCGACTACGACGCGCTCGTTCTCCCCGGCGGCACCATGAATCCGGACCAACTGCGCATGGACCCCGACGCGGTCGCGTTCGTCAAGGAGTTCATGGAGAGCGGCAAACCGGTCGCCACGATCTGCCACGGCCCCTGGACCCTGGTCGAGGCGGACGTGCTGCGCGGCAGGCGTCTCACCTCCTGGCCGAGCATCCGCACCGACCTGCGCAACGCCGGCGCGCAGGTCGTCGACGAGGAGGTCGTCGTGGACGGGCAGCTCATCTCCAGCCGCTCCCCCGGGGACCTGCCCGCCTTCTGCAACACGGTCATCGACGAACTGGCCAAGGCCACCCGGCCGGCCTGGGACCCGACGGTGGAACGCTGACCGTGCCCGCCGGCCCGGCACGCGCACTGCCGCGACACCGCGCGATCGCATGTCCAGGGGCGCGGTGTCCCGCCGGACCCGGGCGTCGGCGTCCTCGTCCGGCACGGCCGCCCAGGGCCGTCCGGGCCCGTGTCGCCGTTCCGGTCCGGCCGCGGTCACCGGTCCGGTGGCGGGGCGGTGGGCTCGGCGGGCATCCGGGCCGCGGCGTCGGCGTAGCGGCGGGCCAGCAGCGCGAAGGCGTCGCGCAGTTCGGGCGGTCCGACGATCTGGAGACCGGCGTCGAACTTGCCGAGGGCGGCGGCCAGTGAGGGCCACGACCAGGCGCCGAGGAGCAGCCGGCAACGGCCGGGGCCGAGTTCCTCGACGACCCCGTCATGGGCGTACGCGGACACCGTGGAGGCGGGCAGGTCGAGTATCACCTCGCCCCGGCACGGCAGGTGACCGGCGTCGCCGGAGCCCTGGAACTTCGCAGTCACGTAGGCGGTCACGTCCCCGCCGGGCAGTTCGCGCGGGCTGAAGCGGGGTCCCGTGGGGGTGCGCGGGGCGATCCGGTCGACCCGGAAGGTACGCCAGTCGTCCCGGTCGAGGTCCCACGCGACCAGGTACCAGCGCCCGCCCCAGGTGACGAGATGGTGCGGCTCCACCCGGCGCGGCGGCGCCGCGCCGGGCCCCGCGTCGGCGCCCGTCGGCTGGGTGACGGGGGAGTAGTCGAAGCGCAGCACCTCGCGGGTCCGTACCGCGGTGCCGAGCGCCACCAGCACCTGGGGATCGGCCTGCGGATTCGGCCGGGCTCCCGCACGCTCGACGGCGGTCACCTCAAGGGCGTCGACGCGATGACGCAACCGGGCCGGCATGACCTGCCGGACGGTGGTCAGCGCCCGTGCCGCGGCCTCCTCGATGCCCGCGCCGGTGGTGGCGGCGGCCCGCAGCGCGACGGCGAGGGCGACGGCCTGGTCGTCGTCGAACAGCAGCGGCGGCAACTGGGTGCCCGCACCCAGCCGGTACCCCCCGTCGGGACCTTTGACGGCCACGATCGGATAGCCCAGTTCCCGCAGCCGGTCGACGTCGCGGCGCACGGTGCGCGCACTGACGTCCAGCCGCTCGGCCAGCAGGCGCCCCGGCCAGTCCCGGCGGGCCTGCAGCAGCGAGAGCAGGGACAGCAGGCGCGCTGAGGTTTTCGGCATGGCACCCATACTGCCCCGGGTAGCGGCCACACCCTGACCGCTACCCCTGCAATCGTGGTCGGCGTCGGACCAACGAGAACGAACAGAAGGACCCGATCACCGTGAAGGCCACGACCACGACCCCCGCGACGCTCGACGGCGAACGGGCCGATCTGCTCGCCGAACTCGCCGAGGCGCGTGCCGCCCTGACCAGGACGACGCACGGGCTCACCGACGCACAGGCCGGCGAACGCCCGACGGTCAGCGAACTGTGTCTGGGCGGGCTGATCAAACACGCCACGTCCGTCGAGGAAGGCTGGCTGCGCTTCGTCCTGGAGGGCCCGTCGGCGCTGAGCTTCGAGCTGCCCGACGGCGTCACCTGGGCGGACATTGTTTCCGGTACCGCCCGGGAGATCCCGAAGTGGCTGATCGACCGCCAGGACGAGTTCCGGATGCTGCCCGGAGAGACGCTCGCCGGCGTCGTCGAACGCTACGAGCGCGTCGCCGTGCACAGTGACGAGGTCATCGCCGCCGTCCCCGACCTCTCGGCGACGCACCCGCTGCCGGAGGCACCCTGGAACGAGTCGGGGCGGGCGTGGAGCGTGCGCCGGGTTCTGCTGCACGTCATCGCCGAGACCACGCAGCACGCCGGGCACGCGGACATCCTGCGCGAGACGCTCGACGGACAGAAGGCGACCTGACACCGGCCCCGCCCGGCCGGGCCGCCGTCGCGGCCCGGTCCGGGCGGCATCGCCGCACCCCCTCGTGCGGCAGCCTCGCGCGGCAGCGAAGGGAACAGCGTCACCGTGAGAAAAGGACCAGCGTCACCGTGAGAATGCGCGAAAGAAGCCGCGAACCGGGACGGGCCGCCGTCCGGTCCGGCGCCCACTGCCCGGGTCCCGCGATGCCCGGACAGGCCGGCAGCGCGGACCGCGACCGGAGCCCGGGGCACCTGCCGGCCCCGCCGGACGCCCCGCGAGCGGGAAGGCGGTCGGCCGCCGAACGGGCCGCGGTGAACCGATGACCGTCCTCGACTCCCGTGCGCTCAACCGGGCCACCCTCGCCCGGCAACTGCTCCTCGAACGAGCCGACCTGCCCGTCCACGACGCCGTGGCGCACCTGTGCGGGCTGCAGGCCCAGGAGCCTCAGGAACCGTTCGTCGGGCTCTGGTCGCGGCTGCGCGCGTTCGACCCCGCCCGCCTCAGCGACCTGCTGACCCGGCCGAGCACGGTGCGGATCCACCTCATGCGGCGCACCGTCCACCTGCTCACCGCCGCCGACGCCCTGGCCTGGCGGTCCCGTCACGAGACGATGCTGCGCCAGCGGGTGCTCGGGACCTACCGCCGCGAGTTCACCGGGGTGGACCTCGACGAACTCGCCGCCGCGGGCCGGGCGGTGATGGCCGACGGCCGGCCCCGTTCGACGGCCGAGCTGGTGCGGACGCTCGCCGAGCGCTGGCCGGGACCGGCGCCACGGGCCCTGGGCGAGATGCTGGTGGCCGCTCTCGTCCCGGTGGCGCAGCTGCCGCCGCGCGGACTGTGGCGGGCCAAGGCAGGGGTGCGCAACGTCCTGCTCTCCTCCTGGCTGGGCCGCGAGCCCGATCCGGCAGCCGAAGACGGCTCCGACCCGGTCGGCCAGACGCTGGTACGGCGCTATCTGGCGGCCTTCGGCCCCGCGGCCTCGGCCGATCTGCGCGCCTGGTGCGGGCTGGCCGGCCTGCCGGCCGCCGTCGCCGCGGTCCGCGGGGAACTGATCACCTTCCGCGACGAACGTGGCCGCGAGCTGTTCGACCTGCCCGACGCGCCCCGCCCCGACCCCGGCACGCCGGCCCCCGTCCGGTTCCTGCCCGCCTTCGACAACGCCATCCTCGGCTACCACGACCGCAGCCGGATCGTCGACGACGCCCATCGCGGTCTCTCGGTCGCGGGGGAGCGCGTGGTGCTGGTCGACGGCCGGGTCGCCGCGACCTGGAACGTCAGTGCCGGCACCGTCACCGTCACCCCGCTGCACGGCCTGTCCCGCACCGACCGTACCGCCGTCGCCGAACAGGGCCGGGAACTGGCGGCGTTCCTCTCCGACGGCGAGAGCGACCGGGTCCGGATCGCCGGGCCCTGAAGACCCCTGCCCGGTGTCGGACTCGTGGGAGCGGGCGAAGACGCGGCCGGTCCGGCCCCTGGGGCGACGCGGCCCGGAGCAGCTCCGCCAACAAGCCGGTGGGCAGGTCCGGGTGCCCGGCCGTCACGCGCGTCCCGCCTCCGGCCGGGCGTCGGGCACCCCACCGGACAGCCGGGGCCGACCCCGTCTCCCCCTAACCGGGCCGGTTCGCGGGGCAGTTGGGCGCATCGAGCGCATCCGCAAGTGACGGTATGGGGAGCGGCGCATCAGGGCGACGACACTCCTTCACGAAATTCCTGCACCGTTTTGTCGCCTTTCATCCGTTGGGTGAGGGGTGGCGGGGGGTGGCGAATATGGCGGGTCGGTCGGGAGTGCATATGCGGGGGACGTACGCCCGGCAGACTTCCGTCACAGACGCGCCGTAGCGGCGCCGTCGCAGGCTGTTCCGCTCGGGGCGCGTTCCCGGCATCCCCGCGCGACGCGTTCGGGGCGGAACCTGCCTGTGCACCAGCGACCCTCGTAGGGAGGCATCGCGCGCACGCCCGACGTGCGCCGACCACACGATGTCCACATCCTTCATCCATGAACTCGGCGCTCAGTACATGGCGTCGGTGCTGTTCGCGCTCACGATGCTCGCCGCCGGCGCCGCGCGGGCGGCCTGGCGGCGCAGGAACCCCGGGCGCCGTCGGGCGCAGCCGACCGCCGAGTCCGCCGAGCCGCCCGTGCCCGGCGCCGACGACACCGTGCCGACGTCGGTTCATGAGTCCGCAACGTCGTCCGCCGGACGACGCAAGGTGTCGTCATGAAGACGACGGACAACGCGGAAGGCCCGATGGACGAACGAAAACAGCGCAACAGGGCGCGGGCCTGGGCCGTGCTCACCGAGAAGACGCCGGGCGTCCGACGCCTCCCACGTCCCGACGGTGACTCGCCGGGCCGGCTGATGGACATCGCCCGCAACTACGACCGGGTCTGCCAGCGGGCCGAGGGCGAGTTGCAGCCCGACGCCACGGAGCCGGAGATCCTGGCGGCCCTGCTCGGCATCCGCATGCTCCGCGAGAAACTCGACCACGACGAACTGAAACTCACCACGCTGGCGCGTACGAAGCGGATCACCTGGGCGCGCATCGCGGAGTGGCAGGAACTGAGCGGGCGTCAGGCGGCGGAACGGCGCCATCTGCAACTCGGACGTTCCTACACCCGTCCCGACGGCACGGTGCCCCCCACGCAGAGCGAGCGGGTGGAGTACGCCCGTGGCCGGCGCAGCCGCCGTGCCGAACGCCAGTGGGCCCTCAACCACGCTGTCCGGATCCGCCGGGTGGCCGCCCAACTCGCCGCCATCGAGGATCTTCAGCAACGGGTGGACGGCTCGCACGAGGCGCGGATCATGCACGCCATCCGCCACGGCGAGGCGGCACCCGAGAAGGCGCCGCGCCGGCAGCCGCTGGTGTGGCCCAAGGCGCTGCGCGAATGTGTCGACGAGGACGCACGCTTCCGCAACACGCCGCCTCCGCTGGTCGACGACGGTCTCCACGACGCGCACTGGCAGCGCCAGCAGCAGGAGGCCGACATCGTGCACCGCCTCCTGGGCCTGATCGGCTACGCCGCCAACCCCAGGAACATCGACCTGACCGACCTGCCGGATCTGGCCGATGCGATCTTCGACCTGTGCAACGACGTCCAGCAGACGGCAAAGAGCCGTCGCTGACCCGCGGCGGACGCCGCGGCCGAGGCGGGCGGTGGCGGAGGGGAGTGCGTCCGGCGGCCGGCCGCGACTGCGGACGTGACGGTGTGCGGCGTAGGCCGGTGTGCCGCAGACGGGCGCGACGCCGGTTCGGCGTCCGGCGTCGGGCCGCGGAGCCGTGCCGAACGGTGCCGCACCGCGCCGAGCCACGGGACGGGTGACGCGGGGGCGTACTGGAGGTCATCATGTGACGTATGAGCGGGGCGGCGGAAGCATCGGGGAGTCATGCGGCTGCCGAGTCCTCCGGGCTTCGTTCGGTCGCCGCGTCGGGCGACGTCGGGATGGCCGTCACCGGCGACAACTCCGTTGCCGTCCACGTCGACCAGCAGGTGGTGCTGCCCCTCGATCCCGCCATCGCGGCCCCCTCCCCGCCCCACCTCGGCAACGTGCCGGCCCGGCTGGGCTTCGTGGGCCGTCACGACGAACTCGCCCTGCTGGACCGGGCGATGGAGCGCGAGCGAGGCGTTGTCATCCGGGCGCTCCACGGCCTGGGCGGCATCGGCAAATCAGCGCTGGCCGCACACTGGGCGAACCGGCGGGCCGATCGGTTCAACCCGGTCTGGTGGATAGGCGCCGAGACCCGGGCCGACGTGGACGCGGGCCTCGCCTCCCTCGCCACCGCGCTGCAACCGGGTCTCGCGGGTTTCCTGTCGCAGGAGGCCCTGTGCGAGCGCGCGGTGCAGTGGCTGGCCTCGCACGACGGCTGGCTGGTGGTGCTCGACAGCGTGTCCGACCCAGCGGACGTCATCTGGCTGCTGGACCGCACCTCCTCAGGGCGTTTCGTCATCACCAGCCGCCGCGCCACCGGATGGCACGGCGTCGCCGAGCCCCTGGCCCTCGACGTCCTCGAACCCGCCGACGCCGTCGCCCTGTTCACCCGTATCGCCACCCGGCGGGGCGACTCCGGCGGGACTCCCGACGGCGCCGCCGCCCTCTGCGAGGAACTCGGACACCTGCCGCTCGCCGTCGAACAGGCCGCCGCCTACTGCGTGGAGACCGGCACGACCCCGGCCGAGTACCTCGACCTGCTGGCCGGGTACCCCGCCGAGATGTACGACGACTCGGGCGAGGGCGGTGACAGCAGCAGGACCGTGGCCCGCATCTGGCGCGTGACGCTGGACCGGATCGCCGACGACGCGCACGCCGGCACGATGCTGCGCGTGCTCGCCTGGTACGCCCCCGACGGCGTGCCGTTCTCCCTGCTGGACGCTCTCGGCCCGCCGCCCGCCGTGCGGCGCGCCCGCGGCCGGCTCGCCGCGCACAGCATGGTCGGCCTCGACGCGGCGGCCCGGACGGTGTCCGTGCACCGCCTGGTGCAGGCCGTCGCCCGGACCGCCGACCCCCGGGATCCGCATCGCGACGCCGCGGCGATCGAGGAAGCCAGGCAGATCGCCGTGGGACATCTGGTGCGGGCCGTGCCGCAGGCGTGGGCCGACCCGGCCTGCTGGCCGGCCTGGCGGGAGTTGCTCCCGCACATCGACGCGTTGGCCGAGCACGCCCCGCCGGAGACGGACACGGTGTGGTCGGCGTGGCTGTTCGGCATGGCCGGGCGGTTCCTGCTCGGCCAGGGAGCCGCGGGGCGCGCCGTCGAACGGCTCGCCCGCGTGCTCGCGGCGAAACGCCGACTGCTGGGCGAGGACCATCCGGAGACCCTGCGGACCCGGTACGAACTGGCCGGCGCGCACCAGGAGACGGGCGACACGGAGCAGGCCGTGGCGCAGGCCCTGGAGACGCTCGACCGCTGCCTGCGGGCGCTCGGCGACGAGCACATCGAGACGTACAGCGCCTGGAGCGTGCTCGCACACGCCTACCGGGTGGCAGGCAACGCGCGCCAGGCGATCCTGGCGTACCAGGCGGCACTCGACGCGCGCGAGCGCGTACTGGGCGAGGACCACCAGGTGACGCTGAGCGCGCGCAACGACCTCGCGGACGCCTACCGGGTGCTGGGCGACCTGGACCACGCGTTCCCGCTGTGCGAGCGCACGCTGGAACGCTGCCGCCGCTCGCTGGGCGAGGACCATCCCGAAACCCTCCGAGCCTGGCACAACCTCGCCTCCGCCTGCCGCGCGGACCAGCAGTTCAGGCGGGCGGTGGAGCTGTGCGAACGGACCCTGGACCAGTGTCGTGCGTCCCTGGGCGACGACCACCCCAGCACCCTGTGGGCACAGAACGTCCTGGCCGGCGCCTACCGTGCCGCCGGCGACGCGGAACGCGCGGTCGCGCTCTGTCTGCGTACGCTCGGCGCCCGGGAACGCATCCTCGGACCGGACCATCCGGACACCCTCGTCTCCCGCAGCAATCTGGCCGCGGCCTACGAATCGTCCGGCGAGACGGACCGCGCGGTGGAACTCTTCGCCGGTGTGCTGGCGGACCGCACCCGGATCCTGGGCACCGACCACCCCGACACGGCCAGATCACGCACGAACCTCGACTCGGCGCGGGGGCGACCACGCAGTACGCCGGGACAGACGGCAGAACCCGCCTGATCCCACGCCCCCGGCACACGGGTTGACGCGCGGGGCTGCGAGGGTGGCGGCCTGGACGGTTCGGCAGCGGCTGAGCGGCGAAACCGGGGTGCTGGTCCCTGGCGGTCCGAGGTCAGCCCAGTTCCCGCGGCCCGTAATGAGCGGCCGGAGAACCCGTCTTCAGGGCCCAGTAGCGGTCGCCGTAGGACCAATGCCACCACTCGGTGGGGTAGTTGACGAGACCGGCGGCGGACAGCGCGGTGCCCAGGATCTCCCGGTGGATCCGCGCCTCTCGGCTGATGTTGCCGGCCTGTGTGTAGCAGGCGCCGGCACTTTCCTCAGGAGTGGCGTTCAGGCGGGTGCCCAGGTCGAGTTCCCGGCCGTCGTCATCGGCGAGCGTCACATCGACGGCCGCGCCCGCGCTGTGCGGCGCGATCTCGGGCGGTGAGACGTAGCGGCTCGCCGCTGTACGAATCCGGTCGTCGGCCCATTCGGGATGATCGGCCCGCAACCGGGCCGCGTATTCGTCGAAGTAGCGGCGCTGAAGGAACGGGGGACGATACCCCTCCACGAACAGCAGCCGTGTTCCTTCGGGCAGGGCCGCCTCGGCTTTTGCGAGTCGGTCCAGTACTCCTTGGCGTAGTTGGGCGAACGCGCCGGCGGCGTCGTGCCATGTCCGTTCGTCGACCAGCAGCGCGCCGTGGCGGCGTACGTCCACGAGTCGCTCACCGCACTCCTGGACGGGCATGGCCGCGACCTTCGGGTCGGACATCAGAATGATCTCGGTCATGGTGTGATCATCGCCCGACCGCGGGGGTGTCCGATCGGTTTCCGGGATTTCCTGCCGCCCTGGTCGGCGGGTGGCGAGGCCGTCGAGCCGAAGGGGGATATCGACCCGGAATACCGCTTTGGGTGCTGGTGCTGCACAGTAAACAGGAGATCCCAGATGTAATGAACTTGATTACCGCAAGGAAGTGGGCATCATGGGACAACTCGATGAGAAAGTGACCCTGGTGACCGGCGGGTCGACCGGTATCGGGCTGGCCATCGCCCGTCGGTTCGCCGCCGAGGGAGCCACCGTCTATCTGACCGGTCGGCGCAAGATCGAACTGGACGCGGCCGTCGAGGCCGTCGGTGAACGGGCCGTCGGAGTCCAGAGCGATGTGTCGCATCTCGACGATCTGGATCACCTCTTCGGGATGATCAGGGAACACAGCGGGCGGCTGGACGTCGTCGTGGCCAATGCCGGCTCCGCCGAAACCGCCCGGCTGGGCGAGATCACCGAGGAGCAGTACGACAGGACCTTCGGAGTGAATGTGAAGGGGGCGCTCTTCACCGTCCAGAAGGCACTGCCCCTGCTGGCCGACGGCGCGTCGGTGATCGTCCTGGCCTCCACCAACGCCTCGATGGGGCTTGAGGGCATGGGCGTCTACAGCGCCACCAAGGCCGCCGACCGCAATCTCGCCCGCACCTGGGCCGCCGAGCTGGCGGGCCGCGGCATCCGGGTCAATGCCATCAGCCCCGGCCCGATCGAGACCCCCGGTCTCCGCGAGGCAGGGTCCCCGGTGGAGGGCGAACCGGACATCGCTGACGCCTTCCTGCCGAGGATCCCCCTCGGCCGGATCGGACGCGCCGAAGAGGTCGCGGCGGCAGCCGTGTTCCTCGCCTCCGACGAAAGCTCGTTCACGACAGGGGCCGAACTCTTCGTCGACGGCGGCCTCGCCCAGGTCTGAACACCGCAGCCTCGTCCGCCGGTCACCCCACGTGCGCGGCGATGGTCCGTGCGCACTCCATCGACTCGGTGTGCGTGGTGTCCACCTCAAGGTCGTAGACCACGCCCTGGTGGACCGGTTCCGCCTGGGACAGGGCCATCCCGATGATCCGGTCGCCGCGTGCGACCTCGCGCCCCGCGGCGACCCCGCCGTCGCACCGGACGCCGACCCACAGCACCCGCAGCTCTCCCAGGGCCTGCTGCCAGCGCCGCTGGGAGTCGGCGCCGCCGAGGAAGACCTCGTCGACGACGACCCGCGCGCCCGCACGGGCCATCGCGGCGACCCCCTCGATCCACGCCGCTTCCAGGGCGCGGAACTCCGGCCCGACGCTCACCTCTCCGTCCGGGGCGAACCCGATTCCGCTGTCGGACGCCTGCATGGCCGCCGGCATCGCGTCGACCAGGGTGTCCGTCCCGAGGGCCAGCCATGGGCCCGTCAGGACCGCCTGCAGACACCGGACGATTCCGGATTTCCCCGAGCTGGAACCACCGTTGAGAATGATCACCTGAGTCGTCACCGCGCCACCGTAGAGGCGTCCGGGCACCGCCGGAAACGGATTTCCACCCAGGCCGTCAGGAACGGGGGACGCCGGCGCGCGCTCAGGCGGTCGGCGCTCCACCGGACGGTCCGGAACCGGTCCGCAGGCGCTGTTCCTGTTCGAGGTGTGCGCGGAAGGTGCGTGCGGGACGTCCGGTGACGCGCCGCACGGTGTCGGTGACGCGGTCCTCGGAACCTTCGGCGATGGCCAGGTCCATACCCGCCAGCAGGACGGCGAAGTCCGTCGGCACGTGCCCTGCCAGACGGTCGCGCAGCTGGTCGTGGGACAGCCGGCGGTGGACCACCGGCCGCCCGGTGACCTCGGTGAGGGTCGCGGCGACGTCGTCGTGGCTGAGGGACTGCGGACCGGTGAGGACGAGGTCGGTGCCGGGGACGCGCTCGTCGGTCAGGGCATGGGCGGCGACCGCCGCGATGTCCTCGGCGTCGACGAAGCCGACACGACCGTCCCCGGTGGCGGTCCAGATGGTGCCGTCCGCCCGGATGCTCAGCGCATGGGCGTGGCTGCCGGTGAAGTTCTGCATGAACCAGGAGGGCCGCAGCACCGCCCACTCGTCGAAGAGTCCCGGCAGGGCCTGGTGGACCAGGCCCGCCGCCGGGCCGCCCGCGGGGACGGCCGAGCTGCTGAGGAGCACCGCACGGCGCACCCCGGCGGCCCGCGCCCGCCGGAGGAACGGCAGCATCACGGCCGCCGGGTCGGTGTCCCCGAGGGGAGGTACGAGGTAGACGCGGTCGGTTCCGTCCAGGGCGGCGGCGTGGGTGGCGGGCTCGTACCAGTCGAAGCGGACCGGCTCCGCGCCGGGGACCGGGCTCGCGCGCCGGCTCGCGGCCCTGACCCGGTGACCGGCCGCCGTCAGCCGCGCGGCGGTGCGGCCTCCGGTGGTGCCGGTGGCGCCGATGACCAAGGTGGTGCCGGTGGCCGTCATCGGCTGCTCCCGGTGAAGTCGACTCCCGGTTCGAGGACGGTGAGGGGGTTCCAGTAGTCGCGGTACGACGTGAAGCGTCCGTCCCGGACGGTGACGACCGCGATGTAGGTCATGTCGTACGGGCGGCCGGACTCCACCAGGAGGCCGGTGCCGCGCATCTCGGCCACGATGGTGTCCGGCTCGGTGGTCCGGTGGATCCGCAGCTCGGGGAAGTCGTGCAGATCGATGTGGTCGGGGTAGTGGCGCATGTACGCGGCGACGGCCTCCTTGCCCTCCAGCCGGGCCGGCCAGCCCGCGGGGGCGAAGGGGAACTCCATCACGCCGTCGTCGGCCCACAGGCCGACCCACGCGGGAACGTCCTTGTCCAGCAGCAGCCGAAGGCTGTGGCGGTACAGATCCGCCGGGGAGGTTGATGCGGACATGGGTGTGCGTCCTCTCGTAGAATCCGGACCCTGGGTCCGATTCGACGATACGGACCACGGGTCCGTTTTGCAAATGGAGGAACCGGGTGCCTGAACGCAAGCCCCGCAAGGACGCCGCCCGCAACCGTGAGGCCGTCCTCGCGGCAGCCGATGCCCTCTTCGCCCGCTCCGGGAGTCCCGAAGACGTCACGATGGCCGACGTCGCGGCGTCGGCCGGCGTCGGCAAGGGGACTCTCTTCCGTGCGTTCGGCGACCGCACCGGGCTGCTCCGCGCGCTGTACGAGGCGCGGCTCACGCCGGTGCGGGAGGCGGTGGAGTCGGGGCCGCCCCCGCTGGGGCCCGCGACCCCGCCGGCCGAGCGCGTACCCGCCCTGCTCGACGCGATCCTGTGCTTCAAACTCGACAACCGCCCGCTCGCACTCGCCCTGGAGGAGAGCGGGACCGGCAGCCCGTACCAGGCGGAACACTACGAGTGGTGGCACGGCATCCTGCGATCCGTGCTGGAACAGATCCCCGGCCTCGCCCACGGCGACTTCACCGCCCACGCGCTGCTCGCCGCCACCCGCGCCGACCTCGTCGAGCACCTGGCCGGGAAGGAAGGGGTGCCGCGCGACAGACTGCGGGCCCAACTGGCGGGTTTCAGCAACCGCGTCCTCGGCGTTCTCGGCGTCTGAGCCCGGTGCCGGGCGGACCGGGCACGACGGGAGTCCGGCGGCGCAGGGTGCTCAGCCGCGGCGCAGCACGGACCGGTCCGTGCCGTCCCAGCCGGCCGGCGTCCCCGCCGCCACCAGAGCGGCGAAGCCGCCCGGCAGCGCGCCGCCGTCCTCCGCCATGACCGTGACGGTGTACAGGCGCTCGGTGGCCGAGGTGTTCTCGATGCGGTGCACCGAGCCCGGAGGCAGGACGAGGACGTCTCCGGGACCGATCGGTACGGAGTGCTCGTCGCTGTGCGCGAGGCCGTGACCGCCGAGGACCACGAAGATCTCCGTCGAACCGGGGTGGGAGTTGTCCGGCTGGGCGCCGCCGGGCTCCCACACCTCGTAGAACACGCTCGTCGGCGAGCCGTCCGCCGGGCCGGCCAGACAGGCGAGCCGGACGGTGTCCTCGGGGGAGATCAGGCGCGGGACGACGTCGTCGAGACGGCGCAGGACGGGCGGGGTGCTCACGGGGTGTCCTCCTGGGGAACGGAAAGGGCCTCGACCAGGTCGGGGGTCGACGTGGTGAAGCCGAAACACTGACGGGTGTTGTAGACGGTGGCGTCGTGGCAGTACGCGGGCGAGGTGGTGGCGGACGCGTCGGTCAGCAGGACGACGTCGTAGCCGAGGCAGGCGGCGTCGACGAGGGTGGCGTAGACGCACTGGTCGGAGTTGACTCCCGCGAACACCAGCGTGTCGACGCGCAGATTGCGCAGGATGCTGTCCAGCGGGGTGTCCCAGAAGCCGCTCATCCGGTACTTGTCCACACGGATGTCGCCGGGCTCCGCCACCAGCCCGTCCACCAGGCCGGCGCCCCAACTGTCCTCGGTCAGCACCCGGGAGCCGGTTGCGGATCGCCGGGAGCCGATACCGGCGCCGATGCCCGTCGGGTCGTAGACGTGCGCCACGCCGGGCGGGATGTTCGCCTGGTCCCGGCGGTTGCCCCAGTTCAGCCATACCACCGGTACGGCGGCGGCGCGGGCCGCGGCCACGGCCCGCGCACTGAGTTCGACCGCGGGCCGAAGGACCGACACGTCCACACCGACACCGGCCAGCCAGCCGCCGGGCGAACAGAAGTCGTTCTGCAGATCCACCGCGATCAGCGCCGTGCGCGACGGATCGAAGACGACCGGTGAGGGTTCGGCCCGCAGTGTCGCCGTCCGGACCGGCTGCGCCGGCCGGTGCAGATCAACCAGCGTGCCGGTGAACTGCCAGCGGTTGCGGTGCCGCAGCGGCGCGTACCGGCCGGCCGCTTCGGGTGCGTCCGGCGCGGCGCTCGCACCGGATCCGCCCGGCACGGCCGCCGGGCCGGTGCCGCCGGGAGTGGCGTGGGTGCTCATCCGGACGTCTCCAGGCCGGCGGCGAGGGCGAGCAGATCGAGGTCGGTGCCGGGCGCGCCGAGCAGGCACAGCCCGACCGGCAGCCCCTCGGCGGAGCGCAGCAGGGGCAGGGACACCGCCGGCGCCCCGGCCAGCCCGGCGAGGCACGTCATCCGCAGGATCGCCGCCCGTTCGGCCTCGATCCGCCGCGGGTCCTCGGTCCGCGACGGCGCGGGGCCGGGCGCGGTCGGAAGGGCCAGGACGGCGCCGGACAGCCACTCGGCGAGCCGTGCGGCGGCCCCGGCCGCCACCGCCCGGGCCCATGCCGCCTCGTCCTCGCCCACCTGGGACGCCTGGGCGAACCGGCCGGCCACGTCGGGCCCCAACGCGCCGGGGTGGGCGGTCAGCCAGTCGCCGTGGGCCTGCCACGCCTCCCGGGCCTGCACCGTACGGAACGCCTTGAACCAGTCTTCCAGCAGTTCACGCGGCAGGCCGACGTCCTGCACCGGCGGGAGCAGGCCCGCGGCGGCGGCCCGCTCGACGGCCGCGGAGAACGCCTCTGCCACCTGGGGCGCGGCCAGGGCCTCCACGGTCGGCAGCCGGACGGTGCGTTCGGCGGGCGCCCCGCCGCCGGAACCGCCGAGCAGCACCCGCGCCACCGCCATCGAGGTGGGCACGTCCCGGGTGAGCCAGCCGACGGCGTCGAAGGACCGGGCGAGCGGCAGCAGGCCGTCCGTGCCGATCGCGCCGTGCGTGCTGCGCAGCCCCACCAGGCCCTGGTAGGAGGCGGGCACGCGGATCGACCCCGCGGTGTCGGTGCCGAGTCCCACGGCGGCCTGTCCCAGTGCCACCGCGCTGGCGGCCCCGCTGGTCGAGCCGCCGCTGACGCGGTCGGGCGCGGCCGGGTTCGGTGGCGTCCCGTAGTGGGCGTTGGCCCCCGCCAGGCTGTAGGCGAACTCGTCCGTGCGGGCGATGCCGACGATGTGCGCGCCCGCGTCGAGCAGCGCCGCCGGCGCCGGCGCCGTGCCGGTCTGCGGTCGCTGCTCGGCCAGCCAGGCCGCGACCCCGGCCCCGATGGGCTGCCCGGCCACCGCGAACAGGTCCTTGACCGCGATGCCGAGGCCGTCCAGCGGGCCCGGGGACGTCGCGGCGACCAGCGGATCGCCCACGGCCCGCCAGATCGACCGGTCGAAGGGGACGGAGGCGGCCGGCGTCCCGGCGGGGGAGGGCGACGCCTCGGCGGCGGGAGGTGGTGCCCCGGCGCCGGAGGGCGGCACGGGCAGGGTGACGTGTGCGGCCGACACCCGCCAGCCGCCCGGTACGGTGCGCTGCCACACCTGCGTCTGCAACCCGTACGCCTGCCCGTCCCGGGTGCGTGCCACCAGCAGGGCCGCGTCGCCGCCCAGCGGCCGTACGTGCAGTTCGACGACCCGGCGGGTGGGCACACGGGCCCGGGCGGCCCGGAACCCGGAGATGGCCTCGTGCCCGACGAGCAGCCCCCGGCCGTCCCCGCGCAGCGTGTGCGGGCCGGGCATGAACAACGCGTCGAGCGTGGGCCGGTCGTCGGCCAGCAGCGCCCGGTCGTAGCGCCAGAACGCGTCCAGCAGACCGGCCGGCGTGCCCTCCGGGGCGATCACCGTGCAGTCCTGGTGGTCCGAGGTCACCATGCCGCTCCTTCCACGAGGCCGAAATCGGAGAGTCTGATCCGAGCGTGAACGCCCTTGACCTCGTCGACGACCTGGGAGATGTCGAAGTCGGTCGCGGCGCTGAGATAGGCGTAGGCCAGCTCGGGGTCCATCCCGAAGGACGCCTTGAGCAGGGCCAGGGCGTTGTCGGCGCACTTGGCGACGGCCTGGTCGAGATCGACGTCCAGGCCGGTCGGCACCAGGTGCTCCGCGGTCCGTACCACCGGGCCGCGGGCGTCGCCGAACAGCTCCGCGGCCCGCGCGCGGGGCACCAGATCGACGGTCAACGAGGCGCGCAGCGGCGCCTCCAGGGCCGTCAGCGCGATCTCCCCGTTGCCCTGCGCGAAGTGCGGATCGCCCACGTAGAAGCCCGCACCCGGTGTCTGGACCGGCAGATAGAGGGTGCTGCCCTCGCGCAGGAGGGAGATGTCGAGGTTGCCGCCGTGCTCGCCGGGAGGGGTGGAGTGCAGCCGGACGGAGCCGGGCGTCGCCACCCCCATCACCCCGAGGAACGGCGCGAGGGGGAAGCCCACCACCCGCTCCGTGGCGGTGGCCGTGAGCGGCAGCGTGGCGCGGGCGACGGAGCGGTCCGGGCCCGTGCCGAGCACTTCGCAGAAGACGCTGGCCGGAGCGGCACCGGCCGGAAAGCGGCCGGGGAGCAGCCCCCTGCCGTGCCGGCTGGAGATCACTCCGTAGCTGGTGCGCGGCACCAACTCGTCCACACGCACCGCGAGGTAGTCGCCGACGGCCGCGCCCCGCACCTCCACGGGGCCGGTGACGATGTGCGGCCCGTCGGCCGGGGTGTGCAGCCCGTCCTTCGCGATGGCGACGGCGTCCGGCAGGACGTCCCCGGGCGCGACTCCGTACCCGCCGAAGAACGCCACCGGGTCGCGGCCCTGGTCCTCCAGGACGCCCTCGTGGCTGACCGTGTCGACGCTGAACTGCTCGCCCGGTTCCACCGAGAGAACCGGTGCGTCCTCGGCGCAGGGCAGCCGGCCCCACAGGGTCGTCGCCACGGTGGCGGGCAGGTGCCGGCGGGTGCGGGTGGTCATCGGCTCTCCAGGTTCAGGGGGGTGTGCCCGTCCGCCACGGCGGGGACGGTGCGCGGGACCGGCAGGCCGCGGCTGTGCGCCGCGGCCGCGATCCGGGCGTGCAACTGCGGGGTGACCGCCTGCGCGTGGGGGTGCGAGGAACGCCCCTCGGCACTGACGCGCCGGCCGCCGACGTAGACCTCCTTGAGGTTGCGCAGCCCGCAGGCGAGGACGTAAGTGGCGTGGGCGTCCCACACCGGACCGGTGTCCGGCCGCGCCGGGTCGACGACGAGGAAGTCGGCGAACTTGCCGGCCTCCAGACTGCCGACCCGGTCGGCGACGCCCAGCACCTCGGCCGAGCCGAGGGTGTGCATGCGCAGCACCTCCCGCGGCATCAGCACGGACGCCCGCGCGTACCGCGCCCGCAGCGCGTACATGCCGATCCGCATGTTCTGGAACGGGTCCGACACATCCGTGCAGGACTGGTCGTCCAGGCCCATGCCGACCCGGATGCCCCGCGCGCGGTAGCGGGCGACATCGGCCACGCCCGACCCGAGGCGCCCGTTGGACGTGGGCTGCCAGACCACCGCGCAGCCGGTCTCCGCCACACTGTCGACCATCTCGTCGGTGGGGTGCACGAAGTGCCCGAAGAGCATCCGGGGCCCCAGGACACCGGCCCGGCGGTACCAGTCGTACTTCCTCTGCTGCGCGGCGAGGTTCTCGGCGCTCTCCACGAAGTGCGCCTGGTTGATGATCCCGTGCCGGTCCATCACCTCGGCCTCCAGCTCCGCCGTGCCGGGGGCGCCGGCCCACTGCACCGACCCGTACACCGAGACACCCAGGTGCGCGTCGGCCGGTGTCCGCTCCCGTACGGCCGCGGCCATCCGGTCGAAGGTGTCCACGGCCTCGGTCCGGCCGAACGCCTCGTCGTCCAGGCGGACGGCGGTCAGCACCCGCAGGCCCGAGTCGGCCGCCGCGTCGAACTGCCGGGTCAGGAACTCCTCGGAGCGCACCTCGGCCGCCTCGTCGCGGCCGGTCCGCTCGTCGTAGAGCCACAGCACGCGGTTCTGGGTGAAGTTGAAGGCCGAGGTGATCCCGTTGCCGAGGAAGTCCAGGCAGCCGTGCAGGGTGAACCAGTACAGGTCCTCGGCGCCGGCCCCGAGCAGTACCTGGTTGTTGGCGCGCACCCACGGATACAGCGTCTCGCCCGCGGCCAGGCCGCGCAGGCCGGTGGTGTGGAGGTGACTGTGCGCGGAGACGAAGCCGGGAGCGACGATCCGTCCCTGGGCATCGAGCACCCGGGCGCCGCGTACCGGGGGTTCTCCGGGGCCGATGCCGGTGATCCGGCCGTCGGCACCGACGTTCATCCATCCGTCGAACGGCTCCTGCCCGTCGGCCAGGGTGAGGAACAGCGCGTTCCGCACGGTCAGGGCGGCGTCGGGGTCCGCGGCCGTCGCCGAGCCGGAGGAGCGCGCGGCCGGCACCGTGCCGTGGGGCCGTGCCGTCGACGCCGTGCCGCGTGGCGCTGCCGGGCCGCGTGGTTCCACTGCTGTCACCGTGCCGCGCCTTCCCGGCGGCGGACCGGGGGAAAGGAGAACGCCCGCACCTCGGTGAGCGCCTCGGCGAGCCGGGCGGTCCAGTCCGCCACCAGCCGCTCGCCGGTCCCGGCCGAGGCGCCGGCCGGGTCGCCGACCACCCCGGACGCCGAGACGTCGTCGATCAGCCAGGCGGTGGGCACCACACCCTCCAACGTCAGATGCCGCCGCGCGCGGTACAGCTCGCCCAGTTCCAGCCCGTCCGCCACGGCTTCGTCCAGGTGCACCAGATGCGGCGCGAGGGCCAGCATCAGCGACGTCTCGACGAATCCGCCGTGGATCCCGAACGGGTCCGGATCGGTGACCCCGTCCGGCAGCGGGAACCTGGCGGGCATGACGGAGAACACCTGAAGGCCGTACGCGTGGCGGATGTCGCGGGCGACCACGTCCAGGAGGCTGGGCTGACCGCCGTGCCCGTTGACGAACACCAGCTTGTGCACCCCGCTCGCGGCGAGCGACGCCCCGAGGTCCATGCACACCGCCTGAAGGGTCGCGGTCGACAGGGCGATCGTGCCGGCGCGGCCCAGGTGCTCGGTGGACTTGCCGTAGGACAGGGTCGGCAGCACCCACACGCCGGCCCCGGCACCGAGGCCGCGCACGGCCCCGTGGGCGAAGCACTCGGCGATCAGCGCGTCCGTCACCAGCGGCAGATGCGGTCCGTGCTGCTCCACGGCGCCGATCGGCTGGACGGCGACCGCGCCGTCCCCGGCGAGGTCCGCGATGTCCTCGGTGGTCTGCTCGGCCCACAGGAAGCCTTGTTGTGCGGTGGTCATCTTCTCTCCAGGTCAAGAACGCCGACGGCGGTCATTCCTCGGTCGGCAGCGCCGACTCGTGCCACTGGCCGAGCAGTCGCCGCTCGACCAGCACCACCACGGCGAACAGCAGCAGGGACACGATGCTGGCGGCGATCACCGCGAGGAACAGCTCGGGTGTGCGCAGCTGCACGGCGCTCTCCGTGATCACGTAGCCCAGTCCGCCGGCCCCGCCGCCCACTCCGGCGACGAACTCGCCGACGATCGCCCCGATCACCGAGGCGCCGGCCGCCACCCGCAGACCGGTCAGGACGGACGGCAGCGCTCCGGGCAGCCGCAGGCACAGCAGCCGCACGCGGGGCGACGCACCGGCCATGGTGTAGAGCTGCACCAGGTTGCGGTCGGTGGACTTCAGGCCCTGGAGCGTGTTGGCGGCCACAGGAAACAGCGCGATCATGGCGGCCACGAGTGTGTTCGTCGCCATGCCGGGGCCGAGCCAGACCACGAACAAGGGCGCGACGGCCACGATCGGGATGGTCTGCAACAGGATCAGATACGGATACAGGCTGCGCTCCATGAGCTGCCAGCGGGCCATCAGCAGGGCGAACAGCACACCCGCTCCGGCGGCGATGGCGAAGCCGGCCAGGGATTCGCGCAGGGTCACCCAGGTGGGCTGTCCGAGCGTGCCGGACTCGTCGGCGAGGGTGCGCACCATGGTCGCCGGCGACGGAACCATGTAGCCGGGTATGCCGAAGAGGGTGATGACCAGCTGCCACCCGGCCACGCCGGCCACGAAGGCCCCGAGCGGTGGCAGCACGACGCTCCGACGCAGCGTGCGGCGTCGGCGGACGGTCCCGCCCGGCGCCCGGGTCGACACCTCAGGACTCTCGGTCACCTGTGTCGTGGTCAAATCCCGCCACCTCCCAGCATCGTCGAGATGTCGGCGCGCAACTGTGCCAGCGCCGCGTCGTCACGTTCTCCGGACGGCTCCGGTGCGGGCGGGCTCGGCGAGCGCAGCAGCCGTACCAGATGTCCCGGGCCGGTCCCCAGGACGGCGATCTGATGTCCGAGCCTGACCGCCTCGGCGATCGAGTGGGTGACGAACATGACCGTCACTCGGCGGTTGCGCCAGAGGTTGATCAGCTCGGTGCCCATCTTCTCCCGGTTGAACTCGTCCAGGGCGGCGAACGGCTCGTCCATCAGCAGCAGTTCGGGTTCGCTCGTCAGCGACCGGGCGAGCGAGGTCCGCATCCGCATCCCGCCGGACAGCTCCCGCGGATACGACTTCTCGAAGCCCTCCAGGCCCACCAGCTCGATGGCTTTCCGCGCCCGCTCCCGCCGCTCCTGCCGGGCAACCCCCTGCAACTTCGCGACCAGTTCGACATTGGCCCTGATCGACCGCCAGGCCAGCAGCGTCGGGTCCTGGAACACGTACGACATCCGCTCGGTGCGGCGGATCACCGTGCCGTGGGTCGGAGTCGTCAGGCCGGCGGCCATCCGCAGCAGGGTGGTCTTGCCGCACCCGGACGGTCCGACCAGGACCGTGATCTCTGCCCGCGGCAGCCGGAGTTCGATCGGCGCGAGGGCCCGGAATCCGCTGCTGTACACCTTGTCCGCGCCGTCGAACGAGACCAGCGGATCGACGTCGACCACCGGACGGTCGACTGGGATCGTGCTCATGGCGTCACTCCTTCCGAGGTGCCATCGGGTCGGCCCGGCAGGTCAGTACGAGCCGGACGGGGCGGCCGGCAGGGAGGCGGGCGCGGACACCTCGGGCAGCAGTGAGGCGTCGTACAGGGCCTTGGTGTCCGGGGTGCTCTTGAGCCGGCCGAGCCGGCGCATCTGGTCGACGAAGGTGGCCCAGCGCTGTTCGGTCATGGCGCCGAGCTGCTGCTTGCCCTCGTCGGCGACCACGTACGCGCGCTGCTTGTCCCAGGCGTACCAGACGCTCTGCGAGGTCTGCTGGCCGTTCGCCTTCAGGATCGCGGTGTTGGCCTTCCTGGCCACCGCCACGTCGCCCATGTAGTCCTTCCAGCCCCGCATACTCGCGGCCAGGAAGTCGGTCAGCTCCTTGCGGTGACTCTTCAGATAGGACTCGGAGGTGAAGAAGACGTCGTTGTACGGGTTGAACCCGGAGGCCGAGAACGGCACGAAGTTCACCTTCACACCGGCTCGCTGGGCCTGGTACGCCTCGTTGGTGGGCCATCCCTGCTGCACCAGGCCGTCGTCCTTGAGGAAGGTGGCGATGGAACCCTGGTACGTCTGTGTCCTGAAGCCGATACCGGTCGTCTTCCGCACCCACTCCGGGCCGAGCTGCCCCGTCTGCACCACCCAGGTCCTGTCGCGCATTCCGGCGAACGAGGTGATGCCGGTGTCGGCGTGCACCATCACGCCCACCGGGTTGTCCTGGTACAGCGCCCCGATCGCCACGACCGGAATGCCCTGCTCGCGGGCCTGGACGAGGCCGGCGGCATCGGTGAAGCCGACCTGGGCCCGGCCGGCCGCGACCAACTGGGTGGCCGACACCTGGGGGCCGCCGGACTGCAGGGTGACGTCGAGGCCGCGGTTCGTGTAGAGCCCTTCCGACCGCGCCGCGAAGAACCCGCCGCCCTCGGGGTCGGCGTACCAGGGCAGGACGACCTTGAAGCCGGTCCCCTGGCCGGTGGCGGAGCCGGAGCCGCCGCTGCCGCAGGCAGACGCGGTGAGGACGATGAGCGCGACGGCGGCGCCGACCGTGGCCGCCCGGGGCGGGCGGCGGAGGGTGAACTGAGGACGCATGGAGTCCTACCTTTCAAGCGTGTCGATCAGGCAGGGAGCCGGCCTGCGTGCGGGGAGCCGGTCAGGACGCGAGGTGTTCAGAACGAGGGGTATTCGTCCCTCGTCAGGTTCGCGACGTCGGCGAGATGGGCGAGCATCGCGTCCCGGGCCGCGGCGCCGTCGCCGTCCCGGACCGCGGTGAAGATGAGCACGTGGCCGTTGTGCGAGGACCTGCGGGCCTCGGCCGTCGTGTGGGAGAAGGCGCGGACCGACGAGGTCCAGGTGTTGGCCAACGAGTTCAGCGCCACCATCAGCGGGTTCTGCGAGGCTTGCGCGAGCAGCATGTGGAAGCTGATGTCGGCCCTGAGCGACTCGTCCGGCGGAACGTCCCGGCCGGTCTGCTCCAGCACCTGCTCAAGGGCGTACAGCGTGGCCCTGGTCGCGCGTTCGGCGGCCAGTTGGGCGAACTTCGGCTCGATCGTCTCGCGCAGCTCCGCCACGTCGCGCAGGGTGCGGTCGGACTCCGACATCTCCTCGTACAGCGACTGGACGTGCGACGGCGCCTCCAGCACCACGGTGCCCCGGCCCGGCTTGCGCTCGACGACCCGCTTGGCCTCCAGCTCGTGCATCGCCTCACGGAGCGAGCCCCTGGACACCTTGAGCGCCTGGGCCAGCTCGCGCTCCGGCGGAAGCTTCGTCCCCGGAGCCAGGGACCCCCTGCTGATCAGCATCTCGATGTGCGCCACGATCTCCGTGCTCACGCTCATCGACCGGCGTACGAACGCATCGAACGCGTCCACTGGACACCCCCTGCCGTCGGCCGGTTGGTCCGACCATCTGAAGATGGAGGGGAGCTTAGGCATGGACCAGAACCGGCCAACAAGCCCTCACGGGGTTTGGGAACACAGCATTTACGCAGGTCACCCGGTTGTAACACGGATGGGTGCCCGATGCGTGGATCCGTAACACGGTGATGGCCGCCGCACCGGACGCGGCTCACCGCCGTACGTCCGACGGTTACCTCGGTCCCTCCGGGCTCGTCGTGACCCATGACGGAATTCCTTCGAGGAAGGCGACGACATGTCGGGAGCGGGGCCGCAGGACGTTCTGGCCGAAGTCTTCGAGCAGCAGCGCGGGCGCCTGGTGGCGGTGGCCCACCGGATGCTCGGATCGCGGGCGGACGCCGAGGACGCGGTACAGGAGGCATGGCTGCGGCTGGCCCGCCAGGACGCGGACGCGATCGGCAACCTCACCGGCTGGCTGACCACCGTCGTCGGCCGGATCTGCATCGACACCCTGCGCTCCCGCAAGACCCGGCCCGAGGTGTCGTACGAGGACCGGCTGCCCGAGTTCGTCCTCACCGAGGACGACGACGCGGCACCCGTGGAGGACGCGCTGCTGGCCGAATCGGTGGGGCTGGCTCTGCTGGTGGTGCTCGACACCCTCCGCCCCACCGAGCGGCTGGCGTTCGTCCTGCACGACATGTTCGCGGTGCCGTTCGACGAGATCGGCCGGATCATCGGCAGGTCCACCGACGCCGCCAAGATGCTCACCAGCCGGGCCCGCAGGAAGGTGCGGGGCACGCCGCGCCCGGCCGACGAACGGCGGCGGCAGCGCGCCGTGGTCGACGCGTTTCTCGCCGCCGCCCGGGGCGGTGACTTCGAGGGGCTGCTGCGAGCGCTCGACCCGGAGGTGACCTGGCGTTCCCATACCGCGCGTGGCCCGGTCGTCAGGACCGGGGCGGCCGAGGTGGCCGAGCGGGCCCAGCGCGGGGTGCGCGCCGCGGTGACCGCACGCTCCGTCCTGGTCGACGGCGAGCCCGGCATCGTGGTGTGGGGCCGCAACGGCAAGCTGCTGGGCGTGATGGCGTGCACCGTCGCCGAAGGCCGGATCGTCGAGATCCTGTCCGTGAGCGACCCGAAACGCCTCGCGGCCATGGGCCTTCCCGCACAGGCCGACCGGACCGCGTGCCACCCGCGCCGCTGACCGGCCGGGCACGTCGGCACTCCCTCCGCGACAGTCGCCGGCCGGGCCCGGTGTTACGTACCGGACGGCCCCCTCGTCAAGGAGGTGGAAGCACACCGACGGCGAAGGAGAGTGTCATGCAATCTCGGATCGACCTCCAGGGGACCGCACTGGCACCGAAGCTCGGCAGACACCTCGTCTCCGCGGACCGGGTCCTGGACGAGTCGGGAGTACCGGCGGCGACCCGGGAGCTGGTGAAGATCCGTGCCAGCCAGATCAACGGCTGCGCGGGCTGCCTCGACATGCACACCAAGGAGGCCGCGCTCGCGGGGGAGACGGCGGTACGGCTCAACCTGGTCGCGACCTGGCGGGAGGCGGCGGTCTTCACCGACGCGGAGCGGGCCGCCCTGGAACTCACCGAGCAGGGCACGCGCCTCGCCGACGGCGGCGAGGTCACCGACGAGGCATGGTCGAACGCGGCCGAGCACTACGACGACGAGCAACTCGCGGCCCTGGTCGCGCAGATCGCCGTCATCAACGCCTTCAACCGGCTGAATGTCATCACCCGACAGGTCGGGGGCGACTACCAGCCAGGGCAGTTCGGGTGACAGGACAGCATTCCCGGCCCGGCCCACCACTCCGCGGGGGTCGGCACCCGCCGGAGTGATGAGCCGGGCCGGCCCGGGGGAGGAGGGCAGCGGGGCCGGCCGAGCCGCGACCGCGGGGATGACCGGCGTCCGCTGTCCCGTCGTCCGCGCACCGGCCGGCACCGGCCGGGTCAGGGATTAGGGTCAGGGATTAGGGTTGGGATATGTCCGAAACGGCCTGATCCGGAACGTCGCCCGGCCCCCGGGACCGGTGTTCTTGGCAGCCGCACGACCTCCCCGCCCGTGCGGCGGCCGCCACACCGGTCGCATCGGGTGTCGCGGAGCGGCCGGGCGGTTCGCGCCACATCCGGGTGACGAGAGGACCGCGATCATGACACTCCGAGGAAAGGCACTGCGCCTGACCATCGTCGTCGACGACACCGACACCTGGCACCACAAGCCCCTGTTCACGGAGATCGTGCACCGTGCCCACGCGTTCGGGATGGCGGGGGCGACGGTCTTCCGCGGCGCCGAGGGTTTCGGGGCGACATCGGTCGTGCACACGACCCGCCTGCTGTCCATGGCCGACGACCTGCCCACGGCCATCGTCATCATCGACGAGGCGGACCGCGTCCGAGCGTTCATGGCCGAGCTGGAGGACCTGCCCATCAGCGGTCTGATCACCGTGCAGGAGGTCGAGGTGGTCCACTACCAGAGCCGGGAGACCGCGGCCACGTGATCTCGCGCCCGTTCTCCCGCGACACGGCGGTGACCGTCTGCCGCCGCCATGGCACAGCCGGCGTCAGGCATGCGCCTGAACCGGATTGCGGGACGCCCGGTGCGGCACGTCCACGTTCTCGACGATCACCAGGCCACCCTCGATCAGCCGGCGCAGGACCGGCAGGAACTCGCGCACACGTTTCTCGTCGTCGACGATCACGATCACCAGCGGAACGTCCTGCTTGATCGACAGCAGCCGGAAGCCGTGCATCACCGATGAGGCGCCGAACCCCTCGATCCCGCGGAGGACCGTCGCGCCGGCCAGCCCCGCCTCATGGGCACGGTCCACGATCTCGGCGGACAGCGGCTTGTGGTGCCAGGTGTCGCATTCCTCGATGAAGATCGTCAACTGCAGGGCACGTCCCATGGGCATCATGGTGTCCTCCTGGTCATCGCGCACCTCACCACGGCGCCCGACCAGCTGTGGCACCACCGAGGCGAGACGGGAAAACGGTGGACCTTTCATTCCGTGGCCTCCTACTCGCGCGGGCCGACGACGGGCCAGGATCAGTTCACGAGCAGGGACTGTCGGCGGCTCTGTGTGCCGCGGTTCGGGTACGGCGAGCCCCACCGCCGTGTGACCGTCGCCGGGAACGGTGTGGCCACTACAAAACCAAGATATCGCCAATTAGTACGAAATGAAATGAAGGGAATGAGGGAGTCGGGGCAGCCACCGGAACATCGGCGAAATCGGGTGGTCGCCCCTGCCCCTGCCCCTCTACGGTCGTGCGCATGGTCGACGACTGCTTCGGACACCCACGGCTCGCCGCGCTCTACGACCCGCTCGACCCCGACCGCGGCGATCTTCAGGCGTACGTCCGGCTGGTGGAGGAGTTCCGGGCACGCAGCGTGCTGGACATCGGCTGCGGAACAGGTGTGTTCGCCCTTCTCCTGGCCGCTCGCGGCATCGAGGTCGTCGGCGTCGACCCCGCCCTGGCCTCCCTCGACGTGGCCCGGGCCAAGCCGGGCGGCGAGCGGGTGCGCTGGATCCACGGCGACGCGACGGACCTCCCGCCGCTGCGGGTCGATCTCGCGACGATGACGGCGAACGTCGCCCAGGCCATCGTGGATCCGCGGACCTGGCACGAGACGCTGCGGGGAGCCCACGAGGCGCTGTGGCCCGGCGGGCATCTGGTCTTCGAGACCCGCGATCCGGCCCGGCGCGCCTGGCAGGAGTGGACCCGCGAGACGACCCGACACGTGACGCGGATCCCGGGCGTGGGCACCGTCGAGAGCTGGATCCAGGTGACCGAGGTGAGCCCTCCGTTGGTGACCTTCCGTTCGGCGTACGGTTTCGCCGAGGACGGGGAGGTGCTGACGTCGGAGTCGACGCTGCGCTTCCGGGAACGGGAAGAGATCGAGCGGGACCTGGTCGGACACGGCTACCTGGTGGAGGAAGTGCGCGACGCGCCCGACCGGCCGGGAAAGGAATTCGTCTTCCTGGCGCGCCGTCCCTGATCCTCAGCGGTCCGGCGACACGAGCGCCAGGGCCTCGTCCCTGTTGTGCTCGACGATCCCCCGCAGGAACGCCCGGTCGGGGAAGTCGCCGTCGAGCAGGCGCAGCGGACCGGCGACGAGCGACAGCCGCATCGCCAGCATGTAGAGGTCGGGCCGGTGCCGGTCGAGACCGGGCCGGGCCAGGGCGCCGTAGCGTTCACCGAACCGCAGCTGAAGGAAGACGTGCTCCCACTCGATGTCGAAGTACATCAGGCCCTCGATGTCGATCAGGACGGGGCGCCCGGCGGCGTCGACCAGGACGTGGCCGGGCCCCAGCTCTCCGTGGATCAGCCCGTACTCCGTGCGAGGGCCGACCCGGGCGGCCAGTTCGTGCAGACGCTCGCAGCACGTGGGCGGGTCCCGTCGAGGCGGACGCGATACACACCCTTCGTGGTCCCCCCGCGCAACCGGTCCACCGCGACCACGCGGCATTCCGTCCCCAGCACGTCGCGGACGCGCTCCGACAGGTGGTCAGGGTCCGCGAATCGCCGCATCCGCAGAAGCTGCCGAGGGCGGTACCGTGCCCGCCACCCCATACCCGTCCCACACCGCCGCGGCGCCTGAGGCCGTCGGCGCAGGGCGCACGGCCCGGGTTCAGCGCCTGCCGCGGTGGATCCAGTGCGCCCGGCGCTGGTACCGGGCGACGGGCGGTGGGGTGACGGGCAGGGGTTCTTCGGGGGCGGGCGCTTCGGCCGACGGACCGGCCGATCCGGGATCCGCGGGGGCAGGGCCCGGGGGAGCGGGCGGGGGCGGGCCGTCCTGGGGCGGGTGCAGCCCTTCCGTCGAGTACCGCGTGGTGGCGATGCTGTCCACGATCTGCTGCTCGGTGAAGTTCTCCGAACCGGGCACATGGGGGACGAACCCGATGAGCACACCGTCGCTGACGATCTCCGCGTCCAGCCCCGACGCACCGTCCACGTCCCAGAGCGCCTCGATGTCCTGGTCCAGGACGACCCTGATTCCGAACTCGTAGACACCCGCCTCCACGAGATGGGCCATCACGTTCCTCGCCCGCAACGCCGCCACCACTCGGTTCGCGCGATCCTCATCCATGGCGGGGTATCCCTTCGACTTCGGCGTCGGGCCGTGGCCCGGGGCCCGGCCGTACGGCGCGGACGGATACGTTCCCACGCTACTCCGCCCCGCTGGCGGAGGCCGGGGAGCCGCAGGCCGGGAGCGGAGGCGAAGGAGCGTAGGCCGGGGCCGGCCCCGGGGGCCGGCCGCTCACGGGCCTCTCCATGCTGCACGCCCGGGGAACGGCCGCCTTGTCGGGCCGTGCTCGCCGCCGCGCCGTCGGTCACGATCCCCGCTAACAGGGCGTCCGCGGCCGTTCGGTAGCCGTGGTCGAGCGCGGACCACACGGCGGTGGCCTCGGCGTAGTCGTCGCGGGCGAGGAAGGCGTCGAGGGCACGGAGGTCCGTGGGTCCCCGCACGGTGACCGTCCGCTCGTCCAGGACGCCGCCCCCGAAACGCACCACGGTCAGGCGTTCGCCCTCGTGGAAGCGGGCGAACTTGCCCGTCGGCGTGGCGTCCGCCCCGCTGAGACCGGCGAACGCGGCACGCAGCGACGCCGCCCGGGCGCCCCGCATCGAACCGGAGAAGTCCAGCAGGAAGACGACCTGGTCGCCGCCCGGCCGCCCCGGGTCGCCGTAGTCGGTGAGGAGTTTCTCGATGACGGCGAGGTCGTCCGGGAAGTACAGGGCGTTGCCCAGCGGGGTGCTCAGCTCGTCCTCGCGGCGTACCGAGGGACTGACCGGACGCCGGAGCGTCCGGCGCATGATCTCCTGCTGGTGGCTTTCGCCGGTCAGCCAGCCCACCACCTGGTCGTAGGCGGCCCGCCGGCCGTCGTCCAGCAGGAGGAGCGGATGGTCCGACAGGACGGTGCCGTCGGCCGGGTAGACGATCTCAAGGGGCCGGTCGAGCCGGCCGGACCTGTTCAGGGCGAGGAGTTCGGACTCGTAGGTGATCAGCGCGTCGGTCCGCTGCCCGTCCGCCACGAAGGCGTCGATCAGCTCCTGTGGGGTGTCGGTGGTGAGGGTCTGCCCGGAACGGAAGCCGCCCAGCCGGTCGCAGGAGACGTCCTCGGAACGCAGGGCGCCTCCGGTGCCCGCGGCGGCGGTGGCCACCCCGACGAGAGCGACGAGCCCGCTGCCCGCGTCCCGTGGGTCGACCATCCCGAAGTGCACCCTGCCGGTGGCGGCGGCGTCGGCGATGTCCGCCCAGGACAGCCGGCCGCCCGGCACCTGCTGCCGCAGCCGCCGGGCGACGTCGGGCGTCAGGCCGACGACCACGGGCGAGCTCATGACGGGCGTGCTCAACGGTGCGGCGGTGCCGGCCCCGCCCGCCTGCTTGAGCTTCAGCCGCAGATAGCGGTCGGAGGAGAGCCAGGCCAGGTCGTAGCCGTGGCGTCCGCCGAGGAGCAGTTCGTCGGCGTCGTTCGCGGCCCGGTAGTCGAGGTCGAGCCGTACGCCGGTGTCGTGTTCGAGTTCGCCGAGGATCGGCCGCATGTCGGCGAGTTCCGGACTGGCCAGCACCTTCAGCGTGGTCGTCTGCTGCCTGCCGCCCGAGCAGGCCGTGAGCGCGCTCCACAGGGCGACCAGGGCCAGGCACAGGGCGAGGATGCCGGCCCGCGGCCGTCTTTTCATACGAGGTCCTCGGTCGGCGGTCATGTCACGGAGGGCCCTCGGCCGTCAGCGCGGAACCGTCGGGTTCGCCGGACCCGTCGGCCGCCGGATCGCCGGTGTCGCACTCGCCGACGATCTCGATCATGCGCTCCAGCAGGCCGAGTTCCGGCAGCACGGCTCGGGTGTCGTCGTCCGAGGTGACCGGAGCCGGAATGTCCCGGCTCTCCAGGAACTGCGTCAACTGGACGCTCGTGAACCCGCTGTCCGTGTCGCGCAGCCGGAAGCCCAGTTCCATGGCCCGCTTCTGGAGTTCCGGATCGTCGGACACGAGCTTGCCGAGCCGGTCCCCGTCGTCGCTCAGCGCGATGAGCTTGGGCTCGGTGATGAAGCGTGTGGACGGGTAGAGCAGCACGCGCTCGCCGTCCACGGCGCCCTCCTTGGCCTGGTGCTGGATCTGATGCGCCAGGAACTGGTGCTCGTAGATGACGGCGATCGGAGCGATGCTCTTGCCCTCGGGTGAGAGGTACGTCTGGTTCTTCTCGAACGACGGCATTCCCTGGGCGATGAGCACGGGTTTGATCCGCCGGGCCAGTTCGTCGGCCTCCGCCTCGGTCTTCGGTATCTCGTTGCCCTTCTCCACGAACGCGACGAGACCCAGATAGGCCCGCGGAGTTGGACTCGCAGATGTCCGAGGTCTGGGCCAGCACCTTGTTCCCGTTGCTCAGCCCGTGCCGGTTCAGCCCGATGTCGTCCCATCGCTTGCCCCTGCCGCCGTCGGCCTGCGCGAGGCCGACGAACCGGTCCATGTCGAGCCGGTAGTAGAGCGGCCCTTCGTCCGCCGGGCCGCCCGGCTGCGGCTCGGCGACACCGGCGGACACCAGGGTCTCGGCGTACTCCCGGTAGGTGGCGAGCACGATGGGGCTGGAGAACGGCCCGTAGGCGGTGGCCGGGTGGCCGGCCTGGGCCCGTTCCCGGGTGATCAGGTCCGCGGCGGGCTGCCCGGAGGGGAAGACGACGTCGTAGCCCGCGTAGCTCTGGGTGGCGATCCCGCGCGATCCCATGCGGGTGATGTGCATACGGAAGCCGTGCCGGAGCAGCAGCCGTTCGACCCCGGGATCCTCGAAGAACTCGGATTTGGAGGCCATCTTCGCCTCGATCGTCACGATCCGCCGGAACGGCAGCGGCCGGCGCAGCGGCGCCGGCCAGGATCGCTTCGGTCTTCGGACCGTCAACTTGGGTTCCGCTAAGCCGGGTTCATCGGCTCGGTTCGTGTTCATCGACACCAGCACCCCCGTGATGGAGGTTGGATCGTCAACCGCCGAAACGGCGTTCGAATGGCTGGCCGGTGAATCCCCGGGAGCCGACGCGCCAACAGGCGGCGCGGAAACCCCGTCCGCCCCTGAGGGCCCGTGCCCGGCTGTCCGGCGTGTCGCGGTGAGCCGCGGACGGGGCGCCGGTCGCCGCCGCCCTCACCGCGGTCGCGGGACCGCTCCCGCCGCGGGCGCACACCCCGCGGCGCGAGCTGCCGCGACGGTGTGACGTGCTGCGGCGGCACACCCTCTGAAGCCGGTCACGCGGAGTCACCGCGTGCCGGTCTCCCGAGGGTTTCCGCGCCGTCTGGAGGACCGTCACGGCTCGTCGCCCGCCGTTCGGCGAGCACACTCCGTAATTAAATCGTATCAATGGGATATAAAGATTGATAACGGCAGTAATATGGCGGGATGCAGAATCGGGCTGTGCGAACGAGGGAGCGGATTCTCCGCGCCGCGGCGGACCTGCTGACCCGTGAGGGCCGTACGGCGGTCTCGACGCGGGCGGTGAGTGCTGCCGCCGGGGTGCAGCCACCGACGCTCTACCGCCTGTTCGGCGACAAGGAAGGACTGCTCGACGCACTCGCCGCCTACGGGTTCCAGCAGTACCTCGCCGAGAAGCAGACTCTGGAGGAGACCGACGACACCATCGCCGACCTGCGCCGCTGCTGGGACCAGCACGTGGACTTCGGCCTCTCCCGGCCGGGCTTCTACGTGCTGATGTACGGCGAGGGACGCTACCGGGGGGACATCCCGGCGGGCCTGGAGACCATCGCCATCCTGCGGCGCAACCTCGCCCGGGTGGCGGCCGCCGGCTGGCTCCGCGTGAGCGTGGAACGCGCGACCCAGCTCATGCACACCAACGGCCTCGGAGTCGTGCTGTCCCTCATCTCGACCCCTCCGCCCCAGCGGGACCTCGAACTGCCGACAGTCGCTCGTGAATGCCTGCTGGGAACGATCACGGGCCTGGGAGACCGCGGCCCCCGGACGCCGAAGGACGTCGCGAGCCGCGCCGTGGCCCTGCGCGAGGCCCTGCGGGACAACGGCACCATCGCCATGACACGGTCCGAGGGCGCGCTGCTGGCCGACTGGCTCGATCGCATCGCCGACACGGGCCACTCGGCCCCGGCCGTCCCGGCGTCCGGCAGAAGGGACGGCTGCGGTGCCCGGTGACGAGATGATGCCGATCGCCACTCGGGCAGCGGAGCAGGGAGCGGGGCAGCCAGCCGGGCAGACGACGGGCGCTGCCGTGGCGGTGGTCGACGAGAAGGGAACCCTGGTCGGCTGGACGCAGGCCGCCGAGCGGCTCACCGGCTTCTCCGCCGCCGAGGTGGTCGGCCGCACCGCCGCGGACCTGCTGGCGGCGACCGAGGACAGCGCGAAGGCGTGGGCCCTCGCGGAGCGCTGCCGGGTCGAGGGAGGCTGGTACGGCCTGGTCGGGCTGCGCGACCGGGACGGCGACCGACTGGACGTGAACCTGCATGCCGCCCCGCTGGCAGGGCGGGACGGCAGGACCCGCTGGCTGCTCTCCGCGACCCGGATCACCGCCGTCGGCTCGTCACCGGTGAACCGGCTGGGGCTGGATTCGCTCCTGTCCCGTGCGCCGGTCGGCATCGCCGTCCGTGACCTCGAACTGCGCTGCACCTGGGTGAACGACGCCCTGGCCGTCCAGGACGGCATCACCCGCGAGCAGCGGCTGGGCCGGCGCCTCACGGAGGTGCTGCCGGGAGGCGAGTCCGAGGCGGTCGAGACGGTGATGCGGCAGGTCCTGAAGAGCGGTATGCCGAGGGTCGACCACGCCTACCGGCTCGTCGTGGCGAACGACTCGCGCCGCGAGCACGAGTTCTCGACCTCGTTCTTCCGCCTCGACGACGCGGACGGCGACACCGTGGGCCTGTGCGCCATGATCGTGGACGTGACGGACCGCTACCGGGCGCGAGAACGGCTGGTCACCCTCAGTGAGGCCAGCACGCGGATCGGCACCACCCTGGACGTGATGCGCACCGGCCAGGAACTCGCCGACTTCGCCGTGTCGCGCTTCGCGGACTACGTCACCGTCGACCTGGTGGAGTCGGTGCCGCTGGGCGAGGAACTGCTCGCCCGGCTCGGCGCGATGGGCGGGCGAATACCGGCCTTCCGCCGGGCGGGCCTGGCGTCGATTCACCAAGGGATCCCGGAGTCGCTGTGGCCACGCGGGGAGCCGGTCCTCGTCCCCGCCTTCTCGCCCTTCACCGATGTCCTGACCTCCGGCAGGTCCCACCTGGAGCCGGTGCTGGACACGTCTCCCGGCACCTGGCTCGACCAGGACCCGGAGCGGGCGGCGAAGATCCGCCTGCACGGCATGCACTCGCTGATGATCGTGCCGATCCACGCGCGCGGGGCGGTGCTGGGCGTGGCCGTCTTCGTCCGCACCGACGATCCGGCGCCGTTCGAAGCGGACGATCTGCTGTTCGCCGAGGAGCTCGTCAACCGCGCCGCGCTCTCGCTGGACAACGCCCGCCGGTACGTCCGTGAGCGCGCCGCTGCCTTCGCGCTGCAACGCAATCTGCTGCCGCGCCGCCTGAACGGCGGACCCGCGGTCGAAGTGGCGTCCCGCTATCTGCCCGCGGACACCGAGGACGGCGTCGGAGGCGACTGGTTCGACGTCATCCCGCTGTCCGGCGCCCGGGTGGCACTGGTCGTGGGCGACGTCGTCGGGCACGGCATCAACGCCGCGGCCACCATGGGCAGGCTCCGCACGGCGGTGCACACCCTCGCGAACATGGACCTGCCTCCGGACGAGCTGCTGGCCCAGCTCGACGACACGATCACCCGCCTCACCGAGGAGGACCTGGACGCCCTGGGCCGGCCCGTCGCGGTCGAGGGCGCCACCTGCCTGTACGCCGTCTACGACCCGGTCACCCGGCGCTGCACGATGGCGCGGGCCGGGCACCCACCGCCCGCGATCATCTCGCCGCAGGGCGAGGTCACCTTCCCCGACCTCCCGTCCGGCCTGCCGCTCGGCGTCGACCGGGCCTCCTTCGAGGCCGTGGAACTGGAACTGCCCGAGGGCTGTGTGCTCGCCTTCTACACCGACGGGCTGATCGAGCGCCGCGATGCGGACATCGACGTCGGGATGCACCGCCTCGGTGCCGTCCTGGCGCAGCCGGGCCTCCCACTGGAGGAGCTCTCCACGGCCGTGGTCGGCACCCTGTCGTCCCGGGCGCCGTCCGACGACGCGACGCTGCTCCTCGCCCGGACCCGTGCGCTCAGCACCGACCAGGTCGCCTCCTGGGAGCTGTCGCGCGACCCGGCCGTGGTCGGCCACGCCCGGGCACTGGCCGTCGGCCGGTTGACCGAGTGGGGGCTGGACCACCTGGCGCCCACCACCGAACTGATCGTCAGCGAACTGGTGACCAACGCGATCCGGTACGGTACGGGCCCCATCACCCTGCGCCTGATCCGGCACCACGTGCTGGTCTGCGAGGTCTCCGACGCCAACGACTCCGTCCCACGGCTGCGGCACGCCCGGGCCACCGACGAGGGCGGCCGGGGCCTGTTCCTCGTCTCACAGCTGTCCCACCGACGAGGCACCCGCTACACGACCGGCGGCAAGATCGTCTGGGCCGAGCAGGAACTGAGCCCGGAGATCTAGGAGCTCGCGTCGGTGCCGGGCCCGCGGGACGGCCGACGGGGTGACGCGCCGATGCCCGGTGGAGCGAGCCGCAGGCGTGTACCGCCGGGTCCGTCAGCGCAAGCTCGTGGTCCTGCTCACCCATTGCGCGAGGGCGAGCTGCCGGGCCGGAGCCGTCGGGCGCGCGGGGACCGCGTCGCCCTGGCGGCGGGCGACCGGCCGCGTACCGTGCGTACCGTCCGTCCCCGGGTGATCTCAGCGCTCGGCCCGTGCCGTGGGCCAGGCCGCCGCTGAGCAGGGACAGAGACGGGGCGGCCCGGCAGCGAGACGGTCGTGCTCGGCCCGGCAGAGCACCCGGCGGGTTTGAAAATCGCGAGCTTCGGCTACCCCTCGAACGTCGCTGCCTTCATCGACGACACGGATGCGCGAGGCTCGGCGGGGCACGGAAGGCGCGCTCGCGGGAGGCTGCGGACTCCGCTGCCACGCCGAGGCCCACCACTCAGAAGGAGGTCAGCTTGGGACGCGCGACGGCGGATCCGTACCCGGCCCCGACCACCCTCGCGCCGGGCACCTTACCCACGACGGGCGTAGCGCTCGTGACGGGCGCCTCATCCGGGATCGGCGCGGCCGTCGCACGCGCACTGGCCGCGGAGGGGTGGGAACTGCTGGTCTCCGGACGGGACCGTGACCGGCTGGACACGGTGGCGCGTGAGACGTCCGCCATCGCCATTCCCTGCGATCTGGCCGCCGCCGACGGCGTCCGGCACCTGGCTCACCGGGCCCTCGGACAGGCACCGGGCATCGATCTGCTCGTCGCGGCCGCGGGAGTGGGCTGGGCCGGTCCGTTCACCTCCATGCCCGCCGACGAGGTGGACCGGGTGCTCACGGTGGACCTGGCGTCGGTGGTGCACCTGGTCCGGCAGATCCTGCCCCACATGGTGGCGCGCCGGCAGGGCCGGCTGGTGCTGATCGGCTCCGTCGCGGGGTGCGTCGGGGTACGGGAGGAAGCGGTGTACTCCGCGGCCAAAGCGGGCCTGGGCGCCTTCGCCGAGGCGTTGCGGTACGAGTTGCACGGCACCGGCGTGCGATCCACCTACGTCGTTCCGGGCGTGGTGGACACCCCCTTCTTCGCCCGCAGAGGGGTGCCCTACGCACGTACCCGGCCGCGTCCCGTCCCGCCCGAACGGGTGGCCGCCGCGGTCGTCGAGGCCGTACGCCACGACCAGCACGAGGTGTTCGTGCCCGGCTGGCTCCGCGTCCCCGCCGTGGTGCGCGCCCTGGCGCCCACCACGTACCGGCGGCTGGCGGCCCGGTTCGGCTGAACGGAGCGAGCGCCACCCGGACGGGAAGGAGACGACGTGCCGCGGCACCGTGCCGTCGGAGACCGGCTGCGCACCGCGGCGGTCGCCGCCGTCCCCGCGCTCGTCGCGGCCGCCCACATCGGGCCCGCCGGAACCTGGCTCGCCGGTCCGCGGCGCGCCCTGCTGCCGGCCCTGGCGGGCATCGGCACCCCGCACCACGTGGCGCTCACCTTCGACGACGGACCCGACCCCCGCTCCACCCCCGCCTTCTTGGCCGTACTTGACGAACTGGCGGTCCGCGCCACGTTCTTCGTGGTGGGCGAACACCTGCTCGCCCACCGGAGGCTGGGCCACGACATCGTCCGGCGCGGCCACGAACTCGGGGTCCACGGCTGGACGCACGACCGTCCCTGGCGGCCCGCTCCGCGGCGCGAGGCCCGGCGGGTGGCACGGGCCGCGCACGCGGTGGCGGAGGTGTCCGGAACCGCACCCACGTGGTATCGGCCCCCGTACGGCATCCTGACCGGCGACCGGCTGCTGGCCGCGCGCCGTGCCGGACTGCGCCCGGTCCTGTGGACGGCCTGGGGCCGGGACTGGACGGCGCGCGCCACCGCGGAGTCCGTGGCCGCGACCGTGCTGACCGACCTGAGGGGCGGTGGCACGGTGCTGCTGCACGACACCGACCGGCACGCGGTACCGGGGTGCTGGCGGGCGGCGCTGGCCGCGTTGCCCGGCCTGGTGGCCGCGTGCCGGGCCGCCGGCCTGACCGTCGGACCGCTGGCCGAGCACGGCCTGACGGACCGGCGACGCACCCCCCACGCCGGGCCGGCGGGCGCCACCGGCAGCCGCCCCGCCCCGACGGGCCGGTGATCCGGTACGGGCCCGGGGGGACCGGGGGCGGCCACGCTCCTACCGCCGGGTGCCGCCCGCGGACGGTTCCGTCCCCCGTCCGGCGGCCAGTCGCTCCAGCGGCTCGACGACATCACCCCGGAAGAGGCCGCGGCCCGCACGGCGCAGGCGGTCGGCTGCCGCGCCCCCCGACGCGACGCGGTCCAGCGACGCCACCAACTGCCATGAGTCGCCCGCGTACTCGGTCAGCCCGAGCGCGGCCATCCGCCGTACGCCCTCCACGCCATGGCCCGGGATCGGCCGGTACCCGATGACCGGGACGCCGACCGCGAGCGCTTCGAGCGCCGTCTGCCCCGCGGCGTTGTCGACCACGGCGCAACAGGCCGCGATCAGGCCCGGCATGTCGTCCACCCAGCCCATGGCGGCCGTGCCCGGCACCTTCGACAGCGCACGGCGCAGACGCTCGTTCCGCCCGCACAGGACGACGGGCCGATAGCCCGCGCCGGACAACAGCCGGGCCGTCGCGTCGAGCCGGCTTCCCACCCCCCACGCACCCGCGGACAGCAGCACGGGCCGCCGCCGGTCGCCGTCCGTCAGCCGACGCCGCCACGACGGTTCGCCCGCCGGGTGCGGACGAAAGCCGTCCGGCAGCAGCGGACCGCACGCGACGGCGGGCCGTCCCAGGCGCCGCCGCACGTCCTGAGCGATCTCCTCGGTGAGACAGAGATGCAGGTCGTTGCCCCGGTGCAGCCACTGCCGGTGGACGGCGAAGTCGGTGATCAGCACCGCGCCGGGCACCGCGAGCCGCCCACGGGCCCGCATCCGGCCCGTCAGCTGGGCGGCGAGATGGAAGACCCCGACGACCGCGTCGGCCCGCCCGCCCGCCACCTCCGCGTTCAGCCGCTCCTCGGCGAGCGCCGCGAGGGGCGCGCTGCCCGGCCGCGGGCCGCTGTCGGCGCGGAAGAAGGCGGCGTAGATACCCGCGTACACCATGGGGGCGTGCCGGATCGCGGAGCGGTAGAAGCCGCGCAGTCCGGCTCCGACACCGGCGGGCAGCAGACCCAGCACGTCCGCGTGGAAGGTCTCGTGCCCGGCCGCGCGCAGCCGCCGGGCCAGCTCGACGGCCACCGCGTCGTGCCCCGCCCCCATGCTCGCGCTGACCACCAGCAGGCGGCTCACGGCCGACGCCGCCCTCGCCCGGCGGCGTGCGGGATCCGGCGGAGATCGGAGAGACACGGACGCGGGCACGGACGCGTAAGCGGCATGGTCACCTCGTATCGCACGGTGAGCAACAGGTATCCGCAGCACCGGCCGCCAAACGGGCGTCGGCCGGTATCCACCCGTCGTGCGTAGCCGGATCGGGAAGGTTTAGCCATGTGTACGGCGGTTACCACTTTTCTCGTTCGGCGGCCCCTGCCCGCCCACCGGCTGTGCGGTGGCCGCTCGCCGGGCCGTCCCGCGAACGACAGGCTTTCCGCATGAACGTGCTCACGGTCGTCACGGCCCTGCTCTCCGCGCTGTTCAACGCGGCGACGTCCGTCCTGCAGCGCAGGGCCGCGGTCCAGCCGTCCGCGGTCCCAGGCCGCGGACCCAGAGCGGCGCTGGCCCGGCTCGGGGGACTCCTGAGCCAGCCGTACTGGTGGGCGGGGGCGAGCGCCATGGTGCTCTCCGCGGTCTTCCAGGTCATCGCCCTGGACGCGGGACAACTGGCGCTGGTGCAGCCCCTTCTGACCAGCGAACTTCTCTTCACCCTGCTCATTGGCGCGGTGGTGTTCCGGCACTGGCCCGGTGCCAGGACCTGGCGGCCCTTCGTGATGCTCGCCGGCGGGCTGGCACTCTTCCTGCTCAGCGCGTCCCCTTCACGCGGCGGGGACCAGGCGGGCGACTGGCGTTGGCTGGTGGTCGGCGGCGGACTGGCCTGCTGTGTCGCCGCCCTGCTGACGGCCGCCGTGCGGGTGCGCGGCCCGTTGCAGGCCGCCACGCTCGGCATCGCGACCGCTGCCTGCTTCGCCGTCACCGCCGCGCTCATCAAAGAGGTGACCGGGCGCTTCCCGTACGGGCCCGGCGCGGTCCTCACCACCTGGCACACCTATGCGGGCGCCGCCACCGGACTGTTGAGCGTCCTGCTGCTCCAGTGGACGTTGCGGGCCGGCACGCTGGCCGTCTCGCAGCCGGCCATGACCCTGGGGGACGCCCTGATCAGTGTCACCCTCGGCGGCCTGCTGTTCGGGGAGACCATCGCGCTGGGCTGGCGCCTGCTGCCCGAAGCCGTGGGCATCGGACTGATGGCGGCAGGCATCGTCGGCCTGACCCGGTCGCCCGTGGTGAGCGGTGCCGGGAGCTGGGACGAGGTGACGTCCGAATCCTCCGGGGTCCGCCGCGACACCTGATCTCCGGCTGGGTCGAAGTGCCGTACCCGGGCCGTGCACCGGCCGGCCCGGTGCCGCTGTCCGGTCGGCGTCCTCCGCGACGACCCCCGCGGCGGCCGGGCCGGGACGGCGGTGTCCCCGGGGCGCGGTGGCGAGTGCCGAGGTTGCGCCATACGGTGAAGGAGGAAGTGACCCACAGACCCCCCGTTGGGCGGGTGACGGCGTGCGAACGCGGGCCGCCGCGGGGCAAGCCGCAGGACGTGGGTCACCCGGAACGGTCACCCCCGCCGACGCACGAGCCGTGTCCCCGCTTGCGATCACCGTCTCCTCACCCGTCCGTCCGTGACCGTCAGGAAAAGGGGCGTCCATGTGCGCACTCTCCCGGGACCCGGTGCCCCAGTCGGTGCTCTCCCCGCTGACAAGCGCGGCGATCTTCCTGGTCGTGACCGTCGACGAGGGCGGCGAGCCGGTCGTACGGGAGACGTTGTCGGACGTGAACGGGCTGCAGCGGGCGGTCGGCTTCCGGGCGGCGCAGCAGGGCAGGCTGAGCGTGGTCGTGGGCATCGGCTCGGACGCGTGGGACCGGCTGTTCGCCGGTCCGCGGCCGGCCGAACTCCACGCCTTCCGTGAGCTGGCCGGTCCCCGGCACCGAGCGGTGTCGACACCGGGCGACCTGTTGTTCCACATCCGCGCGACCCGGCTCGATCTGTGCTTCGCGCTGGCCTCCGAGATCATGGACCGGCTGCGCGGTGTCGTCACCACACGGGACGAGGTGCACGGGTTCAAGTACTTCGACGTGCGTGACCTGCTCGGGTTCGTGGACGGCACGGAGAACCCGACGGGCCCCGCGGCCGAGGCGGCTGTCCTGATCGAGGACGAGGACCCGCGGTTCCGCGGCGGCAGCTATGTGATCGTGCAGAAGTACCTGCACGATCTGCGGGCGTGGAACGCCCTGCCGGTCGAGGCCCAGGAACTGGCGATCGGACGCAGGAAGCTGTCCGACGTCGAACTGGACGACGCCGTCAAACCGGCCGACTCCCACGTGGCGTTGACCACCATCGAGGACCCGGACGGGACGAAGCACGAGATCGTGCGCGACAACATGCCCTTCGGGACTGTGGGGGAGGGCGAGTTCGGCACCTACTTCATCGGCTACGCCCGCACCCCGGCCGTGACGGAGCGGATGCTGGAGCGCATGTTCCTGGGCGCACCGCCCGCCACCCACGACCGGATCCTGGACTTCTCCACCGCGGTGACCGGATCGCTGTTCCACGTTCCCACCAGCGACTTCCTCGACAACCTCCCCGATCCGCCGGCCGCGGGGGAGAGCGAGCAGTCCGACGGCGCCGACGAGACCGGGACCGGGACGGGGACCGGCACCGAGGCCGAGGCGTCCCCGGCCGTACCGGTGGCATCCTCCTCGGCGGGCGCGGACGGTTCCCTCGGCATCGGCGATCTGAGTCCGTGACAGGAGGCGAGCACCCACGATGGACAATCTGCACCGTGAACTGGCGCCCATCTCCGCCGCCGCGTGGGCCGACCTGGAGGAAGAGGCACGCCGTACCTTCAAACGGCACGTCGCGGCCCGTCGGATCGTCGACGTGCCCGAGCCGGGCGGTACGGAACTGGCGGGTGTGGGCAGCGGCCATCTGCGGGACGCCGCGGCGCCGGCCGAAGGGGTGACGGCCCGCATCCGCCGGTTCCAGCCCCTGGTGGAGCTGCGGGTGCCCTTCACCGTCGACCGGCAGCAGGTGGACGACGTCGCACGCGGTGCCAAGGACGCGGACTGGCAGCCGGTCAAGGACGCGGCCAGGCAACTCGCCTTCGCCGAGGACCGCGCGGTGTTCGAGGGCTACGCCGCGGCGGACATCGCCGGCCTGCGCGAGAGTTCCTCCCACTCCGCCCTGACGCTGCCGGCCGACGTGCGCGCGTACCCCGACGTCGTCAGCAAGGCGGTCACCGTGCTGCGGCTCGCCGGCGTCGGCGGCCCCTACGCGCTGGCGCTGAGCGCCGAGGCGTACACCGCTGTCAGTGAGACCTCCGACCACGGCTACCCGATCATCAAGCACATCGCCCGGGTGCTGGACGGCGACATCGTGTGGGCACCGGCCATCGACGGTGCCTTCCTGGTGTCCAGGCGGGGCGGGGACTTCGAACTGCGCATCGGACAGGGCGTGTCCGTCGGCTACCTGTCGCACGACGACACGAGTGTCCGCCTGTACTTCCAGGAGACGCTGACGTTCCTCGCGTACACCAGCGAAGCCGTCGTGCCCGTGCAGGTGGAGACCGCCTGATCCGGCGGACGGTGGAGGAACAGACATGAAGGTCGCCATAGCGGGTGTGGGCGCGGTCGGCTCGGCCACGGCCCTCTCCCTCGTCGAACGCGGCGGAACCTGCCGGGAGATCGTGCTGCTCGACCGGAACAAACCCCGCGCCGACGGCGTCGCCACCGACCTGCGCTACGCCGCCCCCCTGTCACCGACGGTCGACGTGCGCGCCGGAGGCTACGACGACCTGGCCGACGCCGCGCTCGTCGTGATCGCCGCCGGTGTCAACGAGAAGGCGGGCGGTGCCACCGACCGCTCCGACCCCAAGGGCCGCCTGCGGCTGCTGGAGACCAACGCCAGGATCTTCGCCGACATCGTCCCCCAGGTGGTCGCGGTCGTGCCCCAGGCGGTGATCATGGTGGTCACCGACCCGCCCGATCCGCTGGCCGACCTCACCCGGTATCTCGCCGGGCACGACCGGGTGTTCTCGACCGGCACCCTCATCGACAGCCTGCGGTTCCGCGTGCAGCTCGCCGACCGTCTCCGGGTCCGGCCCCGTGACGTGCAGGCCCTGGTGGTGGGTGAACACGGCACTTCCGAGGTGCTGCTGTGGTCCTCGGCGACCGTCGGCGGCATTCCCGTCACCGGCCTGCTGGCCCAGGACGGCCGGTCCGTCGACGACCTGCGCCGGGAGATCGAACGGGACATCCGTTACGCCAACATCACCATCATCGAGGGTACCGGTGCGAGCCAGTACGGGATCGGAGCCGTCTCCGCCCGGCTCGTCGAGGCGGTCCTGCGCGACGAGCGCGCGGTGCTGCCGGTCGCCGCGTACTCCGCCGCGCACCGGGTCACCCTCTCCCTGTCGAGCGTTCTCGGCGCGGGCGGGGTCCAGCAGATGCACGAGCCCACCATGACGTCGCAGGAGCGCGAGGCCCTGGACGAGAGCGTCCACGTCCTGCGCGAAGCCGCCGAACGCGCGCTCGCCGTTGGAGCCGCCTGAACCGCGTCGCGCCCGTGCCTGCGTGCGAGGGGGCCCTGCCCGAACCGGTGGCGGTGCCGCCCACGAACCCAGAACGGCGAGCGGACACGCCCCTGGGCGGTCACGCGGCCGGCCGAACGCCCCCGGGACGCAGCCGGATCAGTGGCAGACAGGCCATCACAATGGCGCACACGACCAGCGCGAGGGGCAGTACGGCCGCCCAGACCGGTGCCGCCCGCAGGAGCGCCATGCACGCGGCCGCGCCCGCGACGAGGGCCCCGAGCCGGGCCGGTACCCACCGCCGCGAACGGGTCGTGCCCAGCCCCTTGACGATGTACGTGGCCAGGGTGCCGGTCAGGTACGTGGTGGGGGCCGCCGCCCGGCCGGCCGCCACCATCGCCGCCGCCTGGACCCCTATGGCCAGCGCGGCACCGAACTGCAGGACGTGCCGCGTCGTGCCGGCCGGCGCGCCGCCGACCACGGCCCAGGCTGCCGCGATCGCGGCCAGCAGAATCGCCTCCCCGACCAGGCAGAGCATCACCCGCGCCGACCAGTGCGTGACCGCCCCCGTCGACTGCCTCGTGGGCCAGGCGACCACCGCGGCGCCCACGCCGAACCCCACGAGCGCCAGCACCGCCGCGGTCACACCCGTGTCCTGCCCCCGGCCGGCCGCCATGCCGAGCAGGGCGAGATTGCTCGTCATGACCCCGGCGAAGACATGGTCCAAGGCGGTGAAGGAGATGGTCTCCACCGCCCCGGAGGCCGCCACCAGCAGGACCACGGCGAGCCGCAGAACCAGCTCCGGCTCGGCCGGATGCGTCGGGCCCGGTGGGACTTCTCCTCCGCGTTCGTCACTCACGGTGTTGGATGGTAACGCCAGGAGTGATCACCGCGTCCGAGGCCGGACGGCGCCGGGGCCGATGTCCTCGCCGGAGCACTGGGTGAGTCGATCCGTCCGAGTGCGCCGCGGTACCCACGGAAAGCGGGAACCGCGAGGACCACGAGCGCCCATCTTGGATCCCTCTTGTATCTAAGGTAGGCTCAATATGCATTGCACTGAGATTCCAGTGGGAAGGTGAGTGTTCCGTGTACTGCTTCGACTGTGTTCAGGAGGGTCTGCGAGAGCCTGCGGTGGCGGTCTGCGTGGACTGCGGCGCTGCCGCGTGCGGGGACCACGTCAAGTGGGTCGCGGCGTCGCTGCAGCGCGTGGTGGGCATGGGGGGATCCAGCAGTTATGACACCCGTCGCCTCCAGTGTGCGGCGTGCTGGGCGGCCCGGCACGGGGTCGCCGCCGCCTGACCCTCGCCCGGTCCTTCGCAAGACACCCGCGTCAGGGGTGGCCTGAGGGGCCGTCAGGGGTTGGCGCCGCTCCCTGGCCGGCGATCGCGGCTTCCTGTCCGGCGTGTGCGGCTTGCGCCCCGGCACCTGCGGCTCCCCGTCCGGCCGGCGCGGCAAGCTCGCCCGACAGACATGCTACGTATCTTGATGTAACAGGTGCTACATTCACCCGTGTGGCGGATATGGACCCGGCGGGTCGATGGCTCGTTCTCGTGATCAAAGTGCCTGCGGAACCCTCCCGGCACCGCGTGGCGGTCTGGCGTGAACTGCGCAGGATCGGCGCGTTGTCACTCGGTCAGGGCGTGTGGGCGGTACCGGACGTGCCGGTCTTCGCCGCCGGCATCGCCCGCGCGCTCACGCTGAGCGAACAGGCCGGCGGCCAGGCGCTGACCCTCAACGCCGCAGGACGGTCACCGCAGGACGCGTCCCGGTTCCGGGCGATGTTCACCGCGGCCCGCTCCGAGGACTGGAGCGAGTTCCTCGCCGACTGCGGCAAGTTCGAGGAGGAACTGGCGAAGGAGATCCGTATCGCCAAGTTCACCCTCGCCGAACTGGAAGAGGAGGAGCAGTCACTGGAGCGGCTGCGGCGCTGGCACCGCGATCTGATGGCCCGTGACGTGTTCGGCGCACCCGAAGCGGCCGCCGCCTCGAAACGGCTGAAGGAATGCGCCGCCGCCTGCGAGGACTACGCGGAACGCGTGTTCCGCGCGCTGCACCTGGCACCCGAGCAGGACCGGTGACCCGGATCGCGGCGGTCCCCTCGGCACCGGCCCGCCGGATGCGGCCGCTCTACGCGGCCGGGTTCACCACGGCGTTCGGAGCCCACGGCATCGCCGCGAACCTGGGTGCCTTCTCGTCGGACACGGTCACCTCACTGCTGGTCCTGGGTGGACTGCTCGCCCTGTACGACGGCGCCGAAGTCGTCCTCAAACCGGTCTTCGGCAGCCTCGCCGACCGGATCGGCGCTCGCCCGGTGCTGCTCGGCGGGCTCGTGGCGTTCGCCGGGGCCTCCGCCGTCTACGCCGTGGCGGACAGCCCCGGCTGGCTGTGGGCCGCGCGCCTGGGCCAGGGCGCCGCGGCCGCGGCCTTCTCGCCCTCCGCGTCCGCACTGGTCGCCCGGCTCAACCCCGCCGCCAGGCATGGCCGCGCGTTCGGCGGCTACGGCTTCTACAAGTCCGTCGGATACACCCTGGGCCCGTTGCTCGGCGGCCTGCTCGTCCAGGCAGGGGGTCTGCGGCTCGTGTTCGTCGTCCTCGCCGTGCTCGGCGCGGCCGTCGCCCTGTGGACCACGGCGAGCGTGCCCGCCGTACCGCCGCTGCCCAAGACCCGGCAGACCGTGCTCGACCTGGCCCGCCGCCTCGCCGAGCCGGCCTTCCTCGTCCCGACCGCCGCGCTGGCCGCCGCGACCGCCGCGCTCTCGGTCGGCGTGGGCTTCCTACCGGTCTCCGGCCGGGCCGCCGGGCTGGGCGCGGTCACCACCGGCGCCGTCGTCTCCGTGCTCGCCGCCTGTGCCGCGATCGTCCAGCCGAAGGCCGGCCGCGCGCTGGACGAAGGGCGGCTCACCACCCGGGTCGGCCTCGTCGCGGGCCTGCTGCTCACCGCTGCCGGGTCGGCCTGCGCCACGCTGCCCGGACTGACCGGCGTACTGGCGGGCGCCGTGCTGATCGGGGCCGGCACCGGTCTGATCACCCCGCTCGGCTTCGCCGCCCTGGCCTCCTCGACGCCTCCGGAACGCCTCGGCCGGACCATGGGCGCCGCCGAACTCGGCCGTGAACTCGGCGACGCGGGCGGTCCGTTGCTCGTCGCGGGCATCGCCGCGCTCGCCACCCTCACGTTCGGCTACGCGGCACTGGCCGTCCTGCTCGCCGCGGGCCCCGCCCTCGCACTCCTGCGTCACCGCTTCCGCAAGTGAGGACACGGGGCGCGCGGGCGCTCCCGCCCCGCTCAAGAACGCCACGAATGCCACGCCCTTCCGCCGTCATCACCGGCGCGGACCTCGGACGACAGCGGTCAGCGCCGGCCGGCCCGGGCCAGCGCCTCCTCGGCCCCGGCGGCCAGGGTGCCGACCAGATCGGCCGCGGACGGCAGGTCGTCGATGAGGTCGACGCCCTCGCCGGCCCACCGCGGCAAGCCCGGGATCCGGCCTCCTGCCACGGCGTCCCGATAGGCGTGCCGGGCATGCGGGTCCGCCGCGAGTTCGTCCTCCCGGCCCCGCCACGCGTCGAGGAAAGGGTGGCCGAGGGTACGCGCGGTGTACCGGGCCGGCCAGCGTGAACCGCGGGCGATGTCCAGCACCCTGTTGCGTTCGGTGTCCTCCCCGTGGCCCTCCACGATCGCCCGGGCGGTGGTGGGGTCGACCAGGGCTTCGGCCGTGGCCTGGAAGCGGGTGCCGAGCAGCGCTCCGGCAGCCCCGAGCGCCAGGGCCGCCGCCACCCCGCGGCCGTCGGCGATCCCGCCGGCCGCCAGCACCGGCACCGGCGCCGCGAGGTCCGCCACGACGGGCACGAACGGCAGCGTGGACCGCCCGCGCCGGGCGCCGTGCCCGCCTGCCTCGGTGCCCTGCGCCACGATCACATCGGCGCCCAGGTCCACCGCCCGCCGGGCCTCCTCCAGGTCGGTGACCTGAATGATCAGCGCCGGGCCCGCGTCCCGGACGCGCTTCGCGAACGGACCGGGGTCGCCGAAGGACAGCATCACCGCCGCCGGTTCGTGCTCCAGCGCCCGGGCAATCGTGTCGGCGTCGATCGCCCAGGTCTGAAAGCCGATGCCCCAGGGCTTCCCGGCGCCCTCATCGGCCAGGACGGGCAGTTCACGGGCCAGCCATTCCCGGTCCCCGTTCCCGCTGCCCAGCAGCCCGAGACCGCCGCCGCGCGAGACGGCCGCCGTCAGCGCGCCGCCGGCCGACCCGCCCATCGGGGCCAGGGCGATCGGATGCTCCACACCGAACAGTTCAGTGAACGACGTCGACAAACCCATGGTCGCAATCCTCCCGTGAAGAACCCTGCGGCTCCGCCCGTGGGAGCCGTACCCACCCGGCCGCGGGATCGACCGCCGGATCGCCGGCGCACAGGTCACCGGAGCCGGTCAGGCCCGAGGGCGTCCCGCGGTGGCGAGGACGTCCGCCGGCTGCGGGCCGCCACCGGCACGCAGCGCCGGCGCGGCCGCCCGGGGGCGTGCCGGCGTGCACGCCGCACGGCGACGGCGCAGTCTGGACGCATGACCGTATGACTCTCCTGACTCCCGGACCGATGCGGGGCCCCTGTCTCCGGCGCAGCCTCGCTCCACGACGCGACAGCGGCCCGACACAGCACCCGTACGCGAAAACGCCGAGGCGTGCCGGTCCACGGCAAGAGCACACCGCCTGCTGACGCCCACGCGGCCCGCAGACCCGGAGCACGCCCGGTCCGGGGCACGCGCCCGGTCCGGAGCGGCGCCGACGCCGGTCGGCGGGCCGCGAGTTCACCCGGTGGAGGACGCCGGGACGACCACCGGATCCACTGGGGTGACCGCGAACGCACCCGGCTCCGGCGGCCCCGCCGAACACTGCGGCCACGGAACGGCATGTGTCAAGACATCCGACCGGCCCCGCGACTCGTTCTCCTAAATTAGTAATAAATATTGACAGGGTATCGGCCTCGGGCCACAGTCTTCGCCGTGACGCGCAGGCCCCTGTCCCGGTGCGGCCCGCGTCTCTTCCTCCTGCTTCCGACCTGGGAGAGGCATGTGACTTCCCACCCGCCCGCACACCGACCCCGACACCACCGGATCCCCCGGGCCGCCCTCGCGGCGGGGATCGCGGTGGTCCTGGCCGCCACCGTGACGCCCTCCGCCGGAGCCCACCCGGCCGACGCGCCCACGACCGTGGACCAGGGAGCGCCCGACTACTACGACAGCGGTCTCGCGCCGACGCCCTACATGGGCTGGAACACCTATTACGGACTGGGCGCGCCCACCGAGAAGGAGGTGCGTGCCGTCGCCGACACGCTGGCCGGCAGCGGTCTGCGGGACAGCGGCTACGACATCGTGTGGCTGGACGGCGGCTGGCAGGCCGACAACCCCCGTGACGCACAGGGCCGGTTGGCCGCCCACCCGGAGCGCTTCCCGTCCGGCATCCCCGCCCTCGTCTCCTACCTGCACAAGCGCGGACTGCGGGCGGGCATCTACACCGACGCGGGCACCTACGACGGCGGCGGGAGCTGCGGCCTGGGCAGCCGGGGCCACTACGAGCAGGACGCGCGGCAGTTCGCCGAGTGGAAGGTCGACGCCATCAAGGTCGACTTCCTGTGCGGCATCGGCGAGAAACTCGATCCGGGGCCCGCCTTCAAGGAGTTCAGCGACGCGGTCGCCAAGTCGGGCCGCCGGATGCTGCTGAACCTGTGCAACCCGCTGACCGACGACTGGGGTCTGCCGCACACACCCGAACAGGACGCGCACAACACCTACGGCTACGCGCCGACGATCGCGGATTCCTGGCGTACCGGCACCGACATCGCCTGGGGAACGCCGAGCCCGGGTCAGTGGCCCAACGTCCTGCGCACCATGGACGCCAACGCCTGGCACCCCGAGGCGCAGGGGCCCGGCCACTACAACGACCCGGACTACCTCATCCCGACGCGCCGCATGGCCGACGGGAACCTGGAGCTGACGGAGGAGGAGTCCACCACCCAGTTCGTGATGTGGGCCGAGATGGGCTCCCCGCTGGTGCTCGGATCCGACCCACGCACCCTCCCGGCATCGATGATCGACACCCTGCGCAACCCGGAGATCATCGCTGTCGACCAGGACCCGCTCGGCATCCAGGGCGTGCGGGTGGCCACCGACGCGACCGGCGACGTCTACAGCAAGGTCCTGGCGGGCCACGGCCGGCGTGCGGTCGTCCTGCTCAACCGCTCCGACCAGCCGGCCGAGCGCACGGTCCGGTTCGCCGACGCGGCGCTCGGCGGCCCGGTGAACGTCCGTGACCTGCGCGCCCGAGCCGACCGCGGCACGCACGGCGGGTCCTACACCGTGCGGGTGCCCGCACACGGCACCGCCTTCCTCGAACTCACCGGCAAGGACGCCCTGCCCGGCACCGGACTGGGCGTACGGACCACCGCGAGTCCGGCCGTGGTGCGCGGCGGCGACACCCTGAGCACCTTTCTGCGCGGCCCGCACGGCACGCTCCAGGAGCACACGGCCGCGGCCGACAGCACCGCCCGGCCTGCCGTCCGCGACCTCGGCGGCCCGGCGGCGGGAGGCATCCTGGGCCAGCCCGCCGCCTACGCCTCCCCGGGCAGCCGCGTCGACGTCTTCGTACGCGGCGCCGACTCCCGGGTGTACCGGCGGGCGCTCGCCGACGGGCGCTGGGGCCGGTGGGAGAGCCTGGGCGGCCGGGTGACCGACGCGCCGACGGTGGCGTTCACCGACCCGGCGCACTGGACGCTGTTCGCGCGCGGGGCGGACGGGCGGATCGTGCAGCGCGGCCCGTCCTCCGACTGGTCCTCGCTGGGGTCGCCGGGCGACCGGCCGACGTACGGCAGGCCGTCCGCGGTCGTCGATGCCGAGGGGCGCGTCCACGTGGCCGTGCGGACCGCCGCGGACGACGTGTGGACCCGCTCCCGCGCGGCGTCGGGCCAGTGGTCGGCGTGGACGTCGCTCGGCGGGACGGTCAGCGGCAGCCCGACCCTCGTCGCCGCGGGGGACGCCGTGCTGCTGTACGCGCGGGCCGGGGACTACGCCCTCTGGCAGCAGCGGTACGTCTCCGGTGCCTGGCAGGGCTGGTCCAAGCGCGAGGAGTTCCCGAGCGCGGCCTTCGACGGCGCGCTCGGAGCGGTCGAGGGGCAGGGCGGCACGGTCGACGCCGTCTACCGCGGGGTCGACGGCTTCGTGCACCGCATCGAGTTCAAATAAATTAGTAATTAATCTTGACGTGGTGTGAGTGCCACGCGAACCTGGATCCACCGCGAGCGGGGCCGCCCACGCCTCGGCCGCCGCCGCCCCGCCGCGTGGATCCACAGGGAGCCCTCCATGACGAACCTTCAGCCCAGCCGACGGCGGTTCCTCGCCGGACTCGGTGCTGCCGGGACCGCGGCACTGCTCAGCGGCTGTGTCACCGCCACCTCCACCGCCAAGTCCTCCGCCAAGGGGGCGGTGACCCTTCAGTCCAACCTCTCCGCCCCGCAGGCGAAGGCAGCGATGGAGGACCTGGCCGCCGCCTACACCAAGAAGGGATCCGGGCAGGTCAGCCTCAACACCGTCGCCGCCGAGACCTTCCGGACCCAGCTGCCGACCTACCTCACCTCCGCCAACCCGCCCGACGTCTACACCTGGTACCCCGGTTCGGTGGCGGACGCCTACGCCAAGAAGAACCTGCTGCTCGACCTCGACGACGTCTGGACCTCCTCACCCGACCTCAAGCGCTACTCCAAGGCCCAGAACACGCTCTGCACCGCGAGTTCCGGCAAGAAGGTCTTCGTACCCGCCACCTACTACTGGTGGGGCATGTTCTACCGGAAGTCGAACTTCGCGAAATGGGGTGTGCGCGAGCCCAAGAGCTGGGACGACTTCCTCGCCCTGTGCGACACGCTCAAGTCCAGGGGCGTCGCCCCGATCGGTCTTGGCGCCGGCGGCAACACCGCATGGGTCGCCTCCGCCTGGTTCGACTACCTGAACATCCGCGTCAACGGCGCCGACTACCACCGCCAACTGCTCGCCGGCCGACGCCGCTTCGACGACCCGGAAGTGCGCAAGGTCTTCGACCGCTGGCAGGAGGCACTGCCGTACTTCGACCCCGACGGCACCGCCCTCGCCTTCCAGGACGCCACGACCGCCCTGCTCAACGGCCGCACCGGCATGATGCTCATCGGGACCTTCTTCGCCGACGCGGCACCCAAGGACGCCCTCGACGACATCGACTTCTTCCGCTTCCCGGTCATCGACCCCAAGGTGCCGCTCGCCGAGGAGGCCCCCACCGACGGCTACTTCGCCAGCGCCCGCACCGGACGGCACGACCAGGTGGCCGACGTCCTGCGCTACCTCGCCACCGCCGAGGCGCAGGAGATCTACATCAAGGGCTCCTCGGGCACCGTCCTGCCCTGCCACCCCGACGCCAAGGACGCCGGCACCCCCCTCGTCCGCAAGGGCCGCGCACACGTCGAACAGGCCGCCGAGATCACCCAGTTCTTCAACCGCGACTCCAGCGACGCCCTCCAGCCCACCGCGGACACCGCGCTGGGCAAGTTCCTCGCCAAGCCCAAGAGCGTCGGCAGCATCCTCACCGACTGGCAGCGCGACGCCCAGAAGATCTGGAGCGCCTGACATGTCCGTCCTGACCGCGGCCGACCGCACGGCCCCGGCCACCGCCCCGGCCCGCGGCAGGCGCCCGCGCAGGACCGCCCGGCGGACGCCGCCCCTGGTGCTCGCGTTCGTCCTCGTGCCGCTGCTCGCCGAGGCCGTATGGGTGTTCTGGCCCGCGCTCCAGGGCTTCTACCTCGCCCTCACCTCGTGGGACGGCGTGTCGCCGGCCAAGTTCGTCGGCCTCGGCAACTTCCGCGAGATGGCGCACGACACGGTCTTCCGCACCGCGGCCATCGACACGGTGCTGTGGCTGGTGCTGTTCGGCGGGCTGTCCGCGCTGCTCGGCCTGGGCGCCGCGCTGCTGCTGCAACAGGAGCGCCGCGGCGTCGGCCTCTACCGCGCCGCCCTGTTCCTGCCCGTCGTCTTCTCCCTGGTCGCCACCGCCCTCGTCTGGCAGGCCATCTACCAGCCCGACGGCGTCCTCAACCAGGTGCTGGAGGGCGTCGGCCTCGGCAGCCTGCGCCACGCCTGGCTCGCCGACCAGGACACCGCCCTGTACGCGGTGATCGTGCCCGCGCTGTGGCGGCAGATCGGCTACGTGATGGTGCTGTACGTCGCCGGCCTCAAGGGCATCGACCCCGCCCTGTACGAGGCGGCCAAGGTCGACGGCGCCGGACGCGTGCAGCGGTTCCGGCACGTGACCCTCCCCCAACTGCGCGGCGTCAACGCCGTCGTGCTGTCCGTGATCGTCATCGACTCGCTGCGCTCGTTCGACGTCGTCTGGTCCCTCACCCGCGGCGGCCCCTACCACTCGTCCGAACTGCTGAGCACCTACATGTACTCCACCGCCTTCCAGTCCCTGCGGCTGGGCTACGGCTCCGCCCTGGCCGTCGTCATCTTCGTGCTGGCGTTCGGCGTCATCTGCTCCTACCTCGTCCGCGCGTTCCGGGAGGCCGACTGATGTCCGCCACCACCACGGCCGTGCGCCGCAAACGGGCCGCCACCGCCGGATTCCACCTGGGCGCGGGCGCCCTGGCCGTCCTGTGGCTGCTGCCCATCGTCCTGGTCCTGGTGACCAGCCTGCGCTCCTTCGACGACATCGCCGCCCACGGCCTGGGCAGCCTGCCGCACTCCTTCACCCTCGACGCCTTCCGGCAGGCATGGGTCGACGGCGGCCAGCAGCGCGCCCTCATCAACAGCCTGCTCGTCACCGTCCCCTGCGTACTGGTGACCCTGGCGCTGGCCGCCATGGCCGCGTTCGCCCTCAGCCGCTACACCATGCCCCTGCGCCGCACCCTGCTCCTGGTCATGCTCGGCGGCAACCTGCTGCCCCCGCAGATCCTGCTCATCCCGGTGTCCAAGATGAGCGAACTCCTCGGCATCCACGACACCCTGCCCGCGCTCATCGGCGTGCAGATCGGCTTCGGCGTCGGCTTCTACGTCTTCGTCCTGTACGGCTTCATGCGGGCCATCCCCGTCGAGATCCAGCAGGCCGCCGTCGTCGACGGCGCCGGCCCGTGGCAGATCTTCTGGCGGATCATCCTCCCGCTCGCCCGGCCCGCGCTGGCCGCGCTCGGCGCGCTGTCCTTCACCTGGATCTTCAACGACCTGCTGTGGGCGATCACGGTGCTGCGCAGCGACACCAAGATGCCGATCACCGCGGCCCTCATCGGACTCCAGGGACAGTTCGTGTCCATGTGGAACGTCGTCGCGGCCGGATCCGTCATCGCCGCCGCACCGACCGTGGCCGTCTTCCTGCGCTTCCAGCGCCACTTCGTGGCCGGCCTCAACCTCGGAGCAGTCAAGTGACGTCGCACCAGCGCTGGACCCTGCGCACCGACAACACCAGCTACACCGTCCGCCTCTCCCCGGACGGCCCCTGGGCCGAGCTGGCGGCCTGGGGCCCGCACGGCGTGGAGAGCGGGCCGTCGGCGCTGGAGTGGTCGCGGCGCACCCACTTCATCACACCCGCCGACGCCGCGCCCGCCGAGTACCTGCCGTACGGCCTGCGCCCCTTCACCGGCGCCGACCTCGTGGCCTACCGGCCCGGCCACGACCGCGGCCTGTGGTGGAGCTTCACCGGCGCCGAGGAGACCGCGGGCGGCCTGCGCCTGGCCTTCACCGACGACCTCACCGGCCTGCGCACCGTCCTGTGCTACGCCACCGTGCCCGGCACCGACATCATCCACCGATGGACCGAGCTGACCTGCACCGGCGATACGGAACTGCGCCTGGAGCGGCTGGATTCGGGCGCCGTGAACATCCCCGTCACCACCGGCGCGCGGCTGACCTGCCTGACCGGGCAGTGGTCGCAGGAGTTCCAGCACACCCAGCTGGAACTGACCCGCGGAACCTTCACCATGGGCAGCAGCCAGGGCGTGCCCGGACACGCCTACGCGCCCTGGCTGGCCGTCCAGGACGCGGCCGCACCGCAGGACGCACCCGCCCCGGCGTACGGCGTGGCCCTGGAGTGGCCCGGGAACTGGCACATCACCGCCGAGGCCGAACCCGGCGGAGCCCTGCGGGTGCGTGCGGGCCGCGCACCGCACGAGGGCGCCGTGTTCCTGGCCCCCGGCCGCACCCTCACCACCCCGCGCCTGGCCTGCGCGTTCAGCCCGGACGGACTGGACGGCCTGTCCCGCGTCTGGCACCGCTACGAACGGCACCTCGCCGGTGACCGGCTGCACCGCACCCGCAAGGTCCTCTACAACTCCTGGGAGGCCACCGGCTTCGCCGTCGACGCGGCACAGCAACTGGAACTCGCCGAGGCCGCCGCGGACATCGGCGCCGAACTGTTCGTCGTCGACGACGGCTGGTTCACCGGCCGCGCCGACGACACCGGCGGACTGGGCGACTGGTACCCGGACCCCGCGGCGTTCCCCCAGGGCTTCGGCCGGTTCGTCGAGGACGTCCGCGCGCTCGGCCTGGACTTCGGCCTCTGGATCGAGCCGGAAGCGGTCAGCCCCGGCAGCCGCCTGCACGCCGAACACCCCGAGTGGATCTACCGCGTGGACGGCCGCCCCGCCCGCCTGGTGCGCAACCAGCTCCTGCTGGACCTGGGCCGCGGCGACGTCCAGGACTTCGTGATCGGCACCTTCGACCGGCTGCTCACCGAGTACCCCGTCGACTACCTGAAGTGGGACATGAACCGGCCGCCCACCGAGCGCGGCCGGCCGGACGCCGGACCCGCCGACCGGCTCGACCTCGACGCCCAGCACGTCCACGGCTATCTGCGGGTCCTCGACCACCTGCGCACCGCCCACCCCGACGTCACCGTCGAGGGCTGCGCCGGCGGCGGCGGACGCATCGACCACCTGACCCTCGCCCGCACCGACGTCGTATGGCCCAGCGACAACACCGCCCCCCTGGACCGGCTCGCCGTCCAGTACGGCTTCCTGCACGCCCACGCGCCCCACCGGATGAGCTCCTGGGTCACCGACGCGCCCGGTGTGTTCGACACGCGTCCGCGCTCCCTGGCCTTCCGCTTCGTCATGGCCATGTGCGGGGTCCTCGGCATCGGCGCCGACCTGCGCGCCTGGTCCGCGCGGGAGCGGGCCGAGGCCGCCGGATGGATCGAGCGCTACAAGGCCGTGCGGGACGTCGTCCACCACGGCGCGGCCCGCCTCCTCGGCACCCCCCGCGACGCCACCTGCGGAATCCAGTACGACGCGGAGGACGGACACCGCACCGTCGTCGCCGCGTTCAGCACCGGCCCGCTGAACGGCGCACCCCTGCTGCCGGGCCGGCCCGCCCGGCTGCGGCTGCGCGGACTGGACCCGGCCGGCACCTACCGGGACGCCGAGTCGGCCACCGTCTACAGCGGCGCCCATCTGCTGCACTACGGACTGCCCTTCGCGTGGCACGCCGACCACGATGCCCAGTTGGTGGTACTGACCCGGCAATAGCCCCCGGCCCGCATATGTTCGCAGGGCACACTGCGACCCAGCCGCCACACATCCCACCGAAGGAGCCGAACACCACGATGGATCAGCCCGCAGGACGGTACGGTGCACGCTTCACCGGCCGCACCGCCGTAGTGACCGGAGCCGCCTCCGGCATCGGAGCGGCCACCGCCGAACGCCTCGCGCGGGAGGGAGCCGCCGTGGTGCTCGCCGACATCGCGGACGCACCGGGCACGGCCCTGGCCGAACGGATCACCGCCGACGGCGGCCGGGCCCACTACGTGCACGCCGACGTCGCCGCCGAGGACGACTGGTCGCGGATCGTCACCGCCGCCCACACCTACGGCCCCGTCGACGCGCTGGTCAGCAACGCCTACACCGTCGACGTCGCCCCGGCGCACCAGATGTCCCCCCAGTCCTGGCAGCGGCAGCTCGACGTCAACCTCACCGGCAGCTTCCTCGGCTTCAAGGCCGTACTGCCGGACCTGCGCTCCCGCGGCGGGGCCGTGGTGCTCACCTCGTCCGTGCACGCCCACAAGGGCATCCCCGGCCACCCCGCCTACGCCGCCGCCAAGGGCGGCCTGCTGTCCCTGTGCGGTCAACTCGCCGTCGAGTACGGCCCCGAGGTACGCGTCAACGCCGTCCTGCCGGGACCGATCATGACCGCCGCCTGGGACCGGGTGCCGCCCGCCGACCGGGAACGCAGCGTCGCCGAGACCGCCGTCCGCCGCTTCGGCACCCCCGAAGAAGTGGCCGCCGCGATCGCGTTCCTCTGCGCCGGCGAAGCCTCCTACATCACCGGGGCGAGTCTCCTGGTGGACGGCGGCTGGAGTGTCGTGAAGGCATCCGCGTGACCGCCGCCGAACCACCGTCCGACCAGAAAGGCTGTACGACATGACGCCCTACGCCCGCCGCGGTGTGCACGGCCAGACCGTCGAGGCCCTCGCGCGCCGCATCCTGGGCGGCGAGATCCCCGAAGGAGCCACCCTCGACCTGGTGGCGCTGCAGAGCGAACTCGACGTCAGCCTCACCGCGTTGCGCGAGTCGCTGAAGGTGCTGGCCGCCAAGGGCATGGTCGACGCCCGCCAGAAGCGCGGCACCTTCGTCCGGGCCCGCGCGGACTGGAACCTGCTCGACGCCGACGTACTGCGCTGGCAGTTCGAGGGCGGCCGCACCACCGGGACCGACCGGTCGCTGCTGCGCAACCTCGCCGAGGTCCGCGCCATCGTCGAACCGGCCGCCGTACGGCTCGCCGCGCAGCGCCGCAGCGACGCCGACCTGGCGGCCCTGGACGGCGCCCTGGACGCCATGGGACGGCACGACGCGGACCCCGCGCACGCCGTCGAGGCCGACCTCGCCTTCCACCGCGCCCTGCTGGCCGCCACCCACAACGAACTGCTCGAACGTATGGAAATGGTGCTGGAGTCGGGTCTCGCGCACCGCGACCGCATCGTGCACAGCTCCCCGCACAGCGAGGACCCCGTCCCCGCCCACCGTGCGGTCCTGGACGCCGTACGCGACGGCGACCCGCAGGCCGCCGAGGCGGCCATGCGCGCGCTGCTCGCCCAGGCCGGCCGCGACCTCGACCGGATCGACGGCCCCGACGACACGAAAGGCAGCGGCGGCAAGTGAAGATCGCTCGCATCGAAACCTTCCTCGTCCCGCCGCGCTGGCTGTTCTGCCGCGTGGAGACCGACGACGGAACGGTCGGCTGGGGGGAACCGGTCGTCGAGGGCCGCGCGGAGATCGTGCGCACCGCCGTCGACGTCCTCGCCGAATACCTCGTGGGCCGGGACCCGCTGCGCATCCAGGACCACTGGCAGGTGCTCACCAAAGGCGGCTTCTACCGGGGCGGCCCCGTCCTGTCCAGCGCCGTCGCCGGCCTCGACCAGGCCCTGTGGGACATCGCGGGCAAGACCTACGGCGCGCCGGTGCACGCCCTGCTGGGCGGCCCCGTACGCGACCGGGTCCGGGTCTACGCCTGGGTCGGCGGCGACGAACCCGCCCAGCTCACCGAGCAGATCACGGCCCAGGTGGAGGCGGGCTTCACCGCGGTGAAGATGAACGGCGCCGGAGCCACCTCGCCCGTGGCCACCGCCGCGGAGACCGCGGCCGTCGTCGACCGGGTGGCCGCCGCCCGCGAGGCCCTCGGCCCCGACCGGGACGTGGCCGTCGACTTCCACGGCCGGTTCACCGCCGCCAGCGCCCGCCGCGTCCTGGCCGAACTCGCCCCGCTGCACCCGCTGTTCGTGGAGGAACCCGTCGTCCCCGAGCAGAACCACCTGCTGCCCGGACTGGTCGCGGCCGGCCCCGTACCCCTCGCCACCGGTGAACGCCTCTACTCCCGCAGCGAGTTCCTGCCCGCCCTGACCGCCGGCATCGCGGTCGTCCAGCCCGACCTGTCGCACGCCGGCGGCATCTCCGAGGTGCAGCGCATCGCCTCGCTCGCCGAGACCTACGGCGCACTGCTCGCCCCGCACTGCCCGCTCGGCCCGATCGCCCTGGCCGCCAGCCTCCAGATCGCCTTCGCCACGCCGAACTTCCTGATCCAGGAACAGAGCCGCGGCATCCACTACAACAAGGACGCCGACCTGCTGTCCTACCTCCTCGACCCGGAGCCGTTCCGCTTCGTCGCCGGACACGCCCGACGCGGCGACGCACCCGGGCTCGGCATCACCGTCGACGAGGCCGCCGTACGCGCCGCCGACCGCCGGGGTCACACCTGGCGCAACCCGGTGTGGCGGCACGCCGACGGATCCTTCGCGGAGTGGTGACCGTGCCGCTGGACGTCGTCACCGACCCCGCCCACGGCGGCCGCTGGACATCGCTGCGGCACCGCGGACGCGAATGGCTGTGGCGGCGTGAGCACACCGGACGCCACGGCGTGGCACCCGGCGACGCCTTCGTGGACGCGGGCGGCCTCGAAGAGTGCGTACCGACCGTCCGAGGCACCCCCGACCACGGCGACGCCTGGTCCCGCCCGTGGACCCGTGACGCGGGCACCGACAGCGTCCGCTGCGACCGGTTCGCCCTCGCGCGCACGCTCCGCGCCACCGCCGACGGTGTCGAGGCCGACTACGTGCTGACGGCCGAGCCCGGCTACCGCTTCCTGTGGGCCGCGCACGCGCTGCTCGACCTCTCCGAGCGGGCCGCCCTGAAGGCACCCGACGGGGCGCGCACGCGTCTGTTCCCGGAGGCGGCCCGCCTGCTGGGCCGTCCCTGGCCGGCCGGCGCACCCTGGGTGGAGGGCGCCTGGCCCACGCCCCTGGGGCTGCGCCTCGACCGGTTCGGGGCGGACGACGGCACCGCCGTCGGGGCCGTCGTGGCGGGCGGCCGCTGCTGTGTGCACGACGGCCCGGACCGGCTCGCCTTCGCGGTCGAGGCCGAGGGACAGCCGCTGTCCACCGCCGTGTGGCGCAACCTCGGCGGTTACCCCGACGGCCGCCCCTACCGCAGCATCGGCGTCGAACCCATGCTCGGCCGCGTCTTCGACCTCGACGAGGCGGGCCCCGAGGACGCCGCCCGCGTCCCGGCGTCGGGCGAGGTCCGCTGGCGGCTCACCCTGAGCGCGGAGTGCCGCTGTCCCTGAGCGGCCCGGCAGGCCCCACCGCCCGCCCCACCGCACCGATGTGGAAGGAACCCCGCTTCGTGGACCTACTGGCCGCCCTGGCCGCCCGTCGCCTGCTCGCCATCGTGCGCGGAGGCGACCCGGACGCCGCCCTGCGCACCGTACTCGCCCTGGCCGAGGAGGGCATCGACCTCATCGAGATATCGCTGAGCGGCGCCGACGCGCTCACCGTCATCGCCCGCGCCCGGCAGGAACTCGGACCCGACCGGCCCCTGGGCGCCGGCACCGTGCTGACCGCCGCCGACGCGCGGGCCGCGCACCGTGCGGGCGCCACCTTCGCGGTCACCCCCGGCCTCGGCGACGGCGTCGAGGCGGCGCACCGCCTCGGACTGCCGGTCCTGGCCGGCGTGCTGACCCCGACCGAGATCATCGCCGCCCAGGCCCGTGGCGCGGCCGCCCTCAAGCTGTTCCCGGCCGCGGAGACCGGGGGAGTGGCGTATCTGAAGGCGCTGCGCGGACCGTTCCCGCGTACGCCGTTCGTCCCGGTCGGCGGTGTCGACGTCGCCTCCGCCCGCGCCTACCTGGCCGCGGGGGCGACCGCCGTAGGAGTCGGCTCACCCCTGGTCGGCGACGCCGCCGACGGCGGCAGCCGCACCGCGCTGCGCGAGCGCGCCCGCGCCTTCCGGGCCGCCGTGCAGGAGGCCACCCGATGACCCCGGAACTCGTCCCCGCCCGACCCGACCGCCTGGAACTCGGCGAGGGCATCCGCTGGGCCGACGGCCGCGTCGTGCTCGTCGACATCCTCACCGGCCGCCTGCTCACCGCCCCGGAGGACCCGGCCGCCCCGTTGCGGCTGCTCGCCGAACTGCCCGTCCCGCTGGGCGCGGTGGCCCCCGTCGCCGGCCGCCCCGGCACCTGGATCGCCGCCGCCGGCACCGGCATCTGCCTGCTCGGCCCCGACGGTTCCACCACCTGGCTGGCACGGCCGGGGGACCGCCCGGGGCCGCGCATGCGCATGAACGACGCCGTGGCCGACCCCGCGGGCCGCTTCTGGGCGGGCAGCATGGCGTACGACGGGGACGAGGGGGCCGGATCCCTGTACCGCGTCGGCCACGACGGCACGGTCGTCCGGGTCCTCGACGGCATCACCGTGCCCAACGGGCCCGCCTTCACCGCCGACGGCCGCAGCATGTACCTGGCCGACAGCGCCCGCGGGGTCGTCCGCCGCTACCCCGTCGACGCCGCGACCGCCCGGCTCGGCACACCCGAGGTCTTCGTCACCCTTGAGGAAGGCAGCCCCGACGGCATGGCGGTCGACGCCGAAGGCGCCCTGTGGTGCGCCGTCTGGGGCACCGGAACCGTGCGCCGCCATCTCCCGGACGGCACCCTCGACCGGGTGCTGCGGCTGCCGGCCGCCCAGCCCGCCGGGGTGTGCCTGGCGGACGGCGTCCTCCACGTCACCACGGCCCGCACCGGACTCGCCTCGCCCGGCCCCTACGACGGCGCGGTGTTCTCGGTGCCGGTCGAGGTGCCGGGCACACCGACCCCCTCCTTCCGGCTCGATGCCGCGGCGCGGCCGACGGAGCGGACCGTGGGGGAGAGCGCATGACGGCCTGGCGCCCGGTCGCGGGGCGGGTCGTCTGCGTCGGCGAGACCATGGCGGCCCTGTCCCCGGACCCGCCCCGCCCGCTCGCGGACGCCGACCGGCTTCGCCTGTCCGTCGCGGGAGCGGAGTCGAACGTGGCCATGTACCTCGCGGACCACGGCATCCCGGTCAGCTGGCTGTCGGCGCTCGGCGCCGATCCCCTGGGGGACAAGGTCCGCGCCGCGGTGGCCGCGGCCGGGGTGGACGTCACCCACGTACGCACCGACCCGGACCGCCCCACCGGGCTCCTCGTCAAGGACCCCGGCCCCACCGGCACACGTGTCCGCTACTACCGGTCCGGTTCGGCGGCCTCGGCCCTGGGGCCCGGCCTGCTCGACCGCGAACCGGTGCGCGGCGCCGCTCTCCTGCACTTCACCGGCATCACCCCCGCCCTCTCCCCGTCCTGCCGCGACCTGGTGACCCGGGCACTGGCCGGTCCCGGTGCCGCACGGCCCTACGCGGTCAGCTTCGACGTCAACCACCGTGCCGCCCTGTGGCCGGACGGCACCGCCCCGGACGTGCTGCGCACACTCGCCGACCGGGCGGACATCGTCTTCGTGGGTCTCGACGAGGCACAGGACATCTGGGGCGCCGGGCTGACCCTCCCGGACCTGCGTCGCCTGCTGCCCGGTCCGCGGATCCTCGTCGTGAAGGACGGCGCCCGTGCCGCGACAGCCGTCAGCCGCAGCGGCACGTGCACGGTCCCGGCGCTGCGCACCGGGGTGGTGGAGCCCGTCGGCGCGGGCGACGCGTTCGCGGCGGGTTTCCTGGCGGGCCTGCTGCGTGGCGGGTCGACGACGTACGCCCTCCGGCTGGGCCACATCACCGCGGTCTCCGCGCTCAAAGTGACGGGGGACCACGGCCCGCTGCCGGACGGCGAGCACATCGAGCGGCTTCTCGGCCTCACACCACAGGACTGGGAGCGGTACGAGGACTCGGCCGCCCCGCCCCCGTCGCGGCTGCCGGACACCGCCCGGTGAGGTGCGGCGGGGACCGGCCGAACTCCCTTCCCCGGCACGGCGATTACCGCTTGCTCTGCTCCTCGCCGTCTGAGAGTCTTCAGCGGGCCTCCCGCCTGTACCCGCTCACAGCGAACGAAGGACTGACGCCAATGATCCCGGCGCGCTTCGGCGACCGCCGTCGGCACTGAGCTGTCCGCTCAGCACGCGGCGGTCCGACGATCCGGTGTCCGAGGACACCGCCGCATTCCTTCCACCGCCGTACAGGTGAGGTCACCATCGTGGACACCGACGTCCAGAGCTTTGCCGTCGCCAACCTGCTCCGCCGCCCCGTGGCGGTCGAGACCGGCTGCTTCGTCGCGGGGTTCGATCCCGCCACGACCAGCCCGTACGTCAACTACGCGACCCCGCGGCCCGGTACCCGCCCGACCGGCCGGGACGTCGCCGCACTGATAGCGGCGTTCCGTGCGCGCGGCCGCACACCGCGGCTGGAATTCGCCCCGGATGCCGCACCGGCCGTGGCTCCGGCGCTGCGCCGTGCGGGGTTCACCACGGAAGCCCTGCACGAGTACCTGGTCTGCACCCCGGCCACCCTGACACTGCCGGCCCCGGAGGACCGGCCGACTGGCCTGCCTGTCGTGGAAACCCCGTCCACGGACGAGGACTTCGCGGCGATCGACGCCGCGCTGTCCGAGGCCTTCACGGGTGACTTCGCCGCGTCGCCGGAAGGCGTCGCCCGGCTGCGGCGCACCGAGGAGAACGGCGGGGCGGTGCGCTTCGTCCGGGCCCCCGGCGGCGGATGCGCGGGCGCGGCCTCCTGTTCGGCGCCCGCGGTCGGCACCGCGGAGCTGACGGGTGTGGGCACCCGGCCCGCCCACCGCGGTCACGGCATCGCCGGTTCGGTCACCGCGGCGCTGACCGATGTCATGTTCGCCCGAGGAGCGCGGTCGGTCTGGCTGGAGTACTCGGGCGAGGGGTCCCGCCGGGTGTACGAGCGCGTCGGTTACCGGCCCCGGGGCACTCGCCTGTACCTGACGCTCGAAGAATGACCCGTGCACCAGGACCGCGGTCGGGTCCGTCCCCCGGATGTTCCAGGGGGCGGACCCGACCGCGAGCCGAACCACCGGCAGGCCGGGGCTCTCTCAGCTGGTGATGCGGAACGTGGACGGTGAGTCGTTCTGGGTTGCGACCTGGCCCGGGAGGAGGTTTTGCACCGTGTTGCCGGTGAAGGTCCCGGTGCCGGTGACTCCCGGGGCGATCCAGATGCCCTGCTTCGCCGGACCGTCGATCGTGTTGTTCTTCAGCGTCGCGTTGACGTGCGACTTGTCGATGTAGAGGCCCGCACGCAGGGCGCCTCGCATGACGTTGTCCGTCAGGGTGACGTTCGTGTATGCGTCCGGGTACAGGGAGGTGCTGGACGGGGAACTGATCCGCACGCCGTGCCGGACTCCGTTCCAGCCGCCACCGCCGAGCAGGACGTTCCCGCTGACCGTGGCCGACTCCAGGGGGTGCCCCGTGTCGCCGAACACACCGATGTCCAGGGCGCTGTTGGACGACACGCTGTTCACCAGGTTGTTCTTCATCTCGACGTCCTTGCCGCCGGCGATGCGCAGGCCATTGGCCCACCAGGGTGCGACCGCGGTGTTGTTGAGGATCTTCGCACCGCTCACCTGACCATTGGTACCGGCGGCCCCGGAGTCCGAGTAGGTGGCGAAGGAATCGTCACCGGTGCCGCGGGCGAAGTTGTTCTGCACCGTGATGTTGAGGCCGAGCTTGTCCGGGTTCTTGGCATTGCCGTTGTTGATGTTGAACCCGTCACCGTAGCTGTCCGCGGACCGGCTGTTGCGGACGATGCCGTTGCTGCCCGACAGCCAGTTGGCATCGGTGTGACGCGTCCAGATACGGTCGATCAGCCAGCCACCGGCGCCACTGGCGTTGACGCCGTAGTCCGAGCCGCCGGCACCACCCACGCCGCGCCAGGCGGCGTTGGAGTCGATCTGGACGTCGGTCAGCGTGGTGCCCGAGCCCACCAGGATCTGCGAACGCCAGGAAGTGGCCGGGATGGGCACCTTCCGGTAGAGGGTGGTGTACCACATGCCGGCGCCGTTCACCGTCACACCGGTGAAGTCCAGCGGCTTGGACACCAGGCTGTTCGTCAGGTACTTGCCCGGTGGGATCCACACCGACTTGCCCTGCTGCCGGGCGGCGTCCACCGTGCTCTGGATGGCGACGGTCGAATCCTTCGCGAAGGCCGGATCCGCTCCGTAGCTGACGACCGAGAGAGAATTGGCCGGCTGGGTCCGCGCGGCCCCGACCTTCTCCAGGTCGACGGAGTCGACGTCGTAGACGGCGGCCGTGTTGGCGGAGTCCTTCTTGAGCGTGATCGTGCTGCCCGCGGGGATGGGGCTTCCCGTGACCCAGACGGGGAACTCGTTGTAGAAGTGGTAGGGCGACCCGCCCGCGTTGGGGTCGTCGGGGTTGGTCGTGGCGTCGCGGTAGTTCCACTCCTGCTGGGAGCTGAGCGTGATCGCCTGGCGGAACGTGCCGTTCACGTACAGGTTCAGGGACGCCGTGATGCCGCCGCCCTGCGGCGCGTCCGGTATCGAGGCGCGCACCACGAGGGTGTTGGCATCCTTGCCCGTGTTGTTCCGCAGCGTCACCGCGTCGCCGGTGTTCTTGAGTTCGACGAGAGCGTAGCCCGAAGCCTCGGTCTCCAGGGTGGCGGCGGTCGGGGCCGGGTCGCCCGGCTTGACGGAGCGGACGCGGGCGCCGCCGCCGAGGGTCCCGGATTCCGCCTCGACCGTCACGAAGGGAGTCGTGGCACCAGCCGCGGCGATCTTCTTGGCGCCGGTCCCCGCCTTGACGGCCGCGTGGCCCTCGGGGGCGGGAACAACGGCCAAAGTGGCGGCGACAAGTGATGCGACGCCATATGTCCAGACTGTGGGTCGCCGGAGTCTTCGGAGCATGTGTCACCTCTTGATGGGGTTGACGACGACGCGGCCCGACGCGTCAAAGTGCGGGCGCCGCTACCTCGATGGCGTGCACATGCCAAGAAGCATGGCAATGGTTTCTGACTGCCATGTGACAAGACGATGGGGGCAGATCAGGGGGAAGTCGGCTCAGCGGAGCCGCGCTTCACTCCCTGCATGTGCTGGTGTCCGTGACACGTCTGCGCGTCTCACGGTCATCTGCCGCCCGCGCGGAGCCGGCTCGACACCCTGCCTCGGCATGATCGACATCATCCCTCCTCGGCCCGGCACCTGGCCGACGTGCGGTCGGATCGACAACCTCGTCCGCTTGTTCCGCTGATCGCGTTCGGGAGTCTACCGACGGTATGCAGATTATTCCATCGCCTGGATTAACCGACTTCGACTCAATGCGAGCAGGGTCTGCCGGGGCTTGCTCGGATTCACCCGGCATGTGGCCGTCTTCACTGGTCGGACCCGGTGTGGGGAAGGGGGTGGACCGGTGGCCCGTCGGTGCCGGTCGGCGGTGACCGGCCGTCCGGCGCATGAAGCACCGTCAAAGTCAGCGAATCGTGATCAATGGGCAGGAGGGAGCGGCTTTTTGGCCATCCCTTGGTCTTCTGGGTGCCACGATGCTCCATCGGATGGATGAACTCATGGCCGACGGACGCGGACCGGGGCGCACGCCCCCGGGGGCCGGCATGCCATCGGGCGTGCGATCAGCGGGCAGGCACGGATGCGCTGTCGCCCTCGGCGGCGGCCAGGGCGAGCCGGAACCGGCCTTCGTCAGCGCTGCCGGGCGCGGCGGTGAGGACCACGATCTTGAGTTCGGAATCGCCGTAGGCCAGCACGTCGCAGTCCACTTCCACGGCCCGGCCCGGGGATGCCGGACCGTCTTGCGGTCCTCGCGGTGCGTCGCGACCGTCCCGCTCGCCCACAGCCGGGCGAATGCCGGGTTGCCCGCGATGAGCACCCGGACCAGGACTCGGCCACGAGACCGCCCGCCGCCTCGTCGCACTCGGTCACACCGTGATCATGGGAGCGCGCGACGCGGAACGGGGCGCCGCGGCAGCCGCCGCACTGGGCGCGCGATTCGTCCGTACCGACGTCACGACGACGCCTCGGTCGCCGCCGCGGCGAGGGACGTCGCCGCGCACGAGGGCGTCGTCGACGTACTGATCAACAACGCCGGCGTGCACGGTCCGCACGGCGATCCCAGTGGCCTGACCGGCGCGGACGCCCTCGGCGTCTTCGACGTCAACCTCTTCGGCGTGGTCCGGACGACCGCCGCCTTCCTGCCGCTGCTGCGCCGGTCGCCGGACCCGCGCGTCATCAACGTCAGCAGCGGATTGGGGTCGCTCTCCGTCACCCACGACCCGACGCGGATCGAGTCCTCGGTGATCGCGCCTTTCTACACCGCGTCCAAGGTGGCCCTGACTATGCTCACCACCCAGTACGCCAAGGCGCTCGGCGACATCAGCGTCAACGCGGCCGACCCCGGCTGCACGGCGACCGATCTCAACGGCCACAGCGGCCCGCAGACCGTCACCGAAGGCGCCGACGCGATCGTCCGCCTCGCGACCGAGAGCCCCGGCGCGGGCTCCCGCCGCTTCATCGACCGCGACGGCCCGGTCGACCGGTCCTGGCAACGCTGGGGGAGGAGGACGGCGGGACGACGGGCAGGCGCGCCATCACACCGTTCGCGCGCCCGGCCCGGCGGACGGGATCCGACACCGGAGGTCACCGACCCCGGATGTGCCGACCCCGGATGTATCCGACCCCGGGTGTGTCGGTCGAGGAATCCGGCCCGGCCGCGACCCTGCTGCCCGGCGGGATCAGAAGTGCGAGCAGATCCACGTGATCTGGTCCGCGATCCAGCGGCTGCGCGCCTCGTCCACCTGTCCGTGCCGGTCGGTCAGGCGGACGATCGCGACCCCGCCGTTCCGGTCCACCTGCCGGCAGATCTCCGCCAGCTGCCGGGACACACCGGAGTGGTCGGAATCGGCGGTGGACCCGGAACTGCCGCCGGACGTCGCCGTCGCCGCCGAGGCGACACCTCCGGAGGCGAGGACCGCGGTCCCCGTGACGGCCACGGAGGCGAGCGCGAGGGCGGTACGGCGGGCGATGGTGCTGGTCATGGAGTTTCCTTCGTGCTGGTCCCCGGCCGATACCGGGGTCTTTGTCGGGTGTTCGAGCGGGCGGACAGGGCCGGGCCGGGACGTGCGGACGTCCTTGGGCCCGGCGGCCGCCTCGGCGACGCGATCCCTGAGGGGGCGTCTGGGCTGTGTCCCCGGTCCGCCGGGGCTCCCGCGGCGCGGGCTCCTGCCGACGGTGACGACCGAGCCCCGCCGCGCGGGAGTTTCGCCGCACGCGGCCCGGCATCGTGGATCTCTGTGCGGTTGTCGGTGATGGCGTCGGCATCACCGACACAGTCCAACGACTCCTCGGCACTCTCGCAACCGGAGTCCGCCCCTCGGCCCGTGCCCGCCGCCCGCATCCGTGTGCGTGCTCCCTGCATGTGTCCGCGTGCAGCGGGAACTCGGGGGGCGCCATTCACGGCACCGGACAACCTCCTGAGGAGATGAATCGGATGCTGTTCCTCGCACTGCTGCTCCTCGTGGCGACGGGCGCCTTCACCGTCCTGGCCATCATCGGCAACCTGTCGGGTGGTCCGGAGTACGCCGTGTCGGTGCTCGGCCACCACATCGCCACCCTCGGCCCGGTCGGCATCTTCTGCTCCGGCCTCGCACTGGCGCTGCTGTTCTGCGCGCTGCTCGCCACTGTGATCGGCGGGGCCTCGCACCACCGTCGCAGGACCACACGTCCGCACCGGGCACGTCGCACCACGGTCCGCCCGATGGCGGGACCCGACGCACGGGCCTGAGCCCGGACATCTCTTCAGGAGCCCGTGCCCCGCTCGCGGCGGAGCCGGCGGATCACGACCAGGAGGTCCAGGGCGGCCAGCAGGACGAGGGCCGCGAAGACGGCGGCGAGCGTCACCAGTACACCGCCGCCCGGGATGTCACCGGGGCCGGAGTCGGCCGCCCAGAGAGCGAAGAGGGCCGCCGCCGCCACGAAGACCGGCAGGAAGATCCCGCTCAGCAGCAGCCGCAGCCGCAGCGCGCTCCGCGCGGTGACGGGCTCGGTGCCGGTGCGTGGCATGCGGCGGCCGGTCGTGCCGGACCGCGGGCGCGGGGCCGTCGGGCCGGGGCGCGCGGAAGGTTCGGGACTCATGGCTGGTCCTCTCAGTGGTCCAGGTCGGCCTCGCCGGTTCCGTTCGTCTCCCGGTTCGGCCCTGGCGACCCGTTCCGGCAAGGTCATCGGCTCCACGGTGACCGGGGCCTCGGACGTCACTTCACGTATCGGTCCGGTCACTGCCGGGCAGACGGGCGGACCGGGCGTGCGGTGCCTGCCGGCCGCGTAGCCCGGACCGTCGAGACGAAACTCACTTTCAAGGCATTTGCCCTGCAATGCGGGAGCAGTGGGGAAGGTCCGGTCCCGCGGCTGCCCCGTCCCGGCGTGTCGAGTGGCCTGTCCGAGCCATGGGGAGACGATGGATATCGCGGATATATCGGATATCCGAAGGTGGGCGGAGAGGCAGGGCCGGGTGGAGCCGCAGGTCGCATCGGAGCAACTGGGGGCGGGACGGACCGGAACGGCCGCGCCCGTACCCGAAGGGGCGCACGACGGCCCGGACAGGGACGTACGGCGCCGGATTCCCCGCACCGACGTCCTGCTGCGGGAGCCGCGGCTGAGCGAGGCGGCGGCCCGGCTGGGAGCCTCGGTCGTCAAGGCCGCGATCCGTCAGGCGCAGGAGCGTGCGCGTACCGGACGCATCCCGCCCGAGCGGATCGGCGACGAGGCCGTCGCCCTCCTGCCCCGGACGGCGGGCGGACTGCACGCGGTGATCAACGCCACCGGGATCGTGCTGCACACGAATCTCGGCCGGGCGGCGCTGTCCGCGGCGGCCCGGCGGGCCGTGCAGGACGCCGCGGGCCCCACCGACGTCGAACTGGACCTGGCCACCGGTGTACGGGCCCGGCGCGGACGTACGGCACTGCGCGCGCTGTGCGACCGGGTGCCGTCCGCCGAGGCCGCGCACGTCGTCAACAACGGCGCCGCCGCCCTGGTCCTGGCCGCCACCGCGCTCGCCGCCGGCCAGGAGATCGTCATCAGCCGGGGGGAAATGGTGGAGATCGGGGACGGCTTCCGGCTGCCCGACCTCCTCGTGTCCACCGGAGCCCGGCTGCGCGAGGTCGGCACGACCAACCGGACGACGGCCGCCGACTACGCCGAAGCGATCGGACCCGGGACCGGATTCGTGCTGAAGGTGCACCCCTCCAACTTCCGCATCACCGGCTTCACCCGCGGCGCCGACGCCGGCGAACTGGCCGGGCTCGGCGTCCCGGTGGTCGTCGACATCGGCTCCGGGCTGCTCGCCCCCCATCCCGCGCTGCCCGAGGAACCCGACGCCGAGACGCAGTTGCGGGCGGGTGCCGCGCTGGTGACCGCCAGCGGGGACAAACTGCTCGGCGGACCGCAGTGCGGGCTCCTCCTGGGCGAGGAGAAGCTCGTCCGTACCCTGTCCCGGCATCCGCTGGCCCGCGCCCTGCGCGTGGACAAGCTCACGCTGGCCGCCCTGGAGGCCACCCTCACCGGACCGCCCACCCCGACCGCCGAGGCACTGTCCACGGACCCCGCCGCGCTCCGGGCCCGCGCCGACCGGCTCGCCGCCGCCCTGAGCGCGCACGGCATCGACGTCCGGGCTGTGGGGAGCGCCGCCCGGGTCGGCGGCGGCGGTGCGCCCGGAGTGAGCCTGCCCAGCGCCGCACTGTCGCTGCCGGAGCCGTTCGCCGCCGCGCTGCGCGCCGGGCGCGTGCCCGTCGTCGGACGCCTGGAGGCCGGGCGCTGTCTGCTGGATCTGCGGGCGGTGCCGCCCGCGGACGACGAACGGCTGGCCGAGGCGGTCCGGTCGGCGGCGGGAGGGTAGCGGCATGCGGGTCCTGGCCACCGCCGGCCACGTCGACCACGGGAAGTCCGCCCTGGTGCGGGCGCTGACCGGGATGGAACCCGACCGCTTCGAGGAGGAGCGGCGCCGGGGCCTGACCCTCGATCTCGGGTTCGTGTGGACCCGGCTCGGCACGGGCGGGGAGCAGATCGCCTTCGTGGACGTGCCCGGTCACGAGAAGTTCGTCCCGACCATGCTCGCCGGGGCCGGTCCGGTGCCCGCGGTGCTGTTCGTCGTGGCCGCCGACCAGGGCTGGCAGCCCCAGTCCGAGGAACACCTGGCGATCCTCGACGCGCTCGGGGTCCGGCACGCCGTCCTCGCCGTGACCCGCAGCGACCTCGCCGACCCCGAACCGGCCCGCGCGGCCGCCCTGGAGCGCATGGCGGCCACCTCGCTGGGCGCCGTACCGTCCGTCGCGGTCAGCTCGGTGACCGGGACCGGGCTGACGGAACTGCGCGGGGAACTGGCCCGGCTGGCCGCGGCACTGCCGGTCCCGCCCGCCGACGCCGACGTGCGGCTGTGGCTGGACCGGGCCTTCACGGTGCGCGGGCACGGCACCGTGGTGACCGGCACGCTCGGCGCGGGCACCCTCCGGGTGGGCGACCGCCTGGAGACGGGCGACGGCACGGCCACGCTCCGCGTCCGCGGCCTGCAGACCCTCCAGGAGGGACACTCCGCCGTCAGCGGAGTGGCGCGCGTCGCGGTCAACGTGCACGGCCCCGCGGCCGGCCGGCTGCGGCGCGGACAGGTGCTGCTGGCGCCGGGGCGCTGGCTGCTCACCACCGCCGCCGACGTCCGGGTGGCCGGCGAACCGGTCGACGACCTGCCCCGGACGGTCACCCTGCACATCGGCACCGCGGCCGTCCCGGTCACCGTCCGCCCCCTCGGAGCGGACACCGCCCGGCTGACCCTGGACCGCGGACTGCCGCTGCGCGTCGGCGACCGTGCGGTGCTCCGCGAACCCGGCGGGCACCGGGCACCGAGCGGCGTGACCGTCCTGGACGTCCGCCCGCCGCCGCTGACCCGGCGGGGCGCGGGCCGGGACCGGGCCCGGGAACTGGCCGCCATGACCGGCCGTCCGGACGGCCCGGCGGAGCTGCGGCGCCGCAGGCTGATCCGCCGTTCGGACCTGCTCGCCATGGGAGTGCCCGCCCCGCTCCCACCGGTCGCCGGTGACTGGCTCGCCGACCCGGCGCACTGGGCCGGGCTGCGGGAACGCCTGGCCGCCGAGGTGGACCGGTATGCGCAACGGCACCCGCTGGAACCGGGCCTGCCCACGGAGGCGGCCCGGCACCTGCTCGGCCTGCCCGACCGGCCGCTGGTGGACGCTCTGGCCGAGGTACCCGGCGACCCGCGGCTCACCTGCCGCCAGGGCAGGCTGTACGGCTCCGAGGACCTCCGGCCCACACTGCCGCCCGAGCTTCGGGCAGCCGTCGACGCCGTGGCGCGGGAACTCGCGGCGGCGCCGTTTTGCGCGCCGGAGGCCGACCGCCTCACCGAACTGGGCCTCACCCGCAGGGCGGTGGCCGCCGCGGTCGCGGCGGGCGCGCTGCTGCGGGTCGCCGACGGCATCGTGCTGCTGCCCGGAACGGACGAACGGGCCGCGGCCGTGCTCGCCCGGCTGCCCCAGCCGTTCACGCTGAGCGAGGCCCGGCAGGCCCTGGAGACCACCCGCCGGGTCGCCGTGCCGCTGCTGGAGCACCTGGACGCCCGGGGGTACACGGAGCGCGTGGACGACCAGCGGCGGCGCTGCCGTGGCGGCACCGAAAGCGGAGGCGGACGGGAATCGAACCCGCCTGCCCGAGATCCTCGGGCACCTCGGTTTTGAAGACCGGGAGGGCCACCAGGCACCCACACGCCTCCATCCATCGCCAGGCTACTCGCGCAGGAGACCGACATGACCACGACGCGCCAAGCCCCCGTACGCCTCACACAGTTCGCCCATGGCGGCGGCTGCGCCTGCAAGATCCCGCCCGGTGAACTGGAGGCCGTGCTCGGCGGCCTCACCGCACCCCGGACCGCCCCGGCCGACCTGCCGCTCCTGGTCGGGCTGGACACCGGCGACGACGCCGCCGTCGTCGCCCTGCCCGCGCGGGGCGACACCCCCGCGCAGGCCGTGGTGTCCACCGCCGACTTCTTCACCCCGGTCGTCGACGACCCCTACGACTGGGGACGCATCGCCGCGGCCAACGCCCTGTCCGACGTGTACGCGATGGGCGGCCGGCCCGTGGTCGCCGTCAATCTCCTGGCCTGGCCGCGCGACGTGCTGCCGTTCGAGCTGGCCCGTGAGGTGTTGCGCGGTGGACTGCACGTCGCGGCCGAGGCCGGCTGCCACGTGGGCGGCGGCCACAGCGTCGACGATCCCGAACCCAAGTACGGCATGGCCGTCACCGGGCTGGCCGACCCGGACCGGCTGCTGCGCAATGACACCGGCCGTCCCGGCGTGCCGCTGTCGCTGACCAAACCCCTCGGCCTCGGCGTGCTCAACAACCGCCACAAGGCCACCGGCGAGCGGTTCGAGCAGGCGATCGTCACGATGACGGCCCTCAACCGGGACGCCTGCGCCGCGGCCCTGGCGGCCGGCGCGACCTGCGCCACCGACGTCACCGGATTCGGCCTGCTGGGCCACTTGCACAAGCTGGCCCGCGCCTCGCGGGTGACCGCGGTGATCGACACCGCCGCCGTGCCCTACCTCGACGGGGCACGGGAGGCCGTACGGGACGGGTACGTCAGCGGCGGTACCCGGCGCAACCTGGACTGGGTGGCGCCGTTCACGGACTTCGGTACGGCGGACACCGACACGTGTCTGCTGCTGGCCGACGCCCAGACCTCCGGCGGGCTCCTGGTCGCCGGGGAGGTACCGGGGGCGCCGGTGATCGGCGAACTCGTCTCCCGCGGGCCCTGCTCCCTCGTACTGCGGTGAACCCGAGGACGTCAGATCCACAGCGTGTCCGGGTGCGCTCGTCGACCACGGCCGCGTGTCCGGTGTGCCCCTCGGCGACGGCCGTGTGCCATGGGCGGGACGCTCGACCGCGGCCGTGCGGGGCGATGCCGTGCGCCCCGCCGACCCTGCCCGGCCCGCGTACGCCGGTCCGGGCGGGGCCTCAACGCCGTGCGTGGCGGATCTTCAGCCGGCCGAACCCCATGGCTCCGGAGATCCGTATCCTCGGCCCGCCGGGTCCGGAGGGCTGCCGGGGTTTGTAGCGGAGGTCCTTCCACCCGGTGCGCAGGTCCTCGACGTCGACGACCGCGTCACGCGGGACCGTGATCCTGGCCCGGCCCGTGCCGAGCTGCAATTCGAGGTCGACCAACGGATGCTCGAAGACCGCCCGGGAAAGGTCCAGGCGCACGTTTCCGTACGCGGACTCGACCTTGAGCGTCCGGGGCACCCGCCATGCGCCGCGCCGGTGGATACGTCCACTGTGGGCGGCGATCGTGGACGTGCGTTCCGCTTCCTGTTCCGGCAGCGAGTCCAGGGCCGACGCCAGGTCGCTGCGGGTCGTGGCGGCGAGCGTCCGGTGCAGGCGTTCGTCCATCTCCTCGTGTGAGATGTGCCCGTCGGCGTACGCCTCCTGCACACGCTGCACGGCCGTGTCGCGCTCGTCTTCACTGATCATGGGCGGCGGGCCTTCCGACAGGGGGTCACCGCCCCACTCTAGTTCGGTGTCCCGGGCGCGGACGGGCCCAGGGCTGTCCGGGCGCCGCTCGTCGATGTCCGAGGCCCGGGTGACGGCCGGCGAGGTGGCGTGGGACAGCAGGGCACCGGGGACGCCCAGTACGTCAGGTGAACGACGCGGAGGCGGCCGCCGGAGCCCCTGGCGGCCACCCCCGCGTCGTTGCCGGGTGTGTGCGTTATCCCCGGGCCACCGCGATCGAGCCCGCGAGGCGTTCGCCCGCCTCGTACACCATGTACGGCACCCCGCCGTCCGTACCGAACGTCGGCGACGCCGACCGCCCGTTCTCCGGCGCCCCGGAGCGCGAGTCGTAGAAGACGCCCAGGTGCCTGCGGAGCGAGAAGTCCGCGCCCACCTCGGTGATCATGAGGTCGCCGCCGCTCTCCTTGTCCTTGTTGTAGACGACGTACGCGGACCCGTTCCGGGTCAGCAGATGGGGACCGCCGATGTTCACCGCGCCGACGTCCGAGTGACGCACCAGCGGCGTCTGGTCGAAGGTCCAGCTCCGGCCGTCGGCCGACCAACCCCAGCAGATGTCACGGTGGTTGGTCGTGTTGTTCAGCATGAACATCATCACGTAGTGCGCGCCACGGGCCGGCAGGTCATGTCGGAAGACCCGGGCGTACGAGGTCTCGGTGGTGCCCGACGGCATCATCGACGTCGACAGGACCACCTTGTCGTACGTGAAGTGCACACCGTCCTTAGAACGGGCCAGCCGCGTCGTCGTGTTCTCGCCGTGGAAGTACAGCCAGAACTCCTTCGCGTCCGCGTTCCACAGCACATGCGGCGACGACACATGGCTGACCGAATAGTGCGGATCCCACTTGTTGGAGACGATCGGGTTCGCCGGGTACTCCGTGAACGGGCCCTCCATCGAGTCCCCGTACGCCAGACAGATCCCGCCCGGCGCGTCGTGCGGTGCGTAGTACAGGTAGTAACGGCCCAGCGGCGACGCCAGCTTGTCGTACACGCCGCGCACGGTCGGGAAGATGATCTCGCCCGTCGGGTTGTACTTGAGCTGCGCGGGCGACAGCAGCGTACGGACGTAGGTGTAGTCGGGGAACCCGCCGGGCGCGGCGGACGCCGACTGCGCCGGCACACCGCCGAGGGCGAGTGCGGCGCCGGTGACGGCGGTGGTGCGCAGGAACATACGACGGTCGAGGCCGGACTGCGGCTCGTGCATGATCGGCTCCTGGAATCGGATGATGTCGTGTCAGAGGTAGGTGGCGGCGGTGACACACAGGCCGCCGAACGCCACGGCCCACACATAGGGCAATGTCCTGACCATCACCTGCTGCGGTGAGACGCCCGCGTACTGCGCGCTCCACACCGTCTGGGTACTGGTCGGGTCGGCGACGCCGAAGACCTGGTTGTACGAGGTGGCCATGCCGAGGACGGCAACGGCCGGGTAGATGCCGGTGGCGACGAGGACGCCCGCGATGCCGGCGCCGAGGCCGTACACGTTCAGCGGGCCGCGGTACAGGCACAGCGGCACCAGGACCGTGAAGACCAGCACGAACAGCGCGGCGTTGTGCGGGCTGACCGCCTTGACCAGCGGTTGCAGCGCGTCGACCGCGCCGGGCAGCTTCACCGCGGCGAGCAGGATGCCGATCGCCACGAAGAGGGTGATCGGCGGCGCCGCCACCTCGAAGCCGCCGTACAGGGTGCGCAGCAGACGCCGGTTCATCTCGCGCGGCCGGGTCGTCGTCACCAGCGCGTACAGCACGCCCGCCAGCAGCGAGGGGATGATGGCGAGGTCGAAGCCCAGGGCGAGGACCAGCGGCACCACCGGGGTCAGCAGCGCGTACCACGGGGCGTCGCCGAGCAGCTGCCGACGGCTGCGCGAAGCCGGCTTCTCCTGCACCGACCTCAGCGACCAGGTGTGCTCCACGCCACGCCGCCGCGACTCGATCAGCACGTAGGCGACCGCCGCCACCAGCGCGAACGGGAACAGCTTCAGCATGAAGCCGCGCACCGTGTCCACCGGCAGCTCCAGCGCTGTGGAGAAGAACTGCCACACCGGCAGTTCGAACGGCATGCCCGCGGCGATGCCCATCAGGATGGTGCCCGCGGCGGTCACCTTCGGGATGCCCACCGCGATCATCGCCGGAATGCCGATCAGCCCGGCGAGCATCGCCGCGGGCGCCGACCCGGACACGGTGCCGACCAGAGCGGACACCGCGAGCACACCCAGCGCCACGACCACCGGCCGGTCACCGCCGAACTCGACGATCTTGCGGACCAGGGTGCCCGCGATGCCGGTCTCCTCCAGGAGCTTGCCGAGCCACGAACCCAGCAGGATCGCGATCATCGTGGCGGCGAGCGCCGGCGCGCCCTCCTGGAATACCGTGTCCAGCACGCTGTTCTTGCCGGTCAGGGGTGCGCCCGCGAGGAAGGCGATCACCACGGCGAGCAGTACCAGCGCGAACGCGGTCGGCAGTTTGCGGCTGAGCATGGCGGCGACTCCGGCCGCCATGACGAGCAGGATGACGACACCCATCGATCATTTCTCTCTTTCGCAATACGCGGCGGCCAGCGCCTCCGTGAGCAGCAAAGGGCTGCGGCCCAGGCCACAGGCGGCACGGGCGTAGGCGTGCGCGGCGAGTTCGTCCGCGCCCACGACATGCGCGTACAGACGGCGCCGCCCGAGCCGCAGCGCCGTGTGCCCGAGCGCCCGCTTGAACTCGGTCCGCACCTCGGCGTGGTGGAGCCAGGCATGCGCCTGCTCGTGGGCGAGGGCGGCGGCCCGTACCGACCCTTCGGGGAACCAGTGCCGCCAGCCGCGCTCGGCGACGAGCCGTTCGGCGCGGTCGACCGTGTCGACGTACACCTCGACCACCGGCGGCCTCGACCGGTACCGGGCCAGCAGCCCGGCGGCCAGCCCACCGGTCCGCTCGACCACCCGCACCGGCACCGGATCCGGGGTCATGCGCCGCCCGAACTCCTCGGCCGCCAGCGCCCATTGACGCAGCAGCAGCGGATCACGGCCCTCGTGGGTGGGGGTGCCCGCGAGCAGCCGCACCGCCAGGTCCAGGTCGTGGCCGCCGCTCATGCGCGGGACTCCACGACCGCGACCACCGGTTCCTCCGCCGCGCGCGCACGCAACTCGCTGCGGGCGAGCGCCAGCAGGGCGTCCGGTTCGAGGACGCCGGACAGGTCCGCGATCCGGCCGCCCACCAGGAGCCGCACGGCCGGTGCCCGCACCCCGCCGTCGCCGTACGAGGTGGCGTCCCGCACCAGCGACGCCAGCGCCTCACCGGCGCCGCCCACCGTCGTGGTCGCCACCCGTGCGTCGGACACCCCGAGCCGTACCACACCGTCCGCGTCGACCACCCGCACCGGCTGCCGGTCCGCGCGGAACCTGCGGTGCACCTCGGTGCCGTACACCGTGTACGCGTCCGTGTCCGCCAGCACCTTCACCTGTTCCTGCGCGGCCTTCAGGCTGGTGGCGGCCGCGCGCAGCCGTTCCGTGCCGTCCGCGCGGTGCGCCCGGTCCTGGGTGCGCAGCTCGGTCGCGCCCGTGGCGACCGCGCGCACCGTGTTGGTCTGCGGGTCGACTGTCACCTCCACCTCCACGCCGTCGGCGGCCGCGCCCTGCGCGACGACCGCGCGCTCGGCCTCGGCGCGCACCGCGAGGATCTGCTCCTGGGAGGCGCCGGGAATGATCCGCTCGACCTGTTCCCGGACGAGCGCGAGGGCCACCCCGATCGGGCTGATCACCTCGCTGTGCCGGGCGATGCGCCCTTCGAGCCCGGTGTCCGCGGCCAGGTGCGGGGTCACCGCCGCAGCACCGCCGCCCCCGCCGACCAGGACAGCCGTCTCCCGGTCCAGCCGGTAGTCCCGGATCATCGCGTCCACCACCGACCTGACCTGTGCGGTCCCCGCGTCGAGCACGGCCCGCGCCGCGCCCGCCACGTCCGTGCCCAACACCGCGGCGAGCGGTGCCAGCGCGGCCCGTGCCACCTCCTGGTCGCAGCGCGCGAAGTCGCCCTCCGGGACCCGGCCGAGCGCGTTCGCCGCGCACGTCATGGTCACGGCGAAACGGCCGCCCGCCGCGTCGAGGACCAGATGGTCGTCGGGGTCACCGTCCATCGGCCGCACCGTGGCGATCCGCGCGTCACGCAGCTCGTCGAGCGAGGCGAAACAGGCGTACGGCAGCCCCGCGATGTGCGCGCTGCGCGGCCCGACACCGACCACCCGGTTTCCCGAGATCCGCACCATGGACCCGCCGCCGACACCGACCGTCCGCACGTCCAGCGCGTTCAGGTACGACGTTCTGCCGAGGATCGTCGCGTGCCGCACCGCCACCTTGCCGCGCCGCACCACGCTGATGTCCGTCGACGTGCCGCCCGTCTCCAGGAACACGCCCTCGCTGATCCGTTCCTGCATGAGCGCGCCCGCCACCCCCGCGGCCGGGCCCGAGAGCACCGTCAGCAGCGGGCGGCGGCGCATCTCGTCGAGCGACATGACGCCGCCGTCACAGCGCATCACCATCAGCGGAGCCGTCACACCGGCCTTGGTGATGGACGCGTCGACCAGATCGGCGGTGGCGAGCATCCGGGGCAGGATCGCCGCGTTCACCACCGCCGTCCGGGTCCGCTTGTGCAGCCCGTACAGCGAGGTGATCTCGTGGGCCGCCGCGAGCGGCAGCCCCGAGGAGCGGGCCACGTCGAGGACGGCCTGCTCGCCCTCCGGCCGGTCCACCCCGAACGGCTCGGTGGCGACCAGGACCTGGGCTCCCTGGTCGCGCACGCGGTCCACGGCCGTGCGCACCGCGTCGGCGTCGAACGGATCGGCCACATGCTCGTAGGCCAGCGGAAGCCGCTTGCCCGGGGCGAGTTCGAGCCTGCCGAAGGCGGCGAGACGGCGGGTGACGACCGCGCCCGGCCCGCTGCCGATCCCGATCAGTCCGACCTTCGCCACATCGCCCTCCAGCAGGGCGTTCGTGGCCTGTGTCGTGCCGTGGGCCAGGAAGGTGACGTCGGACGGGGTCCGGTCGACCTGTGCCAGGAGCCGTTCGAGCGCCTGGACGATCCCGTGCGCGACACCGTTCTCATGGTGATGGCTGGTGGGCACCTTCACCTGGCCCACCGGAGTGAGCGTCGCGGCGTCGACCGCCACGGCGTCGGTGAACGTGCCGCCCACATCGATGCCGACGCGGATGCGACGGTCAGCGGTCATGTCAGGGCACCTCCTTGTGCTTGACGTGCGTATGACGTGCGTATGACGTGCGTATGACGTGCGTACGTTGCTGACTGAGCGGGGGAGGGGAGCGGGGGTCGGCGTCAGTAGCCGCGGACGTCGGGCCAGTGCCGCTGCACGCCCGCCCGGTCCAGGACCCGCCCGAACTCCTCGAACTGTTTGTCCTCGGCCTGCACCTGCCGCGGCTCGATGTCCTCGGCGAGACAGTGGGCGGCGAGCGCGCCCGCCACCTCACCGACGTTCCACTCGACGGGGTGCAGCCGGTAGCAGCCGTTGGTGATGTGGGTGGTGCCGATGTTCTTGCCGGCCGGCAGCAGGTTGCGTACCCGGCGCGGCACCAGCGCCCCGAGGGGGATCTCGAACGGCACCGAGCCGATGTCGATGTACGTGTCGCCTCCCGTGGAGGGGTGCAGATCGATCCGGTAGCCGCCGACGCCGACCGAGTCGCGGTAGTGGGTGGTGCCGTACGGGCCGACCACGTCGATGGCGACGTCCTGTTCGACGACCGTCGTGACCGCCTTGATCCGCCGCGACTCGCGCACGTAGGCCGCTTTGGCGAGCCCGTCCGCGGTGCCGGTGACGTCCGGACGGATCCGCAGCCCCGGGAAACCGGTGCCGCCGTCGGCGCGCGGCGCCTCCGTCTGCAGCCAGTACAGAACCGAGAGGGACAACTGCCGTGCCTCGCGCAGCGCGTCGGCCTCCTGGCCGATGTAGGGCTTGAGCCAGTAGTCGTTGAGCGGCCAGTTGACGAGGGTGATGTCCGAGTCGAAGGCGCCCGGCCGGTGCAGCCTGCGGGCCAGGATCCGCCTGAACCCCCACAGTTCCTTGTCGCCGGCGTCCGCGCTCTGGTCGGCGCTGACCGCCAGCGGGTCGAGGTCCGGGTTGGGGACGAAGGTGCGGGGGACCGGTTCGAGCGTGCGCGGGTCGGGCGCCTCGAACCCGAGCAGCGGGCCCGGCCAGAATTCGGGCCGGTAGCTCCGCCAGAAGTCGTAGTCCTCGGGCCGGTCGACGGTGTGGTCCTGGCCCTCGTGGTGCGAGAGCGCGAAGCACACCGTGATGCCCTGCTGGTTGTCCGGCTGTGCCGTCGCCGGAGCGTGCGGCTCCCCGAACTCGTCCTGCGCCTCGGCCCCGTTCGCGTGCTCCACACCGGCGAGCGCGAGCAGCTCACCGGTCTCGGTGGCGTCGATGACGTACCGGGCGGAGACGGTGGTCAGGGTGTCGTCGCGCAGGTCCCGTACCGTGACGGCGCGGACGGCGTCGCCGTCCGTCTCGGCGGAGACGGCCCGGTGCTCGGTCAGGACGGTCAGCAGACCGGACGCCCGGTGCGGGGCGAGCAACCCCTCCAGCACGGCGAGCGCTACGCGCGGTTCGTGGCACAGCTTGCTCACCCGTCCCGCACCCGGGTTGAGGTCCGGCATGCCGAGCGCTTCGGAGCGCAGCGGGTACCACTGGCGGTAGTACGCCCGGATGCCCTCGCGCAGGGCCCGGTAGGTCGCCGTCGTGCCGAACTGCTCCACCCAGGGGTGCTCGTCCGGCGGCACGGCCTGCGCCGTGAGCTGGCCGCCGATCCAGTCGGTCTCCTCGGTCAGTACGACCCGCCGGCCCGCCCGGCAGGCGGCGAGCGCGGCGGCGACCCCGCCGAGGCCGCCGCCGACGATCAGGATGTCCGGTTCGTCCATCACACTGTTCCTCGTACTCATCACGTGAACTGCCTTGCTCGTTCGGGGGGTCGGCGCGGAGCGGGCGCCGAGTCCGGTGTTCATGCGGGGCCCGCCGTCTCGCCGGTGCGGAACTCGCAGGGCACCAGGGGCTCCTGGGCCTCGTCGCCGGCGACCAGCGCGGCCAGCAGCCGTACGGCCGCGGCGCCGAGCCGCTGCCGGGGGATGTCGAACCCCATCGGCACGGGCTGGGCGGCGAGGTCCGCGGGCGGGCTGCCGAGCAGCCCGAGCGAGACGTCGGCCGGGCAGGCGAGCCCGGCCTCCCGGACGGCCGCGCTCAGCGCCCGCCACGCCGCCCCGGTGTCCGTCTCCTCGGCCACGAACGCGGTCACTCCGTCGGCGACAAGGGCGCGCACCCGCTCCGCCGTCATCTCGCGTTCCGGATCGGCGCAGCGGAGCACCGCGTCCGGACCGTCCGCGATGCCCGCCGCCGCGAGTCCGGACAGGAAACCCTGCTGCCGGTCCGTGGAGGCCGGGGCGTCGTCGTCCTCGCGCACCAGCACGATCCGCCGGTGCCCGAGTGCGGCGAGGTGCGCCACGACGTCGCGGCTGGCGCTGACGTAGTCGGCACCGACCCAGGCCAGTCCCTCCAGCTCCTCGCGACGGCCCAGGTGCACCACCGGGAACCCGTCGGCGACCAGCCGCTTCAGCTCGGCCCGCGGGACGTGCCGTCCGAGGAAGAGGCAGCCGTCGGCCAGCCGCACCCGGCTCAGCGCGTCCGGCCCCGCGGCGCCCGCGCCTCCGCGACTGGATCCCGTGAACAGCACCAGGTCGTAGCCCCGGGCGGCCGCCTCCTGCTCCACGCCCACCAGGAACGGGTAGTACGAGTGCTGCACGTCCGTCGGGAACGTCGCGGTGAAGCTGAAGACGCCGAGCAGGTTGTTGCGGGCCGCGGCGAGCCTGCGAGCCGCCGGGTCGGGCACGTAACCGAGGCTGCGCGCCGCGTCGAGGACACGTTTGCGGGTCTCCTCGGAGATCGTGGCCGCCTTGCCGTCGGCGCGCTCCGACAGGACCAGCGACACCGTCGCCTGGGACACCCCGGCGAGCCGGGCCACCTCGGCCTGCCGTGGCCGTGACGTACGGCCGGCGGGTGCCGGGTTCCGTCCCGGCTTGGCCCGCTTCCTCGGTTGCTCCACGCCTTGCGCTCCCTCGCTCACCGCTCCGGTAATGCGCATTACTAATGCGCATTACTGCACTGTGGGGGTGACGCCGGTGTCGTGTCAAGACTTGTGCCGGGGGAGATGTGCCCGTCGCCTCGGACCCCGCTCGTCCTCCCGCGGCACCCGGGCACCGCGTTCAGGCGGCTGCGCTCGGCTCGGCGACGGTGGCCGTCAGGCCCCTCGCGGGTGTCCCGGCGCCGTACCGGGTGCCGGGCGGCCCGGACCGGACCTGCCTCGCGGCCCGCCGCTGTACCCGGGACCGCGCGTCCGCCTTCTGGCGAAGAGGCGGGCCAGGGACGGAATTCCGGGGTCGGGTCAGGCGGTCAGCGAATCCAGTACGACGAAGAAATCGTCCAGCGGTGCGCTGCTGCGAGCGACCTTCGCCTGCATCGCCGCCCCTTCCCAGGCGCTCACCAGGAAACGGGCCAGCACGGCGCTGTCCACCTCGCTCGCCAGTGCCCCGGCCGCTCGGGCTTCGTCCAGCACCGAGGCGAGAAGCGACTCCCAGCGCCCGAGCCGGTCACCCACTTCCTCCCGCATCACCGGGCTGTGCGTGGACAGTTCCGATCCGAAGTTCCCGAACATGCAGCCCCGGGCGTATGCGAACCGTGCCAAGTCACTCGCCAGGTAGGTGAAGTGCCCGCGCATGCGCTCGACGGGCGGGACCGACTTGTCGGCGAGCATCGCCAGCTCGCGGGTGTCGGCATAGCGGCGCATCACTTCGAGGGCCATGGATTCCTTGCTGTCGAAGTGGTTGTAGAAAGAGCCCTTCGGCGTGCCGGCGGCATCGGTGATGTCCTTGATGCCGGTCCCGTTGAACCCGTGTTCGTGGAAGCGGTCAGAAGCGGCGTCTATCAGATGTTCGCGCATGCTGGGCCTGGGCATGTACCGCACTCCTCCGTAGCCTGCTCGTCAATGTGGTCGGTCGTCTTTGTCCTGTCAAGTCGGTCGCCGGTACGTCGTTCGCAGGTCAAGCGGGTCCGCTGGGCGAGGGGCGGGGTAGGGAGTCGGGAAGCCGCTCGTCCTGGCCGGCCGGCGGCTCGTTCAGGCGAACCGGATGTCGCTGAGGTCGATGGACACCATGATGGGGTCCGGGATGGCCCGCAGGTCGTCGTCGCGGCGGTAGGCGCGGCGCCGGGTCGGCAGCCGGATGCCGTCGGCCTCGACGATGTCGTGGACGTACTGTGCGGCGGCGAAACCGCCGGCGATGTCGACATGGTAGTCGTGGCGGCGCAGCAGCCGGTCGGGGCCGAAGTAGAAGTCCTGGCGGGTGCTGTGACTGGCGATCGCGGCGGGGAAGGCTGCGCGGAGTCCGGGCCACACCTGATGTCCTTCCCGCCAGGGCTCGATCTCCTCGACCTCGAAACCGGGCATCGCCAGCAGGAAGGGCGTGGTGAGGTACGTCCAGAGTGCGTATCCGTTGAAGTACGCCCGGTCCAGGGGGTCCCACGGCGTCTCCAGGACGTGGTGGTGGAAGGCTTCGCGTGGCTCCATGCGCTCGGCGACGACGCCGCCGTCGGCGTTCTCGACCGCGATACGGCCGGGGGTGAAGTCGGTCCGCCGGCCGGGGGCACCGAACGGGGCCACCGAGGCGTGCTCTTCGTGCAGGCGCACGGTCATCTCGCGGGGCGTCGGATCCTGCGGAAGCCCCTTGACGGCGAACAGCTCGCCGCCGCTGACGAGCGTCGCGCGTACGGAGCTGAGCCGCCGCCAGCGGTCCAGACCGCCGTGGGCTTCGAGGGCCTCGCGGAGCAGGCCGATCACGAGGTGGCCTGCCACCACCGGGTGACGACGTCGGCGTACTCGTCGGCGCCTTCCTCCCAGACGAAGTGGCCCGCGTCGATGACGTCGAGCTTTCTGTGGGGCAGGCGCTGGTGCAGGTACTCGGCGTTGTCCAGCGGCACCACCGAGTCGTAGCGGCCGGCGATGATCTGGACCGGCGTCTCGATGGCGGGCAGCAACGCACCGAGGACCGGCAACTCGGTGGGATAGGCGCGGACGTAGGCCATCTGGTCGACGAACCGCTGGCCCACGTAGGACGCGAGATAGTCCTCGCGCACGACCTCCGGCAGTGCGTAACCGTGGATGGTGCCGATCGCGGCCGTCACGGCGGCCTTCGGATCCATGGCCCGGTACGGGGTCAGGTCCTCGTCGTGCACCCACTCGTCCAGGGGGCTCCCCAGTTTCAGGGGGACCGACGTGCCGCCCGTGCCCACGACCAGGCTGCGGAATCGCTCCGGATGCCGGGCCGCGGCGAACAGGGACGCGGCCGTGCCGATGTCCGGTCCCACGACGTGCGGTTGCGCCAGCCCCAGCGCATCGGCGATCCGCACGATGAAGTCACCCATCGCCGTGGGGGACAGCAGGTCCTGCCGGAGCTCGGAGTGCCCGAACCCGGGCAGGTCCACCGCGACCAGGCGCGCGTGCCCGGCCAGTTTCGACCAGGTCGCGTCATAGGAGTACAGGCTCTCCGGCCACGGGCTCAGCAGCAGCGCCGCACGCTCATGGGGCCCGTCGCTCTCGGCGTACCTGATGGACAGGCCGTCGACCATGCGGAACCTGGACTTGATCTCACTCATGTATGTCTCCTCTTATTCAATGATTTAGAGCAATATGTCGTATAAATCGGCGGTAGATGCCGGTTGGTCGGCGCCTCACTCGCTTTAAGATGACCGGTCATTTTCCTCTTGTCAACCTCTCCCGTCGTTGCGCCGTTCCCCCCGGGGGGGTGCAAGGCGGGCGCGGTATCCGTCCCCCGGCGTGACGTACGTCATGACGAGGCGCCGGAACTCGGTGCCCTGTCCCGCCGACTCCTGAGGAGGTGTCCCTTCAACCTCCGTTCCAGCGGAACGGTTCGATGCGACCAGGAAGGTCGAGCATGGCCGAGTTCCGCCGGTCGCCCCGCCTCGCCGGGGTGGTTCCACGGAGACCTGCCCCGGCGCGCGCTGTGCGGCTTCCTGCTCCTGCCCGGCGCGGTGATCCGGGAGGGCCGGCGTGCGAAGGCGGCCGGACGGCGGTCCCGGCTGTCGTGGGGCGCCCCGGACCGGTTGCGTTCGGGTAGTCGTTCCTGATGTCCGCCGAGTCCCCCCGCGCACCTCATGTGAGGCGTGCCGTTCCTGTCCGGTCGGTTCAGCCGGGTTGTGGGGCGAGCGCCCGCACGTACCCGCCCACGGCCCCCGGACGCCGGGTGCGAGGATGGGCCCGCCATGACTGACCGAGGAGGGTGCCGCACGGGGCGGGCCGGTGTGTTCGCCGCCGCCTGCGTGCTGCTCGCCGCTCTCGGCCACGTGACCATGTCGCAGACCCCCGTCCCCTGGTGGGCTCTGGCCGTGGGCGCGACGGTGACCGGCGCGGCCGGCTGGCTGCTGGCCGGCCGTGAACGCGGGCGCACCCTCATCGTCACGGTCGTGACGGCCGCGCAGGCGGTGCTCCATGAGATGTTCTCCCTGGCGCAGACGCTCACCCCCGGACCGGCCCCGGACCAGGCCGCCATGTCGCACGCCGCCGGCGCGATGGACGTGCCCGGCACGGACCCGGGTTCCATGCCGGGCATGGACATGGGCTCCATGCATGGCATGGGCATGGGCTCCATGAACGCGATGGACATGGGCTCCGTGCCACATCCGGCCATGGGTTCCCTGGCGCACCTGGGGCACCTGGCGCCCGGAACGGACGGCGTCCGGCACGCGCACGGTATGGCCGGTATGTCCGGCATGGGAGGCGCCGCCTCGCTCGGTATGATCGCCGCGCACCTGCTGGCCGCGCTCCTGTGCGGGCTGTGGCTCGCGCACGGTGAACGCGCCGTGTTCCGTGTACTGCGAGCGGCGGCGGCCCGGCTCGCGGCACCGCTGCGGATGCTGCTGGCCCTGCCCGTGCCGCCGCGCCGCCCGTCCCCGTGCGACCGCCGTGCCGCCGACGGCCCGGCTCCGGCGCGAACCATCCTGAGCTGCACCATCACGTCCCGTGGGCCGCCCGCGGGTGCCGCTGTCGCCTGAGACAGCCGGATCGACCGGGGCCCCGTCGCGCCTCGTGACCTGCCGCGATCCTCGCGCAGGCCCCCAGTGGAGTCCTCGCCTCGGCGCGTGCCGTGGCGAGCCGCTGTCTTCGCACGGGTCCCGGGCATCGCCGTACCCACCACCCGGTACGGCCGCACCCGAGTTCGGTGAGCCGTACCCGTTGCGTACGGCCGCACCCAAGCGCCGGTGACCCGTGCCCCGCGCGGGCGGGGTCCCGGATGACCCGAGAAGGACTTCACGTGACCCTTTCCGTCCTGCCCGCCCCGCGGGCGGAGCGCGCCTCGGCGGACGCTTCGGCGACCGCCTGGGCGCTGGCCGCCCGCGGCGGCGACCCCGACGCGGCCGAGCACTTCGTCCGCGCGCTGCACGGCGACGTACTGCGCTACGTCGCTTATCTCAGCGGTGACCCCCAGACCGCCCACGACCTGACCCAGGACACCTTCGCGCGGGCCTTCGGCAGCCTGCACCGCTTCGAGGGCCGTGCCTCGGCCCGCGCCTGGCTGCTGTCCATCGCGCGCCGCGCGGTGGCCGACAGCATCCGCCGCGCCTCCGCCCGGCCACGGATCGCCGACACCCACGACTGGCAGACGGCCGTCGAGCGCGGCCAGCCCTGCGGTCTGCCGGGCTTCGACGACGGCGTGGCGCTGCTCGACCTGCTGGAGGCGCTGCCAGACGAACGCCGTGCGGCGTTCGTGCTGACCCAGGTGGCGGGGCTGTCCTACGAGGAGGCGGCCTGCTTCGCCGACTGTCCTGTCGGCACGGTCCGTTCCAGGGTGGCCCGGGCCCGGGCCACCCTGGAACGGCTGCTCCTGGAGGCCGACGCGCCGGCCGCCCCGGTGCCCTGACGGTGCGGGGCCGGTGTTCCCCGGCCGGGAGCACCGGCCCTGCGCCGTCCGTACGGCGGCCGTTCCGGCACGGCGGCGGACCACCCGGCCGTCCCGCACGGCGGCGGACAGACCGCCGCCGAGGCCGCGCCGCGCGGCCTCCGTCGGACCGGCCCAGCCATGGACCGTCCCGAGCTCACCCGAGCCGCGCGCGACCGGTCGGGACGAAGGACCCGTATCCGCCGCCGTCCCGGCCACTCGGCCGCCCAACCGCCGGCCGACCCAACCGTCGGCCGACCCGGCCGTACCCGCCGCCGCACCCACCCGCGCAGAGGGCCACGTGCCGTGCCGGCCCGGGCCCGGACTTGCGGTCGGTTCCCCGGCTTGTAGCGTCGTGGGGGAGAGCCTTGTGCGAAGGAGCTGGCGCATGGGTGTGAAACGGTGGATCGACTCCTGGCCGGTGTACCGGCAGCTCACCGGCGCGGACCCGCTGGGCCGGGGCAAGGCGGCCGAGTCGCCCCGCTCTGCCGGCCTCGTCGGCCATACCGAGACCGCGGACCGGATGGTGCACTCCGTGTGCCCGTACTGCGCCGTGGGATGCGCCCAGCGCGTCTACGTGAAGGACGAGAAGGTCGTCCAGATCGAGGGCAACCCCGACAGCCCGATCTCCCGCGGCCGCCTGTGCCCCAAAGGCTCCGCCAGCAAGCAACTCGTCACGGGTCCGCAGCGCGAGCAGCACGTCCTCTACCGGCCGCCCTACGGCACCCAGTGGCAGCGGCTCGATCTGGAGACCGCCCTGGACATGGTCGTCGGCCGGATGCTCGACGCCCGTCGCAAGGGCTGGCAGGACACCGACGCGGACGGCAGGAAGCTGCGGCGCACCATGGGCTTCGCCGGTCTCGGCGGGGCCACGCTGGACAACGAGGAGAACTACCTCATCAAGAAGTTGTTCACCGCCCTCGGTGCGTTGCAGATCGAGAACCAGGCCCGCATTTGACACTCCGCCACGGTTCCCGGTCTGGGAGCCTCGTTCGGACGTGGCGGTGCCACGGACTACCAGCAGGACCTGATCAACTCCGACTGCATCATCATCATGGGCTCGAACATGGCCGAGGCCCATCCGGTCGGGTTCCAGTGGGTCATGGAGGCCAAGGCACGCGGCGCCAGGGTCTTCCACATCGACCCGCGTTTCACCCGCACCAGCGCCCACGCCGACCAGCACATCACCATCAGGGCCGGGACGGACATCGCGTTCCTGGGCGGCGTGATCAACCACATCCTCACCCATGACCTGGACTTCCGTGAGTACGTGCGGGCGTACACCAACGCGCCCTTCCTGGTGAACGAGCAGTTCCAGGACACCGAGGACCTGGACGGGCTGTTCAGCGGCTACGACCCGCACACCGCGGCGTACGACGCGTCGAGCTGGTCCTACGCGAGCGTCGCCGCGCGGCACCGGCCGGGCCGGCAGGCCAAGGAGACCTCCGAGCCGTACCAGCACGGAGCCAAGGGCCCCTTCGTCGAGGCGGCCGGCGGCGAGATCGAGGCCGACCCCACCCTGGAGCACCCGCGGTGCGTGTACCAGGTACTCAAGCGGCACTTCTCGCGCTACACGCCGGAGATGGTGGAGCGGATCTGCGGAGTGCCGCAGGAACTGTTCCTGGACGTGTGCCGGGCCTGGACGGAGCACTCCGGCCGGGAGCGGACCACCGCGCTGGTGTACAGCGTCGGCTGGACCCAGCACTCCGTGGGTGCCCAGTACATCCGGACCGGGTCGATCATCCAGCTCCTGCTGGGCAACATCGGCCGTCCGGGCGGCGGGATCTTCGCGCTGCGCGGCCACGCCAGCATCCAGGGCTCCACCGACATTCCCACGCTGTTCAACCTGCTGCCGGGCTACCTGCCCATGCCGACCGTCGAGCACGAGAACCTGGCCGCTTACCTGGACACCGTCCGCGGGCCGCACGAGAAGGGGTTCTGGGGAGACGCCGAGGCGTACATGGTCTCCCTGCTCAAGGAGTACTTCGGCGACGCCGCGACGGCGGAGAACGACTACTGCTTCGGCCACCTGCCCCGGATCAACGGCGACCACGGCACCTACCGCACCGTGATGGACATGGTCGACGGGAAGGTCTTCGGCTACTTCCTGCTCGGCCAGAACCCCGCGGTCGGCTCCGCCCACGGCCGGCTGCAACGCCTCGGCATGGCCAACCTCGACTGGCTGGTCGTCCGCGACCTCACCATGATCGAGAGTGCGACCTTCTGGAAGGACGGGCCGGAGATCGAGACCGGTGAGATCGTCACCGAGCGCTGCCGCACGGAGGTGTTCTTCTTCCCCGCCGCGTCGCACGTGGAGAAGTCCGGCACCTTCACCCAGACACAGCGCATGCTCCAGTGGCGGGACCAGGCCGTACAGCCCGCCGGGGACCAGAGGTCCGAGCTGTGGTTCTTCCACCAGCTCGGCGTGCGGCTGAAGGAGCGGCTCGCCGGCTCCACCGACGAACGCGACCGCCCGGTCCTCGACCTGGCCTGGGACTACGAGACAGAGGGCGACGAGCCCTCCTCCGCGGACGTACTGCGCCACGTCAACGGCATCGACCTGCGCACCGGCCGTACCGTCGACAACTACCTCGACCTCAAGGCCGACGGCAGCACGGCCTGCGGCTGCTGGATCTACAGCGGGGTCTACGCCGGCGAGACCAACCAGGCCCGCCGCCGCACCTCCCGCTTCGAGACCGGACCGTACGACGCGGAGTGGGGCTGGACCTGGCCGCTCAACCGCCGCGTGCTGTACAACCGCGCCTCCGCCGACCCGGACGGACGGCCCTGGAGCGAGCGGAAGAAACTGGTCTGGTGGGACGAGGAGGCCGGCGAGTGGACCGGCAATGACACCCCGGACTTCCAGCGGACCAAACCGCCGCACTACCGGCCGCCGGACGGGGCGACGGGCCCGGACGCGCTGGGCGGCAGCGACGCGTTCATCATGATGCGCGACGGCAAGGCATGGCTGTACGCCCCGGCCGGACTCGCCGACGGGCCGCTGCCCACGCACTACGAGCCGCACGAGTCGCCCATGCGCAACCTCCTCTACGGCCAGCAGGGCAACCCGGTGCGCAAGGTCTACGGGCGTCCTGACAACCCGTCCAACCCTGCGCCCCCGGAGGCGCACGCCCAGGTGTTCCCCTATGTGTTCACCGCGGCCCGGCTGACCGAGCACCACACGGCGGGCGCCATGAGCCGGCAACTGCCGTACCTGGCGGAACTCCAGCCCGAACTGTTCGTCGAGGTGTCGCCCGAACTGGCGCGGGAGCGCGGTCTGCACCACCTCGACTGGGCCCATGTCGTCACCAGCCGGACGGCCGTCGACGCGCGCGTCGTCATCACCGACCGCATGGCGCCGCTGCGCGTCGACGGCCGGGTCGTCCACCAGGTCTGGATGCCGTACCACTGGGGCACGGCGGGCCTCACCAAGGGTGACGTGGTCAACGACCTGATCGGCGTGGTGGCCGACCCGAACGTGTTCATCCAGGAGAGCAAGGTGCTGACCTGCGACGTGCGGCCCGGCCGGCGTCCGCGGGGGCCGGCCCTGCTCGATTACGTACAGGACTACCGCCGGCGGGCCGGCATCACCGTGGAGACCGGCACCCGCATAGCGACGGCCGGCGGCCGCGCCGAGCGCGCCCACATCGAACCAGACGATCCCGATCTGCCGCAGGAGCCGTCATGACGTCTCAGAACAGCTTCTACGGGCCGCTGGCGGACCCCGCCGGGAACGCCGGGCACTCCGACCACCCGCCGCGGATGGGCTTCTTCACGGACACCTCCGTGTGCATCGGCTGCAAGGCGTGCGAGGTGGCCTGCAAGGAGTGGAACGGTGTCCCGGAGGACGGCATCGACCTGCTGGGCATGTCCTTCGACAACACCGGCATGCTGGGCGCCAGTTCGTGGCGGCACGTCGCCTTCATCGAGCAGGAGCGCCCGCTCGGCCGGCAGGACGCGGGCCTCGCCGAGCTGCCCGTCGGCCCGTCCAGCACCGAGGGCACGGCCGAGGTCGTGGCCGATGCCCTGGAGGACACCGAGCGCGGCGGCGCCGACCTCGGCACCGCCCCGGTGGACCTGGGCTTCCCCTCGTTCGACCTGCCCGGCACCGGGACGGGCGCGGAGACCCGCACCGAGTTCCGCTGGCTGATGTCCTCCGACGTGTGCAAGCACTGCACCCACGCGGGATGCCTCGACGTGTGCCCCACCGGTGCCCTGTTCCGCACGGAGTTCGGCTCCGTGGTGGTACAGCCCGACATCTGCAACGGCTGCGGCTACTGCGTGTCCGGCTGCCCCTACGGTGTCATCGACCGGCGGCCGGACGACGGCCGGGCCTGGAAGTGCACGCTGTGCTACGACCGGCTGCGCGGCGGCCTGGAACCGGCCTGCGCCCAGGCGTGCCCGACCGACTCCATCCAGTTCGGCCCGCTCGACGAACTGCGCGAGCGCGCCGACCGGCGGCTCGCCGCCCTGCACGAGGCCGGGGTGCCCGAGGCCCAGCTCTACGGCCGTGACCCCGACGACGGCGTCGGCGGCGACGGCGCGTTCTTCCTGCTGCTGGACGATCCCGAGGTGTACGGGCTGCCACCGGACCCGATCGTGCCGACCCGCGACCTGATGTCGATGTGGAAGCACGTGGGGGTGGCGGCGACGGCGCTGCTGGCCGCCTCGGCCGCGGCCTTCCTGCGCGGGGGGCGGCGATGAGCGGGGACGACGCGATCCGGCCCGACGGGCGGCATCGCACCGGCCGGGCCCGGGACGACGACGGGAGCCGGGAGCGGTCCATGGTGCCGCGGGCGGAGTTCCGCTCCTACTACGGCCGTCCGGTGCTCAAGCCGACGGTGTGGGAGTGGAAGATCCCCGCGTACCTCTTCACCGGCGGCCTGTCGGCCGGTGCCGCACTGCTCGCGGCCGGCGCGGACCTGACGGACCGCCCGGAACTGAGGCGGGCCGGCCGCGTGGGCGGTTTCGCCGCGCTCGTGGTCAGCATGTACCTGCTGGTGGCAGACCTCGGCCGGCCCGAGCGGTTCCACCACATGCTGAGGGTCGCCAAGCCGAGTTCGCCCATGTCCGTCGGCACCTGGATCCTCGTCGCCTACGGCCCCGGCAGCGGGCTGGCGGCCACGGCCGAGCTGCTGCCCGCCGGCCTGCGCGGCACGCTGCCCGGCCGGCTGCTGCGCGGAGCCGCCCGCCCGGCCGGCCTCTCCGCGGCCCTGTTCGCCCCCGGAGTCGCCTCGTACACGGCGGCGCTGCTCTCGCAGACCGCGGTGCCCGCCTGGCACGAGGCCCACCGCGAGCTGCCGTTCGTGTTCACCGGCTCGGCGGCGGCCAGCGCCGCCGGCCTCGGCATGGTGCTCGCTCCGGTGGCGGAGGCGGGCCCGGCTCGGCGGCTCGGCGCGGTGGGCGCGGCGGCCGAGATCGTCGCGTCCCGGCTCATCGACCGGCGCCCGGGCTTCGTGACCCAGGCGTACACCACCGGCCGGCCGCACCGCCTGCGCAAAGCCTCCGAGTGCCTGACCCTGGCGGGAGCGGTCGCCGCGCTCACCCTGGCCCGCCGCAGCCGCGCGGCCGCCGCCGTGGGCGGACTCGCCCTGATGGCGGGCAGTGTCCTGCAACGCTTCGGCACCTTCGAGGCGGGCGTGACGTCGGCGAAGGACCCCGCCTACGTGGTGAAGCCGCAACGTGAACGCCTCGACGCCCGGCGCCGGGACCAGGGAGGCGAGTGACCTCGTCCGGCCCACTGACCTCGTCCGGCCCATGCTCGGCCGACGGATGCCGGTGAGAACGTCCGGGACGTGGGGGACGACCCCCGCGGCGGACTCCGCTCTTACCGGCGAACCGTGGCCGACCGTGACGACCGCCGGGCCGGTTCCCGACCCGCCCGGACCGTGGAGCGGGCTGCGGCCCGATGGCCTGGCCGTGGGGCATGAACCTGTCGACCGCGCCGCAGGTCGTGCTCTTCTCGGCGGGCGCGCTGTGGTTCCTGGCCGCCGCGCCGTTCCGCTCCGGTGACCGCGCCCGGCACCGCGCGGCACTCGCCGCCTGCCCGCACGCCCTGATGATGGGGGCCATGGCCTGGATGGCGGCGGCGATGGACTTTTCCGGCGCGATGGCCGGCCACTCGGGATCCGGCGGCGGCATGCCGGGGACGGACATGTCCGGCGGCACGGGGATCGCCGCCATGAGCCTGACGGGGAACGGACCGAGGACGGCGGCGGGGCTGCTCGCCGTCGCCCTGGCGGTGATCGGTCCGGCCTGGCCGGCCCGCGCCTTCGACCGGGCACGTGCCGCCTTCGACCGGGCACGTGCCCGGCCGCCCCCTGCCGGGCCCGCGGGCGGGTCCGGACCGGCGGGCGCGGACACCGTCGGTGTGCCGGCCCCCGCCTGCCATGCCGCGATGGCGCTGGGCCGGGCGGTGATGTTCGCCCTGCTCGGATGAAGCCGGCCAGGGGACGAGGCCCCGACGCGCAGCCGGTGCGTCACGCGCACGGACGTACGCTCCGGCCGCACGGAGGCCGCCGCAGTCCCCGTGGCCCCACCGGGCGTTCGTGGCAGGATCTGCCCCCATGGAATTCTCCGAGGTGATCCGACGCCGGCGTATGGTCCGCCACTATTCCGACAAGCCGCTCGCCCCCGAGGTCGTCGAACGGGTCCTCGCCGCCGCGCTGCGAGCGCCGTCGGCCGGTTTCTCGCAGGGCTGGGCGTTCCTCGCCCTGACCGATCCCGCCGACCGCGCCCGTTTCTGGCCGTTCGTGCCCACCCGCGTGGAACAGACGCCGACCATGCAGGACGCACCGCTGGTGGTCGTGCCCCTCGCCCACAAGGCGGCCTATCTCGAACGCTACGCCGAGCCGGACAAGGGCTGGGAGGACCGCGCCGAATCCCGCTGGCCCGCGCCGTACTGGCACATCGACACCGGGATGGCCGCGCTCCTGATGCTGCTGACGGCGGTCGACGAAGGTCTCGGCGCCTGCTTCTTCGGCATCATGCCCGAGCACCTGCGGCCCTTCCGCACCGAGTTCGGGATCCCCGACGCGTACGACCCCATCGGCGGGATCACCGTCGGCTACCGCGCCGACGACCTCCCCGCGCAGGGGCCTCGGGTCCGCGAACGCCGCCGCGGCGCGGGCGAGGTCGTCCACCGCGGGCACTGGGGCCGGCACACCTGAACCCGCTCCCGTGCATGTCGGCCCGACCCGTCCGGGCCGCACCCGCTTCCGCCGCGGCGGGCCGGGCGCTCCCGTCCGGGCGTCACAGCCAGCCGCGGCGGGCAGCGGTCAGACCTGCCTGGAACCGGGTGTCCGCGCCCAACTGGCTCATCAGGCGGTGGATACGCCGCTGGGTGGTGCGCTCGCTCCAGCCCTGGGCGCGGGCGATGGCGGCGTCCGTGAGACCGGCCGCCAGCAGCGACAGCAGCGACCGGGTCACCTGGTCGGGTTCGTCGGCGCCGTCGTCGTAGCTCCCCGGGGCGGCGGCGCCGTCCGCCAGGGGCAGCGGGACACCGCGTTCCCACTCCACCTCGAACAGCCTCTCCAGGGCGGTCAGCATGGGGGAGCGCTGCACCAGATACGCGGCCGACTGGCCCCCCGGCGCGGAACTGAACGGGACGATCGCGGCCCGGCTGTCGCAGATCACCATCTTCAGCGGCAACTCGCTGCGGACGCGGGCCTGTTCCCCGGCCCTGACACTGGCCAGGATGTCCCCGGCGAGCCGGCCCGGCCAGGCGATCGCGGCCCGGTCGTAGACCACCCGGTGGGAGATGCCCTGCCGTTGCTGCTGGAGCTGGTCGGCGAGGTTGCTGCCAGGCCGGTCGACGTACGGAGGCCGGTCGAACGCGCGTACCTGCCGCTGTGCCTGAGTGGTCAGCCGCTGCACCGCGTCGCTGATGTCCGTGCGGTCGGTGAGGAGTTCCACCCCGAGGTCGGGGCGGCTGATGCGCGACGCCTCGCGGTGGTGCTCCATCAAGCGGTGCACCTGTGACCGGGCTTCGTCGAGCTGCTTCTCCCGCCGGCGGATCAGACCGTTCACCGCGACATCGGGTGCCACCGCGGCGAACCGGGGCGGACGGCCGGTCGCCCGGGTCGCCAGACCCTCCCTGACCAGTCCGGCCAGCTGCCGCGCGGCGGCCGGGACGGACAGCTCGCAGGCAGCGGCCAACTGCGCTGCCGTGGACCCCGGAAGGCCGACCAGCACGGTGTAGACGCGCTCTGTTTCATCTGTCAGTCCCAGCACGTTAAATGCCACGTCTTCCCACCGCCGTCCATGGCAGCCACCCGCCAGTTGGCGGAAGTCAGCCACCACTGTCACCTTGTGCCACTGCTGTTTCGATTGACATCTTCCCTTTCTTGGAAGCGGCGTGGTTCGGCAGGGCCCGGTCGACGGCGCCCCTGATCTGTACGCACTCGTCTCCCTTCGAAGGGGTGTCATGTCCCGTGCCCGTCCCAGCGGCCGGCGTCTCGCCGCGGTGGCCGCAGCCGTAGCCGCCCTGACCGTCGGCGCGTCCACCGTGCCGGCGACCGCCGCGTCCCCGGTCCCGTCCGCGGTCCCGTCCGCGCCGCGGACCGACGAACCACCACCAGCGTCGGGCAGGGCCGCCGTCGGCGGCAGCACCCTGACGAAGCCGCCCGCCCAGAAGCAGGGCGTCGTACCCGGCCAGGTACTGCTCACCCTGGACGCGGGCACCTCCGTGACCGGGCGCCCGGTCACCGGCAGCCGCGTCGCCGCCCGTGTCCCGCAGACCAGCGACTCGAAGCTCAACGCCAGGCTCAAGGCGGCGGGCGCCACGTCCCTGCGCCCGCTGCTCCCCTCGGCCGGCACCGCCACCACGAACGAGCTGACGGCCGCGGCCCGCGCGGAACTCGGCGCGGCGGCCGCCGACCTGCCGCACACCTACGTGGTCAGGACGCGGCAGAAGGACTCCGCGGCCGTCGCCCGCAGCCTCGCCGCGACACCGGGAGTCGCCGACGCCGAACCCAACCGCTACGTCAACACGATGAGCACCGGCGCCCGTCCGGTGCCGTCGGCCGACCTCAAGGCCGCGAAGGCGGCCACCTCCCAGGCTGCGCCCGCCGGTTCGCCCGCGGCGTCCGGCTCCGCCACGCCGTCCGCTCCGGCCGACTCGTCCGACTCGGACGGAGTGCCCGCCAACTACGCCCTGACCGACTCCGCGCAGGCCATGCTCAACGCGGGCGGCGTCAACGCGACCGGGGCGTTCTCGCTGCTGAAGAAGAAGTACGGGCAGATACCCGGCCAGGGGGAGGTGATCACCAACGTCTCCGTCGGCGACCTGACCGACCAGTCGATGGCCGACGCCGGTGACTCCTACGTCGCGTCGTACGGCCCCACCACGATGCTGCGGAACGGCCGGCGCTATCTCGACCTGCCGTCCATGCCGTTGATACCGGCGTACGTGGCGACCGCGGACGGCTCGCTGTCCGACAGTGCCTCCACCGAGCAGCAGGACCCCGTGCTCGACGAAGTCCTCCTGGACTTCAGCGTGATGGCGCCGCTGCCGCACGACCGGCAGCGACCCGACCGTACCGGCAGCGGCTACACCGACCTGCTGGGCATCGCACCCGGCGCGGATTACCGGCTCGTGGTCCCGCAGACGCCGACGATGGACCAGATCGCCGTGGCCCTGCTCGCCGCCGCGCAGCAGAAACCGCGGCCCTCCGTCATCACCGCCAGCCTCGGCTACGGCACCGACTCGATCGGCTTCCCCGGCCGCTACCTGGAGGACGACCCGTACATCCGGTCGATCATCACGTCGATCGTGCACAAGTACCACATCGTCGTGCCGATCTCTTCCAACGACGGCACCCGCCTCTACACCCCGACCTCCGTCGGCCCCGACGGCGGCAGCACGCCCACCGAGGTCACCGGGAACGGCTCGGCCGCCACGTCCATCGACGACGACGCCGAGTCGACCGCCCCCACCGTGGTGCCGGACTCCGGTGCGATCGCCGTGGGCGGCACCACCCTCGACGACACCCTCGCCGCGCCCGCCGGCTCCGCCCAGTCCGCCGGGGCCACCGTCGCCGAGACCCGGATCAGCGGATCCGGCACGTTCTCGTCCGGCTTCGGCAGCCGCGTCGACCTGTCGGCGCCCAGCGACGGCATCGTCGCCTTCCAGCACACCACGGGCCAGGGTCCGCAGGCCGTCACCCCCGTGCTCAACGGCGGCACCTCGGCGTCCGCCCCGGAGGTGGCCGCGGCCGCAGCGGTCGTCCTGCAGGCCGGGCGGCTCGCGGGTCACGACCTGACGCCCACGCAGGTGCGCTCGCTGCTGGAGAAGACCGGCAGGGCCGTGCCGACGCCACCCCAGATCGACCGCCCGCTGCACGTCGGCCCGCAGATCGACGTCACCGCCGCGGCCGAGGCCGCGCTCGGCGACACCGGGTCACCCTCCCTCGTCCGCCTGTCGATGGCGCACCGCGTCACCCGAGGGGCCCTCGGCGGCTCGTTCCTGGAGACCACCGACCCGGACCGCATCGACCTCGGCGACAGCGCCTCGGGCGGCACCGGGGAGGGCCTGGTCGGACCCGTCACCTTCGCCGGCGACGTCACCGGCTTGCCGAAGAACGCGAAGACGCAGTACGCCCTCACCGTCGGAGCCACCGTCTTCCGCTCCGGTACTCCCGCGATCCGGGTCACCCCGAAGCAACTGCTCGACGCGGCCGGCCTGCCGGTGGTCTCCACCACGGACCGCACCCTCAAGGTCACCTACCGGGTGCTGACGGACGGCAGGGTACGGGCCGAGGCCCGGCGCACGATCACCGTGGGGCCCAGCGACGGTACGTACGTCGAGGCCACCGCTCCGACCGCCCCGGCCGTGGCCGGGACCGGCAAGGACGTCACCGTCTCCTACGACATCTCCGGCGTCACCCGGACCGGCGACCCGCAACTGGTGGTGTCCACCGTCGACCACTGGAACCCCGTCCTCGGACAGATCTTCACCGCGGGCTGGCACCAGGCGCTGACCGCGAAGCAGGGCACGATCACCGTGCCCGCCGACGCCTTCGCCGGGGGCGGCGGGCTCTACGGCATCGGCATCGCACAGTCGGGCTACGGCGGTGACCCGACCAAGGTGGTCTACGGGGAGTTCGCCCCGATCCGCATCGCCGGCGGCTCCGCCGCCGACCGGCCCGCCGCGCCCGTCATGACCGGCACCGACGGTGTCGCCGGCCACTTCGCCGAAGTGACCCGCAGCACACCCTCGTTCGGCCTGACGTACGACGTCACCGGCATCCCGGGGGCGAAGTCGGCGGTCGCGGAGTTCTCGGCGCCCGGACCGACGCTCTACAACTCGCTCAACACGTTCACCAACGCCAACGGCACGACCTACGACGACGACGGCGTGAACACCCCGTCCACCGCGCGGGCCGCCCTGACCGGCAAGAAGGGCACCGAGCGGCTCGACGCCCTCACCCTGGGACTTGCCACGTCGGCCTCCTACGGGGTGCGGATCCTCGCCCTCGACGGCTCGGGCCATGTCGTCGGCCAGGCGTCACCGGTCTCGACCCTCCAGGTCGACGACGGGCTCGCCCCGGACAGCAGCACCGTGCTGAGCTTCGCCGCCGCGGGCGACGACTCGATCGCGGCGCTGCGCACGGCGGCCGGCGGCACCGAGGTACGGCACTACTCGACGAAGACCGGCGTCTACGGGGCGGTGCTCGCCTCGGACCCGGGCACCGGATCCGACTACGAGGTACTGGGCGGCGCCCCCGGCTCCCACCGCGTGCTGCTCGTGCACCGGATCACCTCGGGCGGCGACGTGCAGGTGGAGACCTGGAACACGGCGACCGACTCCCTGGCCGGCCGGTTCACGCTGCCCACGGCGGACTACACGTTCGTCACCGGGCAGGTCGACGCCGGCCACGACCGCGCCGCGCTGCTGCTGCGGTCGGCCACGGACAAGAGCGACATCGTGCGGAGTGTCGACCTGGCCGACGGCAGCGCCGGAGAGCCCCTCAAGGCCGACCCGGACGGAGTGCAGCCCGGCACGTACTCCCTGATGACGATCGACCGGTCCAGCGGCGAGGTGTTCCTCGCCAAGCAGGCCACACCCTTCCTGTGCCTGGGCGGGGTGACGGTCGCGCGGGTGGACCTGGACCACGGGACGGTCTCCGCCGGCGGGTCGCTGCCCGGGTGCGGTCACGGCCTGGCCGCGGACGGGACGGGCATGCTGTACGACATCACCGCCACCGCGGTCAGCACCAAGATCGCACCCACCGGCGTGATCAGCTCGGTGAACCAGGCGGACGGCAGCTCGGGCGACCCGGTGACGCTGCGCAAGGCCACCCCGAGCGCACTCGCGGTCGACGGGACCAACAAGCTCGCCGTGGTCTCGTTCACCCGGCCCGAAGGGACCGTGTACTTCGGCTCGCAGGCGGGATTCGTGGCGGACAACAACGCCACGGGCCAGTTGCAGATCGTCGATCTGGCGGCCAAGAAGACCAGCGCCGTCCTGAACGGGTACACCGTCACGAGCCACGGAGGTCCGCTCCTGTACGGCGGCCAGGCGGCGTCCCTGCAACTGGACCCGGCGACCCGCACCGGCTGGACGTACGGGCCCTACGACCAGCAGATCCGGCAGTTCTCCTACTGAGGCACCGGCTCCTCCCTCCTGCTGAGGCACCGCCTCGTCCCCGAACCTCCTGCCGGGCGTCCGCCACCCGTGGCGCCCGGCAGGGGACACCACCGCCCCCGCGCCGACCGGACCGGTCGCCGCGGGGGCGGTCGGGCGCGCGGCTCAACTCCCGCCAGCAGAACGCCCGGTGGGGTGCCCCTATCTGTTTCGTCAACCCTGGTGGGGTTGGCTTGTAGGGGTTGATCCTGGTTTTCGGGAACGTCCCGCGAAGCGGGACGTTCCCG
>NZ_JBIAXM010000025.1:118331-128664 GCF_042896695.1 Streptomyces sp. NPDC001270 | reverse complement strand
TCCGCCGCAACCTCGGGATCTACGGCATCGGCGGCCTGATCGCGCCCTTCATCGGCATCAAGATCATCGACCTGCTCATCTCCCTCATCCCCGGAATCGGCTGATCGCCATGAACAACTCCGTCTCGAACACCGTCCGGCTGCTCGGTGCGGGCCTGCGTGCCCTCCTCGTGCTGACCCTGGTGACCGGCGTCATCTACCCGCTGGTCGTCACCGGCATCGCCCAGGGACTGTTCAACAACAAGGCGAACGGCTCCGAGATCAAGGCGGACGGCAAGGTCGTCGGCTCCGCCCTGATCGGACAGTCGTACAACCTGCCGCTGAAGAAGGGTCAGGAGACCCCCGACGCGGACCTGAAGTGGTTCCAGGGCCGCCCGGCGAACGGGCTCGGCAGCAACAGCATCAACACGCAGTACAAGCTGCTGCTGTCGGGCGCCACCAACCTCGCCGCGGACAGCGGCGCCGTGCACGGCAAGTGCCCCGCCAAGCCGGCGGACGGCACGCTCTGCGCCCAGGTGGTCGCCGCCAAGGAGGCCGTGGTCAAGGACAACTCGGTCCCGGGCTACACCGTCGAGCCGTCCGACGTCCCCGCCGACGCGGTCACCTCGTCCGGCTCGGGCCTCGATCCGAACATCTCCCCGGCCTACGCCGAACTCCAGGCACACCGCGTCGCCGCACTCAACCACCTCTCCGTCGCCCAGGTGGACCAGCTGGTCAAGGACCACACCACCGGCCGCACCCTCGGCTTCATGGGCGATCCCCGCGTGAACGTCCTCGAACTCAACATCGCGCTCAAGGATCTCGTGGCCGGCACGTGACGGCCTTACGCGACGCACGCGGGAGCCGGCGGCCCGGGAGACCTCCCGGTTCCGCCGGCTCCCGCCCCCCTGCGCAGGCCGCCCCGCGACCGGCGCGCACGGCCCCAGGCAGCACAGGAGAGGCAGGCGCTCATGACCCGGGTGCTCGTGGTGGAGGACGACCCGCAGCTCGTACGGGCCCTCGTCATCAACCTGGAGGCACGCCGGTACGGCGTGGACGCCGCGCCCGACGGGGCCACGGCCCTGCGGTTCGCCGCCGCGCGCCAGCCCGACGTGGTCCTGCTCGACCTCGGTCTGCCCGACATGGACGGCGTGGACGTCATCAGGGCGCTGCGCGGCTGGACCCGCGTGCCGATCCTGGTCCTCTCCGCCCGCCAGGCGTCCGACGAGAAGGTGTCCGCGCTCGACGCAGGCGCCGACGACTACGTCACCAAGCCGTTCAGCATGGACGAACTGCTCGCCCGGCTGCGGGCCGCCGTCCGCCGCACCGAGGACGTACCGCCGGCCCCCGAACGCCTGGTGGAGACCGAGCACTTCAGCATCGACCTGATCGCCAAGAAGGCCGTACGGGACGGCAGGGACGTACGGCTGACGCCGACCGAGTGGCACCTGCTGGAGATCCTGGTGACCAACCCCGGCCGGCTGATCACCCAGAAGTACCTCCTCCAGGAGGTCTGGGGCGTGTCGCAACGCAACAAGACCAATTATCTGCGGGTCTACATGGCGCAGTTGCGCCGCAAACTGGAACGGGATCCCTCCCACCCGCGCTATCTGATCACCGAGCCCGGCATGGGCTATCGCTTCGAGGGGTGACATGGCACGCGGCAAGCTCCGCATCTACCTCGGTGCGGCCCCCGGCGTCGGCAAGACCTACGCAATGCTGTCGGAGGCGCACCGCCGCACCGAACGGGGCACCGACTGCGTGGTCGCCGTCGTGGAACACCACGAACGGCCGCGCACCAAGGTGATGCTGCACGGCCTGGAACAGGTGCCGCGCAAGGAGATCCGTTACCGGGACAGCACGTTCACCGAGATGGACGTGGACGCGGTCCTCGCGCGCCGCCCCCGGGTGGCGCTCGTGGACGAACTGCCGCACACCAACGTCCCCGGCTGCCGCAACGCCAAGCGCTGGCAGGACGTGGACGAACTGCTCGCCGCCGGGATCGACGTGATCTCGACGGTCAACATCCAGCACCTGGAGTCGCTGGGTGACGTGGTCGAGTCGATCACCGGGGTGCGGCAGCGCGAGACCGTGCCGGACGAGGTGGTCCGCCGCGCCGACCAGATAGAGCTCGTCGACATGTCGCCGCAGGCGCTGCGCCGCCGCATGGCGCACGGCAACATCTACCAGCCCGACAAGGTGGACGCGGCCCTCTCCAACTACTTCCGGCCGGGGAACCTGACCGCGCTGCGGGAGCTGGCGCTGCTGTGGGTGGCCGACCGGGTCGACGAATACCTCCAGCAGTACCGCAGTGAGCACCGGGTCTCGAAGATCTGGGGCTCGCGGGAGCGGATCGTGGTCGGCCTGTCCGGCGGCCCCGAGGGACGCACCCTGCTGCGCCGCGCGGCCCGGCTCGCCGAGAAGGGCGCGGGCGGCGAGGTGCTCGCCGTCTGCGTTGCCCGCAGCGACGGCCTCACCACCACCGCCTCCCCGAAGGAACTGGGCGTCCAGCGCACCCTCGTCGAAGACCTCCGCGGGACCTGGCACCAGGTCGTCGGCGACGACGTCCCGGCCGCGCTGCTGGACTTCGCCCGCGGCGTGAACGCCACCCAGATAGTGCTCGGGGTCTCCCGCCGCCGGAGCTGGCAGTACCTCCTGCGACCGGGCGTCGGCGCCACGGTCGCCCAGGAGTCGGGGTCCGACCTCGACGTCCACCTCGTCACCCACGACGACGTGGGCAAGGGCCGCGGACTGCCGGTGGCGCGCGGTGCGCGCCTCGGCCGGTCCCGGGTCATCTGGGGCTGGCTCGTCGGCGTGCTCGGCCCGGTCCTGCTGACCTGGCTCCTGGCCGGCGCCACCCCGCAGATCGGCCTCGCCAACGACATGCTGCTGTTCCTGTCGCTGACGGTGGCGGCGGCCCTGCTCGGCGGGCTCCTCCCGGCCCTCGCCTCCGCGGTGGTCGGCTCCCTGCTGCTCAACTGGTTCTTCACCCCGCCCGTCCACACCCTGACCATCTCCGACCCCGCGAACATCGTCGCCATCGCGATCTTCGTGTCGGTCGCCGCGTCCGTGGCGTCGGTGGTGGACCTCGCGGCCCGGCGCACCCACCAGGCGGCCCGGCTGCGCGCCGAGTCCGAGATCCTGTCGTTCCTCGCCGGGAACGTGCTGCGCGGCGAGACCAGCCTGGAGGAGCTGCTGGTGCGGGTCCGGGAGACCTTCGGCATGGAGTCGGTGGCCCTGCTGGAGCGGACCGGCGAGACGGCGCCCTGGACCTGCGCCGGCAGCGTCGGACCCGGACCGGCACCGAACCCGGAGGACGCCGACGTCGACGTACCGGTCGGCGACCACATGGCGCTGGCCCTGCGCGGCCGGGTGCTGCCCGCCGCCGACCGCCGGGTGCTCGCCGCGTTCGCCGCGCAGGCCGCCGTCGTGCTGGACCGCCGGCGCCTGCAGCACGAGGCCGACCGGGCGAAGGCACTGGCCGAGGGCAACCGGATGAGGACCGCGCTGCTGGCCGCCGTCAGCCACGACCTGCGCACCCCGCTCGCCGGGATCAAGGCCGCCGTGTCCTCGCTCAGGTCCGACGACGTGGAGTGGTCCGCACAGGACCGGGCCGAGCTGCTGGAGGCCATCGAGGAGGGCGCGGACCGGCTCGACCACCTGGTGGGGAACCTGCTGGACATGTCCCGGCTGCACACCGGCACCGTGACGCCCATCATCCGGGAGACCGATCTCGACGAGGTCGTGCCCATGGCGCTCGGCGGGGTGCCCGAGGACAGCGTGCACCTGGACATCCCCGAGACGCTGTCGATGGTCCACGTCGACCGGGGGCTGATGGAGCGGGCCGTCGCCAACATCGTCGAGAACGCCGTCAAGCACAGCCCGCCCGACGTGAAGGTCCTGGTGTCCGCGAGCGCCCTCGCCGACCGGGTCGAGGTACGGGTCGTGGACCGCGGTCCAGGAGTGCCGGACGAGGCCAAGGACCGTATCTTCGAGCCCTTCCAGCGCTACGGCGACGCGCCCCGCGGTGTCGGCGTCGGCCTCGGCCTCGCGGTGGCCCGCGGCTTCGCCGAGGCCATCGGCGGCACCCTGCACGCCGAGGACACGCCCGGCGGCGGCCTCACCATGGTGCTGGCCGTACGGACGGCGCCGCGGCGCCGTCCCGCGCGGCCGGACCTGCCGGCGGCGGCCACCTCTTGACGGCCGGCCCGCCGGCCTCTCAGGCGTCCGGCGGGACGGACTCGAACTCCCTCGCCAGATCCCCGGTGTCCAGCCGCAGCCGCCACGCGTTACGGCGGTGCACGGCCGCCAGCGCCGCCTCCAGCGGGGACGGCGGCACCGCGAGGACCGGACAGCAGGCGCGGGCGACGCACTGGCGGCTGACCGAGGGCCACAGCGCGCGGTGCAGCCGCCCGCGCTGTCCGGCGCCCACCACGAGCAGGTCGCCGTCCCGGTCGGCGACGGCCACCAGCACCGGTCCGGGGGCACCGCGGACGACGAGCGCCTGTCCGGACAGCCCCGGATCCGTGCCGCCGAACACCTCGCGCAGCGCGCGTACGAGCCGCTCCCGGGCCAGCCGTTCCCAGTCCTCGCCGAGCAGGGCGGACGCCGGAGACCTGCGGTCCGTCAGCTCCCCGCCGGGCGGCTCCCAGGCCAGCACCGGCCAGAGTTCGGCTCCCCGGCGCCGCGCTTCGTCGGCGCCCCGGCCCAGGGCGGCCAGACTCCCCGGAGAGCCGCTCACACCTACCACCACACGAGCGGCTGAGGGCGGGCGGGATTCGGACATCGCATCCACCGTTCTGCACACACCGGCCGGTGCCTCCGGCCGACGGAACTCCTCGGAAACCCTCCCCAGTCCACCTCCGCGCCCCGGCTTCCCACCACCCCGCACCCCACTTCTTGGCACCCTTCTGACGACCACCTCCCCGGCCGCGGCCCCCAGCTCACGCGCGCGTGCCGCACTGCCACGCCGGGTCACCGCCACGGGGCGCGGAGCCCTCGGGGCGGGCGTGCGCGGCAGGCTCCGTGTTCCTGCTCGCGGCCCGGGAGTTCGCCCCGGCAACCTTCGTGGCGGCACGGGACGACGGGAGGATGCCGCGGCCACCACAGCAAGATCATCTCGACCGCGGACGGATGTCCCTCGTAAGGGTCAACTAAAGGTCCGGCGGGCCTTGATCAACGTCGTGACGTCATGCAGGGACATAATCTCGGACTCGACTCACTGAGGCGGCCGCTGCCGCCTCGCCCCCCTTTGCATGCGGATCTCTGACGGCCGTCCGGGCGGCCGTTGCCGGTGCACGTCGTGGCCACGGTCGACACTGCGAAGAAGGAACCCTGAATGTACGACACGCTCGCGAAGCTGCTGGCGGAGGAATTCGGTATCGAGAAGGACCGGATCACCCCGCGGTCGACAAGCCGTGAGCTGGAGCTGGACTCGTTGAGCATGGCCGAGTTGGCGGTCATCGTGACCGACCTGACCGGGGTGCGCCTGGAGGACGTGGACCTGTCCCTGGACCTGACGCTGGGCGAGATCGCCGACCGGTTCGAGGCCGCCCTGCGCGCCTCGGACGGTCTGCAGGTGGCCGGCTCCGCCGCGCCGACGTGGTGAGGCGGGGCCGGGACCGGGTGGCCGTCACGGGCGTGGGTCTGGTGAGCGCGGGCGGCGTCGGTGCCGAGCCGACCTGGGGTGCCGTCTGCGCCGCGGTGGGACGGGCGGAACGCGCACTCGAACTGGCGGACGAGCCCGTGGACCTGGTGTGCCGGGTCGGGGGATTCGACGCTGACGCCCTGCTGGGGCGGCGGCTGGCGCGGCGGATGGACCGCCCGGCGCAACTGGGTGTGGTCGCCGCCCGGGAGGCCGTGGAGGTGAGCGGCCTGGCGCCGGGCGGGGTCGCGGCGCACCGGTTCGGGGTCGTGATGGGGGCGGGCGGCACCGGCGTGGCCGACGTCGCCGACGCCCATGAACGCTGGCGGGCCGGCCGGGCGGCGACGATCTCGCCCTTGGGGCTCGCCCGCTCCCTGCCGAGCGCCTGCGCGGCCGAGATCGCCCTGGACCGCGGCGCGGCCGGCCCCGGCTTCGCGACCTCGGCGGGCTGCGCGTCCGGGCTGATCGCCGTCGGCACGGCCATGGAACTGCTGCGGTCCGGGGCCGTGGACGTGATGCTGGCCGGGGGAGCCGACTGCCTGCTGCATCCGGTGACGCTCGCCGCCCTCGGGCAGATGGGCGTGCTGGCGCGGCGGGCCGCCCGGCCGGACGCGGCCGTGCGGCCCTTCGACGTGGCACGCGACGGGTTCGTGGCGTCCGAGGGAGCCGGTGTGCTCGTCCTGGAGACCGCCGCGCACGCGCGGGCGCGCGGGGCCCGGGTGCTGGCCTGGCTCGCCGGATACGGCGCGGCGGGCGACGCCCACCACATCGCGGCCGTGCACCCCGAGGGCAGAGGCGGCGAACAGGCGGCGCGCACCGCGCTCGCCGACGCCGGATGGGCGGCCCGCGACGTCGAGCACGTCAACGCGCACGGATCGGCCACCGAGGCCGGCGACCGGGCGGAGGCGCGCTGGCTCACCCGGCTGCTGCCGCACCGGCCGCCGGTGACCGCGGCCAAGGCCGTCCTCGGGTACGCCGGAGCGGCCTCCGGCGCGACCGAAGCGGCCCTGACGGTGCTGACCGTGGCCCGCCGCCTCGTCCCGCCCACGGCCAACCACGAGCAGCAGGAACCCGGCATGGACCTGGACGTCGTCACGGGCGGCCCCCGCGGCGTACGGCTGCGGAAGGCACTGTGCGTCTCCACTGCCCCCGGCGGCCAGAACAGCGTCCTGGCCGTGGCAGCGGACTGACCTCCCGAGAGAGCTTCATGAAAGTGATCAGCACGGATTCGTCCGTGCAGGCGCGGGCGACCCGGCTGCTGCTGGGGCTGCGCCGCGCCCCCGACCCGTACGAGGTCTACGACCGGCTGCGCGAACTGGGCCCGGTGCTCCCCGTACCGGCCCTGCGCACCGTGGTGCTGTGCGGTTACGACGTCTGCCGGCACGCGCTGCGCTCCCCGGACTTCCGGGTGCCGGATCCCGCCTGGCGGGATCTGCACACGCCCGGGTGGCGCCGCCATCGGTCGGCGGAGCAGTACGCCGCCAGTCTGCTCAACACCAATCCACCCGGGCACCAGGCCCTGCGGAGCCGGTCCGCCGCGCTCGTGAGCCGGCCCGCGATTGGCGCCCTGCGGTCCACCGTCCGGGAGTTGGCCGACGACTGCGTCGGCAGGCTGGCGTCCGCGGTGTCCCGGGAGGGTGCCGCGGACGCCGTCCGGCACCTGGTGCTGCCGCTGCCGGCCCGCGTGCTGTGCGCGCTGCTCGACCTGCCCGACGACGATGCCGCGTACCTCGCCGAACTGACCCTGCGCAACCAGATGGTCGGTGAACTGTTCCCCACCGAGGCGGACTTCGCGGGCGCCGACCGCGCCCTCGCGGAGTTCGAGAGCTACGTCCACGCACGGCGGCGAGGGATCGACCCGGGCGGCGCCCGGCCCGCCTGGGCGCGGGTCACCCCGGCCGAGTGCGGGCTGCTGCTGCAAGCCGGGTTCAGCACGACGTTCGCGCTGCTGGGCACCGCGATGTGCGAACTGCTCAAGGACGACGGCGCACTTGCCGCCGCCCTCCTGGCCCGGCCCGAGCTGATCCCCGACGCGGTCGAGACCTGGCTGCGCCGCCGTCCGCCGTCTGCCATGGTCAGCCGGATCCCGAGCCGTGACATGGTCCTGGCCGGCGTCCCCGTCGCGGCGCAGACCCGGCTGCTGGTCCTCGTCGCCGCCGCCACCCGTGACCCCGCTGCGGGCGGCACTCTCTCCTTCGGCCATGGCCCCAAGTACTGCCTCGGCGCCCACCTGGCACGGCTGGAGGCGGTCGCCCTCGTCCGGGCTGTGCTGCCGTACGCCGTCACCTGGCGGCTCGCGGGTTCCCCGCCACCCGCCGCCGGATACGTCATGCCCCAGTTACGGAGTCTGCACATCACCGCGCGGCGGGCGCCCGTACCTCCCGGCCCCGCCCGGGACCGACGGGAATCGGACCCATCGAGATGACTGCTGCCCCCGACATCCTCGCCGCACTCGAACCGAGCGCCGAACGGCTGCTGAAACGTCACCTGACCGCGGCCCCGGAGTGGCTGCCCCACACGTACATCCCCTGGAGCGCGGCCACCGACTACGACGGGCCGCTGGACGGCGAGCCGTGGACGGCCGCCCAGTCCCGGATCGGCGCGGCGGTGCAGGACGCCCTCGTCGTCAACCTCCTGACCGAGGACAACCTGCCCAGCTACCACTTCGAGATCGCCACCCGGTTCGGCCGGGACCGGGCGTGGGGCGAGTGGGTGCACCGCTGGACGGCGGAGGAGGACCGGCACGCGCACGCCCTGCGCTGCTATCTGCACGCCACCCGGGCGATCGACCCGGTCGCCCTGGAACGGCAGCGCATGCGCACCATGACCACCGGCTTCCGCAGCGACCAGCCCACCCCGCTGCACGCCCTGGCCTACGTCCTGGTGCAGGAACTGGCGACCCGCGAGGCGCACCGCAACGCGGGCGCGGCCTGCGCGGACCGGCCGGGCCGGCTGCTGATGACCCGCATCGCCTCGGACGAGAACCTGCACATGATCTTCTACCGTGACCTGTACGCCGACGCGCTGGACCTGGCGCCGGACCACGCGACGGCGGCGCTGGCCGACGTGATCTGCGACTTCCGGATGCCCGGCACCGTCATCCCCGGCTTCCAGCGGCGCGCCCTGCGCATCGCCGCCGCCGGCATCTACAACCTCGACGTGCACGTCGAGAACGTACTGCGGCCCCTGCTGCGCACCCTGCGCGTCGCGACCCGGACGGACCTCGGACCCGAGGGCGAACGGGCCCGCGACCGCATCGGCCGGCACCTGGAGCGGACGAAGGCCACCGCGGAGCGCTTCCGCACCCTGTACCAGCGCATGGAAGGAGGCGGCCGTGCCGCACACACGTGAGGTCGCCGTCACCGGCATCGGCATGATCACGCCCGGCGGCGCCACGGCCGAGGAGACCTGGCGCACCGTCTGCGAAGGACGCAGCCTCGCGCGCACCGACCCGCAGCTGGCCGGGCTGCCGGTGGACATCGCCTGCCGCATCGACGACTTCGACCCGGTCACCGTGTACGGCCGCCGGCTCGCCCGGCGTCTGGACCGCTTCGCACACCTCGCCCTGCACGCGTCCCGGCAGGCCGTCGCCGACGCCGGACTCGACCCCGAGCACTGGCCGCGGGAACGGGTGGGCGTCATCCTCGGCGTCGGCGGCAACAGCCTGGAGACCTACGTCCGGGAGTTCACCCTGCTCGGCGAGGGCCGCCCCACGGCCGTCTCCCCGGTGGCGCTGCCCCGCAGCGTGCCGAACATGGTCCCCGGCGAGGTCGCCATGGACCTGAGGATCCACGGGCCGAGCTTCAGCGTGGCCAGCGCCTGTGCCTCCGGTGCCACGGCCATCGGGGTGGCCCGGGACCTGCTGCTCGCCGGTGCCTGCGACATCGTCCTCGCGGGCAGCGCGGAATCCGGTGTCTCCCCGATGCCGGTCACCTGCTTCGCCCAGATGACGGCCCTCTCCCGGCGCCTGGACGACCCGGCCGCCGCCTGCCGGCCCTTCGACGCCGACCGGGACGGCCTCGTGCTCTCCGAGGGCGCGGCCGTCCTCGTCCTGGAACGCCCCGACGCGGCCCGCGCCCGGGGCGCCCGGGTCCGGGCCCTGCTGCGCGGCTACGGCAGTACCAGCGACGCCCACCATCCGGTGGCACCGCACCCGGAAGGGGCGGGCGCGGAGCGTGCGCTGCGCGCGGCGCTGGCCGACGCCGGCTGCACCCCCCGCGACGTGGACCACGTCAACGCCCACGGCACCTCCACACCGGCCGGTGACCGCGCCGAGGCGCTCGCCCTGCTCCGCACGTTCGGCGGCGCCCCTCCGCCGGTGACCGCGCCCAAGGGTGTCCTCGGCCACGCGCTCGGTGCCTCCGCCGCGGTCGAAGCCGCGCTGACCGTACTGACGTTGCAGCACCGGCACATCCCGCCGACCGCGAACCTGCGTCGCCAACTGCCGGGCCAGGAACTCGACATCGTCACCGGTGAGCCCCGCCCCGCGGAGGTCGGCGTCGCCGTCTCCAGCTCGTTCGGCTTCGGCGGCCAGAACACCGTCCTGGTGCTCGGCACGCCCTGAGGCCGAGTGGACGAACGCGTCCGGGACAGCCGCACGGCCGGGGGCCCCCCCCCCCCCCCGGGCGCGCCCCCCGCCCCCCCCCACGACACCCAACCCCCCCCCCACCCACGCGCCGAGCCCAGCGGGCGCCCGCCCCCAGCCCCCGAC
>NZ_JBIAXM010000025.1:63035-118321 GCF_042896695.1 Streptomyces sp. NPDC001270 | reverse complement strand
GCGCGCCGCCGCCCGCGCCCCCCCCCCCCCCCCCCCCCCCCCGGGGGGGGGGCCGCCCCCCCCCCCCGGCCCCCCCCCCCCCGCCGGCCGGGGGCCCCCCCCCCCCCCCCCCCCCCCCGGCCGTGTCCTATTTCCCCTGGCCCTCGGTCACGGCCAGGGGGTGGTCCGCCTCGGGCCGCAGGCCGTCCGGCTGCGGCCGGGTCGCGCCGGACGGCCGGGTGCGGCGCAAGGCCGGCGCCCACCAGTTCGCCGGGCCGAGAGCCGCCATGACCGCCGGGACCAGCACGCCGCGCACCAGCAGGGCGTCGACGAGGGCGGCGACCGCCACACCGACGCCGACCAGTTTCAGGCTGCTGACCCGCGAGGTGACCAGGGCCACCGTGGAGACCGCGACGGCCGCCGCGGCGGAGGTCATCAGCCGGCCGGTGCGCGCGATGCCCCGGACGATGGCGAAGGTGTTGTCGCCGGTGCGGTCGTGCTCCTCCCTGAGCCGGCCGAGCAGGAAGACCTCGTAGTCGACCGACAGGGCGAGCGCGATGGCCAGCGTGAACAGCAGCAGCGAGGCGTCCAGCGCACCCGTGACGGAGAAACCGGCCACCAGGCTTCGGCCGTGGCCCAGTTGGAAGACCAGCACGAGCGCGCCCGCACTCGCGCCGAGGCTGAGCACGGCGACCACCAGGGCCTTGACCGGGGCGACCAGGCTCCGGGTCAGCAGGACCAGCAGGACCACGAACACGGCCGCCAGCAGGCAGCCCACCCTGGGCAGTGCCGCGCATACCGCGGCGACGGTGTCGGTGATCTCGGCGGCGCGGCCACCGACCAGGGCGACACCGGGTACCTGCCGCACCGCGCGCACGAGCCGGGCGGCCCGTTCGCCGCCGGGAGCGTGCCGGGCGGCCACGACGAACACGGCCTGCGCCGAACGCGTCGCGGCGGCCGTCGGCGTCGGTACCGTCCGTACCCCGGCCACCCCCGGCAGCGCGCGCAGCCTGCTCGCGTAGCGTTCGCGTGCGCGCCGCGCGTCCCCGCTGGCCGGGGGCAGGTCGGCGACGACGGACAGCAGCCGGTCGGGCGGATGGTCGAAGCCGGCCTCCAGATGGGCCACGGCGGCGGCGGCCGGAGCGGACGCGGGCAGCACCCGCTGGTCGATGACGCCGAGGTGCACCCGGCTGAACGGCAGGGCGAGGACGAGCAGCACCACGCCGGCTGCGGCCCCGGAGAGCAGCGGCCGGGCGGTCACCCGGCGGGTCACCGACTGCCAGAATCCGCTCGGCTCGCCCAGCCGGCACCGGCGCAGCCCGCGCAGCGGGTCACCGCGATGCAGATGGGGGCCCAGCAGGGTCAGCAGGCTGGGCAGCAGGAACAGCGCGGCCAGGGCCGACAGCACCGTGACGACGATCCCGGCCAGGGCCAGGGCCCGCAGCAGCGGTGAGGGGACGACGAGCGTGGCCGCCAGGCAGGCGGTGACCGCGGCGGCGGAGAAGACGACGGAGCGTCCGCTCGTCCGCCAGGCGGTGCGCAGGGCCCGTACCGGCGTCGCACCGTAGGCCGTCTCCTCCTGGTAGCGGGAGAGCAGGAACAGGGTGTAGTCGACGGCCAGGCCGAAGCCGATGGCGGAGGCGGCGTTGACGGCGAACACCGACACGTCCGTGACCCTGGCCAGCCGGCCCAGTACGGGGATGGTACACACCACCGCGCAGGCCGCGACCAGGACCGGCAGCAGCGCGCACACCAGTGAGCCGTAGGCGACGAGCAGCACCAGCAGCACGGCCGGCGCGGCCAGCAACTCGGCCCGCAGCAGGTCCCGTTCGCACTGTGCGTCGATCTGGGCCGTGAGCCACGCCGAGCCGCTGATCTCCAGCGTCGCCGGCGCGGCAGCCGCGCGCACCTCCGGCGCGATCCGCTCGGCGGTCCGTCCCCGGCGGCGTTCGTCGCCCGCCAGGTCGGCCGTGACCAGCAGTGTCCGCCCGTCGCGCGAGCGCAGCCACGGGTCACCCGAGCCGGCGAAGGAGGCGACCGCGTCGACGCCCGGGGTGTGCGCCAGCAGCGACGCGATCCTGCGGTCCGCTGCGGCGAGGCGTGCCGTGGACGCGGCGGCGGCCCCCGGGTCCGCGGACACCGCGAAGACGACGTCCGGGCGGGGCAGACCGAGCCGGGCGGCCCGCCGTTCGGCGCGTTCCGCCTCGGTCCCCGTGGCCAGGGTGCCCCCGGATCCCAGCATCCCGAAGGCCGGCACGATCTGCAGCGCGGCGATCACCAGCACGGACAGCGCACACAAGAGCATCGCCCACGCCTGTCTGCGGCTCTGGTCAAGCATCCGTCCGTCACTCCCGCCTCGGCACATCGACCCTTTCACCACAGGGGCCAACGAGACCGTGGCGTGCCGGGCATGGGTTTGCGCGGAATCCACCGCGTATGGGGGTCAGTTGGCGGCACGAGGTCCGACGGGAGCACCCGGCGCGGAAGCGGAAACGTTCAGCCCGTACCTCGGCTCCCCGCCGTGGGCGAGTAGGTCTGGACCATTGACCTGCACATGGCAATGCGGCTATGGAATGCAGTGCACGGGCGCATGTTCCCGTCCCGTACCCGAGGAAGGGCCCCCGCATGTTCAGACCCCGTACCACCCGCCGCTGGTCCCGGACCCTGTCACGGTTGTTCGCGCTGTTCGCCGTAGTGCTCGGCCTGCAGACGGTTCCGGTGCACGCGGCGCAGGCCGCGCCGGCCTTCAAGGTGCTCGCCTTCTACGACGGGACGTACGACGCGGCACACATCAGCTTCGTCCGCGAGGCCAACACCTGGTTCCCGCAGGCCGCCGCGCAGTACGGCTTCTCGTACACCTCGACCAACGACTGGAACCAGCTGAACACCGCCAACCTGGCCAACTACCAGGTGGTCATGTTCCTCGACAACTACCCGCACACCGCCGCGCAGCAGTCGGCGTTCCAGACCTACGTGAACAACGGCGGCGGCTTCTTCGGCTTCCACGTCTCCGCCTTCAACGCCGACAGCGGCGACTGGCCCTGGTACCACAACACCTTCCTGGGCACGGGCACCTTCCAGACCAACACCTGGGGGCCGACCGCCGAGACGCTCAGGATCGACGACCCCGCCCACCCGGCCACGGCGGGCCTGCCGGCCACCATCGCCTCCTCGGTCAGCGAGTGGTACAGCTGGCAGTACGACCTGCGGCAGAACCCGGCGATCGACATCCTCGCGTCGCTGGACGCCTCCACCTTCCCGGTCGGCACGGACCCCAACCAGTCCTGGTACAGCGGCTACTACCCGATCGTCTGGTCCAACCACAACTACAAGATGATCTACGCCAACTTCGGCCACAACGCGATGGACTACTCCACCAACACCCCCTTGTCCTCCACCTTCGCCAGCGCCCAGCAGAACCAACTGCTCATCCAGGGCCTGCGCTGGCTGGGCGGGCAGTCGGGCACCACCCCGCCGCCGGCCGCCACCGGACCGATCCACGGCTACGGGGGCAAGTGCGTGGACGTGGCCGGCGCGGGCAGCGCCAACGGCACCGCGGTGCAGCTCTACGACTGCAACGGCTCCGGCGCGCAGAACTGGACGGTGGCCGCGGACGGCAGCCTGCGGGCGCTCGGCAAGTGCATGGACATCACCTCGGGCGGCACCACGAACGGCGCCCAGGTGCAGCTCTACGACTGCAACGGCTCCGGCGCCCAGCGGTGGCAGCCCGGCACGGCCGGGTCGCTGGTGAACCCGCAGTCCGGGAAGTGCCTGGACGCCACCGGCCCCAGCTCCGCCAACGGCACCCGGCTGCAGATCTGGTCCTGCACCGGCGCGGCCAACCAGAGCTGGACCCTGCCCGCCTGACCGGTGGGGAGCAGGGCACGGCTCCACCTCCCCGGCAGGGGAGTGGCCGGGCCGCGGGACGCCACCGTCGGCGTCCTGCGGCCCGGCCGCCGTTCATCCCCCGCCTGCCGTTCCGGCCGCCGGGGTCACTTGGTGCGGTAGGCGTCGAGGACCGTCTGGGCGAACGCGTTGCCCTGACGGTCCTTCACCTCGGCGCGCAGCGAGACCGAGCCGCCCGCGGCCGGGTTGTCCACGGTGACCGCGCCGTGCCGGACGGCCACCGGCCGCCAGGTCCGTCCGCCGTCGTAGGACACGGACACCTTCAGCGACGCCAGGTTCCGGCCGGCCGCCGAACCCTGAACGGTGACCGGCACCGACTGCCGGACGCCGGCCGGGCCGGTGGAGTCCAGGTCGAGGTGCGGCGCGTAGCGGACCACACTGGCCGGGACGGAGGCGGCCGACGAGGTGTGGGCCGAGGTGAACTCGGCCTGCCAGGTGACCTCGGAGGTGACCGAGGAGACACCGGCCGCGGCCCGGCCGACCGTGGTCACCAGCCGGTAGCGGGCCTTGCCCGGCGGCAGTTCGAACCTCGCGGCGTCGAGCACACCGCTCGCGGTGGCGTAGCTCTTGCCGTTGCGGTACAGCGTGGTGGAGGCGGACGCCGCGTCGTACAGGCTGCCGCCGGGGTGTCCCGCGCCGTCCGTGAACGGGGCGATCGTCCCGGTGAGCGTGTCGCCGTCCCGGACGAGTCCGCCGCCGTCGCCGAGGGCGGGTCCGAACACGCCGGTGCCGACCGTCTCGGTGCGGCTCGTACCGGCGGGGTAGGTGCGGGCCGGGACCTCGTACTCGGTCTGGACGCTGCCGTTGTCCGGGTCGACCTGCTGGGAGAGCGCCGCCCAGGCGTGGTCGCCCTGCACGTACACCGTCCGGGTGTTCGGCAGGTCGTCGTAGAAGCCGACGGCCGAGCCCCCGGCGCCCGGAAGGATGGTCCAGTTCACTCCCAGGGCGTTCGGGACCGACGCCCCCTGGCGGAGTGTCAGCTCGGCCAGGTCGTCGGCGGCGACGTGCTGGACGTGACCGGTGTAGAAGCCGTCCTTGAGGGTGTCGGCGATGTGGTACTCGGTCGCGCCGTCGGACCAGTGCGAGGCGAAGTACGACGTGACCTCGCCCGGCGCCGGCGCCTCGCCGATCATTCCGGTGCGGGCGCCCTTCAGACTGGCGCTCAGGCCGATGCCGACGGACGCCTCGGCGCCGCCGGAGCGCACCACCGTCGAGATGAGCGTGGCGTAGCCGGTGGCCTGCGGGTCCGGCAGGGTCACCTCGACGGGCCGGGCGTCGCGCGCGTCGAAGGCGATGGTCATGTCGTGGTCGACCGTCACCTTCGGGGCGACGAGATTGTCGATGCCGTCGGTGGCGAAGTTGCGCCCGACGAAGGCGTAGTCGCCGGCCGGCACCTCCACGGTGGCGGTCCCGTCCTCGCCCCTGACCAGCTCGAACACACCGTTGCCGATGCCGGTGAACCAGGCCGCCCAGTTGAAGTAGTCGGGCGGCAGGCCGTCGCGTCCGGTGGCCTTGACGGTGACTTGGTAGGTGTTCGCCGCGCGGTCGAGTCCGCCCACGCTGCGGACGGTCTGGCCGCCGCCGGCGGCGGCGAGCGTCACGCTGTACGCGCCGTCGGCCTCGCCCCCGACCCGGGTGTCCGCGGTCACCTCGACACCGGCGGTGCCGCCGGCCGGGACGGTCACCCGGTCGGCGCCGAGAGTGAAGAGACCCTCGGGAGCGGCACCGCCGCCGGGGCCGGTGGTGGTGGCGGTCAGGTCCAGGGTGACCGGCTGGTCCCCGAGGTTGCGGTAGGTGACCGTACGGGTCTGCGGCTCGTCGTCGGTGTGCGGCCACTCGGCGCGGCCGAAGTTCAGCGAGCCCGGCTCGGCCACGACGGTCTGCGCGGTGGCCCGGGTGAGGTCGATCCGTCCGGTGCCCTGCTGGTAGGCGCTGTAGCCGCCGGGCTTCGCGGATCCGGTCAGCAGCGCCTTGATCTGCGCGCCGCTGAAGTCCGGATGCTGCTGCATCAGCAGGGCCGCCGCGCCGGTCACGTGCGGGGTGGCCATGGAGGTGCCGCTGAGGGTGACGTACCCGGGCGCGGGGTGCGGGTCGCCCGGCCGGGTACCCTCGGCCGCGGCCGCGGTGATGCCGACACCGGGCGCGGTCACGTCGGGCTTGACCCCGCCGTCCATGCGCGGGCCGCGTGAGGAGAAGTCGGCGAGCTTGTCGAGCTTGTCGACGGCGCCCACGGTCAGGGCGTCCTCGGCCACGCCAGGGGAGCCGACCGTGCTCGCGGCGGACCCGGAGTTGCCCGCGGCGATCACGAACAGCGCCTGGTCGGAGAGGGCGTCGACGGCCTCTTCGAGGGGGTCGGAGCCCGGTTCGTCGGGGGCGCCGAGGGACATGTTGACGACGTCGGCGCCCTGCGCGACGGCCCACTCCATGCCCGCGACGATCTCGGACGTCAGACCGGAGCCGGCGGTGTTGAGGACCTTGCCGTTGATCAGCCGGGCGCCGGGTGCCACACCCTTGTACCTGCTGTCCGAGGCCGCCCCGGTACCGGCGGCCGTCGAGGCGACGTGTGTGCCGTGCCCGTTGTGGTCCAGGACGTCGGCGTCGGACGAGAAGTTCTGCTCGGCGACGATCCGGCCGGCCAGGTCCTGGTGCCCGGGGTCGATGCCGGTGTCCAGCACCGCGATCTTCACGCCGGTCCCGTCGAAGCCGGCCTTCCACATCTCGGGGGCGCCGATCTGCGACACGCTCACGTCGAGGGCGGCGGTCACCACCCGGTCGAGGCCGACGGAGGCCACGCCGGGGGCCAGTTCGCTCACGCCGTTCCCGGTGTCGGTGAGCGCGGACCAGGCCGCGGTGGCCTCCTCGGGGGACACCACCAGGGCCTCGGCGTCCACGGAGGTGAGTTCCCGTACCGGTGTGTCCGTGTCCGCGTGCAGCCGGCCGCGGGCCGCCGGGTTCGCCGCCGTGTACTCAACGAGCACCGGGGCGCCGCCGCGGGCCAGGTCGTGGTACTCGGGGCGGGCCAGTTCGGCCACGTCGAACAGCGCCCGGTCGACCTTGCCCTCGGCGATCAGCGCGTCGGCGTCGGCGGGGACGACATAGGTGTGGTCACCGGTGTGGCTGATCTGCAGGGGTATGCCGGCCCGGCCCTTGGCCGGCGTCACGCCGACGGCGTCGCCGCCGCGGTCCAGCAGGACCTGGTCGCCGGTGATCAGCGTGACCGTGCGGTAGGAGGGCGCGGCGGGTGACGGCGCCGCCGCGGCCGGGGAACCCGCCGCGGCGGCCGGGGCGGTGGTGAGCCCCGTCGTCATGGCCACCGTCAGCAGCAGTGCGCCGGAGCAGGCGGAGGCATACGTGAGCCGTCTTGTTCTTCTTCGTGATCCCAGCACTGTCGTCCTGTCTGTTGGTGGGGCAGGCAGAGAAACGTGTGACGTGAGCGCCGTTCGGAAAGCAGCTCATTCTGTCAGGGACGCGCCAGGTCCACCATGGTCGAGATGCCGGGGAAGATGTAGATCGGGACAGTCAACTACCTTGGAAAATAAGAGTGTTGACGTGGACGGTGCCGGTCGTGCCGGATGCTTTTCCGGGTCGCCTTTAACCTTCATTTAATGATCAGGGGGGGCGATGTTCAGGCGTCGATACGCGAGGGGGTGCCGCCCGGGTCCGGTGGCCCCGGTGGCGTGAACAATGCCGAGGGTGTGACTGCGGACGGTGCTCCGGACTCACTGTCCGTGTGGCGCGCGGGACGGCCGGGACGGCCCTGTCCCGGCGGTGGCGGGCGGACTTGTCGCCACCTTCGCCGAGTGTTTTACATATATTTGCCTTCTATGAGGAGATTGACCGGTGGGAGCAGGACACGCTGGCTGAGCCGAGTGCGCCGGGATCCGGTGCTGGTCTCGCCGGCGCTCCTCGCCCTGCTCATCGCCATCCTTGAGGTGCTGATGCCGCCCGAGAAGCCGGTCTACCGGCTCCTGCCGGCCGTGCCCGCGCTCGCGGCGGTGCTGTGGCCGGTCGTCCCCACGCTGCTCCTCGGGGTGGCCTGTCTGCTGGGGGTCGGTGTCTACGCCGTGGCGTCGGCCGACCACTCCGCGCTGTTCACCGTCGGGGCGATCGCCGCGGTCACCGTGGCGGCGGCCTACGCCAGTCATCTGCGGTTGCAGCGGGAGGACACGATCACCGAGGTCCGTACCGTGGCGGACGCCACGCAGAAGGTGCTGCTGCGGCCCATCCCGCGCCGCGTGGGACCGCTGGAGATCGGCAGCCTCTACCTGACCGCCACCCCGCACGCACGCGTCGGCGGCGACTTCTACGCGCTGGCCGACACCCCCGACGCGATCCGCCTGATCATCGGCGACGTCCGGGGCAAAGGACTGCCCGCCCTCGCCGCGGCCTCGGCGGTGCTCGGCTCGTTCCGGGAAGCGGCGTACGAGGCCACCGACCTCACCCAGATCGCCGACTGCCTGGAGACCACCCTGTGCCGGGACGACGCCGCCGCGCTCGCCCAGGGCGACCCCGCCGAACTCTTCGCCACCGCCGTCCTCGCCGAGATCCCCCGCCACGCCACCCACGCCACCATCCTCAGCTGCGGACACCCCCCACCCCTGCTCGGCCGCCACGGCGACGTCCACGTCCTCGACACCGACGACCCCAGCGCACCCCTCAACCTCGGCGGCCTGCTCACCCCCACCTTCCACCCCCGCCGCTTCGCCTTCACCACCGGCGACCAACTCCTGCTCTACACCGACGGCGTCACCGAGGCCCGTGCCGCCGACGGAACCTTCTTCCCCCTCACCGCCTGGGCCCGCGGCCAACTGGACAAACCACCCCGGCAGGTCCTGAAAAGCCTGCATGACGCCTTGCTGGAACACAGCGGGGACAACCTGGGCGACGACATCGCCGCCGTCGCGGTCCGCAGGCTCTGACCGGTACGGAGGCGAACCGGGCCGCGGGGCACCGGCCGTGGGCCCGCGCGCGGAGGGCGGACGGAAACGGGCGGACAGCGGTTGGAAAAGGGCGGACGGCGGGTGGAAGGGGGCGCGGCCCATGGAAAGGGGGGCGCTGCGGGCCGCTCGTGGTGGCTCGCAGCGCCCCCCTGGCTCGACCTGAGGGGTACTCAGGAGTGCTCGGCCGGGAGCGAGTGTCCGGCCGGGCTACGACCCGACCTGTGCGGCCACCAGGTTCGAGAAGGTGGTCAGCCGGGTGTAGACACCCGGGTAACCGGCCCGGGCGCAGCCCTCGCCCCAGGAAGTGATCCCTGCCAGGGCGCCCCCGATGAGCAGGGGACCGCCGCTGTCGCCCTGGCAGGTGTCCACGCCGCCGGAGGTGTATCCGGCGCACACCATGTCGGTCTGGACGAAGTCCGAACCGTAGGAGGTACGGCAGCTGGAGTCGGACACGACCGGCACGGTCGCGGTCCGCAGCTGGTTGGAGGAGCCTCCGTTCTCCGAGGTGGTGCCCCAGCCGAGGACGCGGGCCGTGGTACCGGCGGCGTACACACCCGTCTGGGAGGAGGAGACGTACGGCGCCGTGGTGTACGGCATCGACGTCGACAGGGTCAGCACGGCCACGTCGTCGCCGTTGGTGGCGTCCGTGTAGTCCGGGTTGATCCAGATTTTGCTGACCCGGCTGACCGTGCCGTTCGTCCCGTTGAGGTAGGTCCGGCCGCCGACCACGCGGATGCTGCCGGTGCTCTCGCCGACCATGCAGTGCGCGGCCGTGATCACCTTGGTGGCGGACACCAGGGTGCCGCCGCAGAACTGGTTCTGCGCGGCGTCCGTGATCTGCATGATGAACGGGTACGCCGTCGTCGTGGTCGTCGTCCCGCCGACGATGGGCTGCGGAGCGGCGAGCGCCGAGGGGGCTGCGATCAGCGCGGTGGCGGCGGCAGCGGTGGCCACGAAGGCGGCGGCGGTCTTTCTGGCACGGGTGAGCCCGAACATGAGTCTCCTCAGTGGGGGTGGCCGGTGGGGGACGCGCGGGGTGGGGGGTCATGAGGGCCGCGGGACCGACCCTCATGTGCCCGGGCGAGCGGCACGCCCTTACGCTAGGACTCGGAACCCTCGACTCCCAATGAGGGAACCCCCTAAGGGAGTAGGGCAGGGAAAACCCTCGGTCGCGCCCAGTTAACCGGCGGCTCCCTCACTTCGCGCGGCGGCCCGCCGCCAAACGGACGATATCCACCCGCGAGCGGATCCCTAGCTTGCGGTAGACCCGGGTCAGGGTCGCCTCGACCGTCTTCACACTGATGAACAGGCGTGCGGCGATCTCCCGGTTGGTCGCCCCCTCCATGACCAGCGCGGCCACCTGACGCTCCGTCGGGGCGAGCCCCTCAAGGCCGTCGAGCGTGGCCGGGGCGGCGGCCGGCCGCGGTTCCGGCGCGCTCGCGGCCTCGTCCACCCGGCGCAGCCAGGGCAGCGCACGGCACCGCCGGAAGAGGCGGGTGGCCTCCTCGTACGACGTCGTCGGGCCGCGGCCGGCCCCCGGGGCGTCGGCGCCCGCCCGCCGGGCGTGCAGCGTGGCCAGGGAGAAGGCGGCCCGCGCCTCCTCCAGGCCGTAGCCCAGTTTGGTGAGGCGGTCCTGAGCGGCGGTCAGCTGGGCGACGGCGGCCTCCTGGTCGCCGTGGGCGGCGCGCACCAGCGCCTCGGACCGGTCCAGGACGGCGAGGACGCTCTCCCGGCCGAGCCGCAGCGCGTGCTCCCGCGAGACGTCGATGACGTTCTGCGCCTCGTCCGGCTCACCGATACGGACGAGCGCCTCGGCGAGGTCGCCCTGCCAGCGGCCGCGCGCCGGGTCGGTGATGCCGAGCCCGTCCTCCAGTTCGCGCACCCGGCGCAGCGAGCGGACCGTGCCCGCCGGGTCCCCGGCCACCAGTTGGGCGTACCCGAGCGCGCCGAGCGCCCGCGACAGATACATCTGGTCGCCGTCCTCCGCGGCCTGGTCCACCGCCTCCCGGGCGAGCACGAGCCCCCGGTCCACGTCGCCACCAGAGGACTCGGCGAGCGAGGTGAGCATGGCGGAGGCGGTCTGTCCGATCCCGGAGTCCCGGGCCAGCCGGAGGCCCTCACGGGCCAGGTCGAGGGCCCGGCCGCAGTGCCCGGAGCGCAGCTCGGTCTCGGCCAGCCCGCGCAGGAAGTGCACCTCGCTCTCCACCGATCCGCGCCGGCGCACCTCGCGCAGCAGCGCGGTCACGGTCGCCCGCGCCTGGGCCAGCTGGTCGCCCATGACCAGCCAGCGGAACCGGGCGCTGCCCGCGCCGTTGTGATGGCAGGCCACCGCGGGGTCCTGAGGTTGCTTCAGGGCGCGCTTGATGGTGGCGGGTGCGTCCGGGTGACCCATCAGGGTCTCGGTCTGGGCCTGGAAGGCCAGGGAGAGCAACTCGGTGCGCCGGTCGCTGCCGCGGGCGGCCAACTCCGCGGCGTGCGCGGCGGCCTCGCGGGCCTCGGTGAAGTCGCCCTGAAGGATCAGGCCCCGCCAGGCCAGCTGGTAGTGGACCAGGGCGAGCAGCCGCGGGTCGTCCCCGGCGTCGGCCAGAGCCTGCGGGAAGACCGAGTCGACCTCGGTCATGGTGTGGCCGGCCGTGTCGATCACGATGATCCAGGCCCGTACCCGGTCGGCGGGCACGGTGGCCCGGGTCAGCACCTCACGGGCGATGTCCCCGGCGAGGTCGACCTCGCCCGCGGTGATGGCGTCCTCGGCGGCCTGCAACCGGTGCTCGTCCGGTCCCGGCGCGGTGCCGGCCGGGGTGTGCCGGCCGGCGAGCAGGCCGAGGTGCGCGGCCACCAAGGGGGCCCCGCGGTCCCGGGCCTGGGTGGCGGCCCCGGCGAGCCGGGCGGCGACCTCCGGGTCGGTGCCGGTGGTGGCCAGGGCGAGGTGGCGGGCCCGCTCGATCGGATCGCCGGCCGCGGTGGACAGCGCGGCGTGCGCGGCACGCCGCTCGTGCGCGGGCGCCTCCGCGTACAGCGCGGCCGAGATGAGCGGGTGCGCGAACCGGATCGCGGGACCTGAAGGGCCGTCGAGGTCGGTGGCGAGCAGACCGAGTTCGGCGGCCTGGGCGCACTCGGCCTCGGCGTTGTCGCGGCCGGCCGCGAGCAGCAGCGCGGGCGTCGGACGGGCGCCCGCGCTCGCCACCAGCAGGGTGCGGCGGGCCTCGACCGACAGCAGGTCGAGGCGGCTGAGCACGAGGGCGCGCAGCGAGGTGGGCACGGGCAGCGGCTCGCCGGGCCGGGGCGGGGTGGGGTTCTCGGCCAGGGCCCGGCCCAACTCCAGGGCGAACAGCGGGTTGCCGCCGCTGGTGCGGTGGATCTCGCGGACCGTGGAGCGCGGCAGGCGGTGGCCGCGGTGGTCGAGCAGCGTGGCGACCTGGGCGCGGCTGAGCGGACCGAGCCGGATGGCCACGGTGTCCGGCGGGGACGCGCGTAGATGACGGTCGTACTCCTGTCCCTCCGTGCGTACCGCGCACAGGAGTTGCACCGGGGTGCCGCCGAGGCGGCGCGCGGCGAAGCCGAGGAGTTCGGCGCTGGCCGGATCCAGCCACTGCAGGTCGTCGGCGACGATCAGGACGGGGCCCTTGGCGGCGAGCGCGCGCAGCGCGGACAGCACCGCGAGGCGCAGCGCCAGGCCGTCGCGTTGCAGGGTGGACTCGCCGCGGCCGGTGAGTGCCGACTCCAGCGCGGTGCGCTGGGCCGCGGGGAGATGGCCGGAGACCTCCTCCAGGACCAGGCCGAGGAGGTCGGCGAGGGCGAGGAAGGGCAGATGGGATTCGGACTCGGTGGCGGAGCAGCGCAACACCGTGCGGGCGGCTCCCGCGTATTCCGCTGCCAATGCCCGCAGGACGGTCGATTTCCCTATTCCGGCGGGGCCGTGCAGCAGCACGCTGCCACCCGAGGTGAGCTGGTCACGCGCGGCGGCCACCGGTTCGTCCCGGCCGAAGACCAGGTCGGGGCGGTGTCTTGCAGGCTCCCGGAAGTCCCGTCGCACGGTCACCGCTCCCCTCGTGTGTCGTGTCCGGGCCAAATTCTAGGCAATGATTCCTGAAATTCGGATGGACCGCGTACCGAGGGCATTAAACGGGGGCGCGCAGCGAGAAATTCAAATCTTCGTCAAGTGAACGGACGACTGGGCCGGGACGGACGTGGCGCGGGCCCCCAGGCCGCCGGCACCACCACCTGAAGCCGCCGGGCCCGGGTCGGCCGCTCGACACGCTCTCAAGGCGCTACTTCGGATCTTGCAGTCCAATGTTTTGATTATGCAAAATTCTGTCCGATTGTTGCGTCTTGATATCGCGGATATTACGGTCCCCCATGCGTCGCTGCCACTCGTCCTCCCTCCGTCCTCACCCCTGTGAACCGCTCCGCCGGCCACCGTCCATGAGGCCGGCGAGGTGTCCTGCCGTGCGCTGGAGTGTGTCGATCGCCTGTGTTCCCGCTCCCTCCCCGCCCCTCCCTCTCTGGTGGTACCGACGGAATAAATCCGGCATTTCACAGCAAAAGGAGTGATAAGTGTTCCCTTTCCTCCGAGATCTGAGACGAGCCCTGGCCTGGGCGGTCAGCACTGTGGTGCTGGCCGCCGCAGGCGTCCTGGCGCTGGTCGCCCCACCGGCTTCGGCGGCGACCGCCGCCACCGGCGGCAGCGGCGCGAGTCTGCCGTACGTCGAGGTGCAGGCGGAGAACTCCGCCACCAACGGCACGGTCATCGGCCCGAGTTACACCCAGGGCCAGTTGGCTGACGAGGCGTCGTACCGCAAGGCGACGACGCTTCAGGGCACCGGCAAGTACGTCACGTTCACCACGCCGGTGGCGACCGACTCGATCAACTTCCGGTACAGCATCCCCGACACCTCGGGCGGCTCGGTCTACACCGCCCCGCTGTCGCTCTACATCAACGGGGTCAAGCAGCCCGACTTCACCCTGACCAACGCCTACAGCTGGTACTACGGCAGCTACCCCTTCACGAACTCGCCGGGCAGCAACCCGCACCACTTCTATGACGAGGCCCACCGCCTGTTCCCCACGACCTATCCGGCGGGAACGACCTTCAAGCTACAGGTCGACGCGGCGGACACCGCCTCCTCGTACACGATCGACTTCGCCGACTTCGAGCAGGTCGGCGCCGCCCTGACCGCACCCTCGGGGTCGGTGTCGGTGACCAGCGAGGGCGCCGACGCGACCGGTGTGAACGATTCGACCAGCGCGTTCAACGCCGCGATCAGAGCGGCCGGTTCCGGCGGCACCGTGTGGATCCCGCCCGGCACCTACAACATCCCCGGCCACATCAGTGTCAACAACGTCACGATCGCCGGCGCCGGCATGTGGTACTCGACCGTCACCGGCACGGCACCCGGCTTCTACGGCAACTCCGCGCCCTCGCCGAGCACCGGCGTTCACCTCCAGAACTTCGCGATATTCGGCAATGTGCAGGAACGCGACGACAGCGCCCAGGTCAACGGCATCGGCGGTGCCATGAGCAACTCGGCCGTCGCCAACCTGTGGATCGACCACCTGAAGGTCGGCGCCTGGATGGACGGGCCGATGAACGGCCTGACGTTCAGCGGCATGCGCATCCGCGACACCACCGCGGACGGCATCAACTTCCACGGCGGTGTCACCAACTCGAAGGTGACCGACAGCGACATCCGCAACACGGGCGACGACGGCATCGCCACCTGGGCGGACTCCGGCATCGGCGCCGACGCGAACGACACGATCTCCGACAACACCGTGTCACTCCAGATCCTCGCCAACGGCATCGCGATCTACGGCGGCCACGACAACACCGTCAGCGGCAACCGGGTGGTGGACACCGGCCTCACCCAGGGCGGCGGCATCCACGTGGGGCAGCGCTTCTCGTCGACGCCCGTCGGCATCACCACGATTTCCGGCAACACCATGATCCGGGACGGCAGCCTCGACCCGAACTGGCAGTTCGGCGTGGGCGCCCTCTGGTTCGACGGCAGCCAGGGCGCGATCACCGGCCCGATCAACGTGACCAACGCGCTCATCCAGCAGAGCCCGTACGAGGCGGTCCAGTGGGTCGAGGGCACCATCAGCGGGGTCAACCTCGACAACGTGACCATCGCCGGAACCGGAACCTTCGCCCTCCAGGAACAGACCGGCGGCGCCGCGAAGTTCACCGACGTCACGGCCACCGGCGTCGGCTACTCCTCGCCGGTGTACAGCTGCTCGGTCGGGAGCTTCACGGTGACCGACGGCGGCGGCAACTCCGGCATCAGCGGGACGCCGTACTGCGGCGGGTGGCCGGCTCCGGTCTACCCGCCCTACCCGTCCGAAGGCGTGACGGCCACCCCCGGCGCGCTCAACTTCGGTTCGGTCCCGACCGGTTCGACCAGCGACGCACAGACCGTGACGGTCTCCAACCCGACCAACGCCGCCGCGCCCGTCTCGTCGGTCTCCACCAGCGGCGACTACGCCCAGACCAACACGTGCGGCTCGTCGATCCCGGCGAACGGCTCGTGCACCGTCAGCGTGAAGTTCGCGCCGACCGCGACCGGCAGCCGTAGCGGCGCCCTGACCGTCGACGCGGGCGGGATCACCCACACCGTCGCCCTCTCCGGGACCGGCACCGCGCCCGGCCCGGTCCTGACCACCGACCCGGCGAGCCTGACCTTCGCCAGTACGGTGGTCGGCTCCTCGGCCACCGCGCAGACGGTGAAGGTGACGAACTCGGGCACCACCTCGGCGACCGTCTCGGGCGTCGCGGTGACCGGTGACTTCAGCCAGACCAACACCTGCTCCACCCTCGCGGTCGGCGCGTCCTGCACGGTGAACGTCGGCTTCAAACCCACCGCAGGCGGCGCACGCACCGGCAACCTGACCCTCACCAGCAACGCCAACAACAGCCCGACCACCGTCTCCCTGGCCGGCAACGGCATCGACAGCACCACCAACGTCGCCGCCGGGCGTCCGGCGTCGGCGAGTTCGAGCAGCAGCCCGTACGTCGCCTCGAACCTCACCGACGCGGACGCGTCGACGTACTGGGAAAGCGCGAACGGCTCGTTCCCGCAGTGGGCCCAGGTCGACCTCGGCCAGAACTTCAGCGTCGGCAAGGCCGTGCTCAAACTCCCGCCGGCGACGGCATGGTCGGCGCGCACCCAGACCCTGTCGGTGCAGGGATCCACGGACGGGTCGAACTTCTCCACGATCAAGGCATCGGCCGGGTACACCTTCGACCCGAACACCAACGCCAACACGGCGACCATCACGTTCAACGCCGCCACGGCGAGATACGTGCGGGTGGAGATCACCGCCAACACGGGGTGGAACGCCGCCCAGTTGTCGGACTTCCAGGTGTTCCCCAGCGGCGGCGGCTCCTCCGGTGCGACCCTGTCGGCCGGCCCGACGTCGCTGACGTTTCCCAGCCAGGCACTCAACACCACCAGCAGCGCGCAGACGGTCACGGTGACCAACACCGGCACCGCGGCCGCGACCGTCTCCGCCATCACCACCACGGGCGACTTCTCGCAGACCAACACCTGCGGGACGTCGATCGCGGCGAGCGCCTCCTGCACGGTGAACGTCACCTTCAGGCCCACCGCGTCCGGCACGCGCACCGGTGACCTCACCATCGCCGGCAACGCGTCGAACGGCACCACCACGGTCGCGCTGACCGGCACCGGAGCCGGCACGGTGAGCAAGAACCTGGCGGCCGGAAAGGCCACCACCGAGTCCAGCCACACCGACGTGTACCCGTCGTCGAACGTGACGGACGGCAACCAGGGCACCTATTGGGAGAGCGCCGGCAACGCCCTTCCCCAGTGGGTACAGGTGGACCTGGGCTCCGCGCAGAGCGTCGGTCGCGTCGTCCTCCAGCTCCCCGCGACCTGGGGCGCCCGCACCCAGACGCTGTCCCTGTCCGGCAGCACCGACGGTGCCACCTTCAGCACCGTCAAATCGTCGGCCGCCTACACCTTCGACCCCACCACCGGCAACACGGTCACCCTCACGTTCACGACGACCACCCAGCGGTACGTCCGGATGAACATCACCGCGAACACCGGCTGGCCGGCCGGTCAGCTCTCGGAGTTCCAGGTCTGGAACACCTGATCCGACCTGGAGGGCCGGAATCTGCGGCCGTCCACGCATGAAGGCAGGGCCTCCTGGCGGCTCGGGGCGCGACCCCGTCCCGAGCGGTTCCCGGAGGCCCTGTGCCGCCGGCCTCGACGAACCCGCTCCTGACCAGCAGGAACAGCGAAACGCGCCCACGAGAGGACTAGGGCAGAAGACCGGCCCGGCGGGCCGCCGCCACCGCCTCCCCGCGGGTGTGGGCGCCCAGCCTGCGCATGGCCGAGCGGAGGTAGCCCTTGACCGTTTCGGGGCGCAGGCCCAGCCGGTCCGCCACCGCCGCGTTGGTCGCGCCCGCGGCCACCCAGGCGAGGACGTCCAGCTCGCGCGGTGCCAGATTCGTGCCCCGCGCCGACTCCGGCGCCGTCAACAGCCCGCAGGCGGCCAGGAGTTCGGCCCGCAGCCCCGGGTCGGTGATCCTCGGGGCCAGGGCGCGCAGCGCCGCGTGGGCCTCGCGCACCTGCTCCCAGGCGGGACCGGCGTCCCCGTCGGCCGGGCACCGAGGACGGGCCGCCGCCAGCAGCGCGCGTGCCTCCTCCTGCACCACGAGTGCCTGTTCCACGTCCCGGGCCGCCGCCATCGCCGCGCTCAGCGTGCGGTCGCCCAGCGGATGCGCCGAGCGCAGCGCGCCGTACAGCACGCCCCGCACCCGCCGGCGCACCACCACCGGCACGGCGAGCACCGAGCGCAGGCCCTCGGCGGCCACCGGGACGTCGTACTCGTGGCTGATGTGCCGCGAGGCCGAGTAGTCCGTCACGGCGCACGGCCTGGCCTGCTCCACCGCCTTGCCGCCGAGCCCGTTGCCCGAGGTCACCGCGAGCGCGCGCAGCGCCGCCGTGGACGTCCCGCTCAGCTCGCTGATCCGCACCCTCGGCCGGCCGGCCTCCACCAGGCCGCCGAAGGCGACCGGCAGCCCCGTGACACGTCGCAGCCGGGCCAGAGCACCGCTGATCTCCACCGCCCCCGCGACGTCTGCTGCCACCTGTTCGCCCCTTCACCGTGGCTCTGTGCGATCCACACCCCCGTTCGGGGGTAGTGAGATCTGCATCACGGATTACACGATGCCAGAGAGCCGCCCGGCAATGGTCCGGCACCGATGGGAGTGAGCCGTAGGGGTGAGCCGACGCCGGCAGCAGCCGGCGCGCCCCGGTGGCGAGCGACCGAGCAACAGGGAGCACAGATGACGACGGCGACTGAGCTGTTCCGCAGGGCACGGGACTTCCTGCTGGAACACCGCGAGGACTACGCCACGGCCTACGAGGGCTTCGCGTGGCCGCGCCCGGACCGCTTCAACTGGGCCCTCGACTGGTTCGACGTCATCGCGGACGGCAACGACCGCACCGCCCTGCACATCGTCGAGGAGGACGGCACCGAGCGCCGGCTGTCCTTCGCCGAACTGTCCGACCGTTCCGACCGGGTCGCGAACTGGCTGCGCTCGCACGGTGTCCGCGCCGAGGACCGGGTCCTGGTCATGCTCGGCAACCAGGCCGAACTGTGGGAGACCGCGCTCGCCGCGATGAAGCTGCGCGCCGTGGTCATCCCGGCCACCCCGCTGCTGGGCCCCGCCGACCTGCGCGACCGCGTCGAGCGCGGCCGGGTCCGGCACGTGCTGGTGCGCACGGCCGACACCGGCAAGTTCACCGACGTACCCGGTCGCTACACGCGGGTCGCGGTCGGCGGCGCCCCCGCGGGCTGGCAGCGCTACGAGGACGCGTACGCCGCCTCCGCCGACTTCACCCCGGACGGGCCGACGCTCGCCGACGACCCGCTGATGCTCTACTTCACCTCGGGCACGACCGCCCGCCCCAAGCTGGTCGAGCACACCCACACCTCGTACCCGATCGGGCACCTGGCCACCATGTACTGGATCGGCGTCAGGCCGGGCGACGTGCATCTGAACATCTCCTCGCCCGGCTGGGCCAAGCACGCCTGGTCCAATCTGTTCGCCCCGTGGAACGCCGAGGCGACCGTCTTCATCCACAACTACACGCGGTTCGACCCGGCCCGGCTGATGGCCGAAATGGAACGGGCCCGGGTGACCACCTTCTGCGCCCCGCCGACCGTGTGGCGCATGCTCATCCAGTCCGACCTGACCCAGCTGGGCACCCCGCCACGGGAGGCCGCCGCCGCGGGTGAGCCGCTCAACCCCGAGGTCATCGAGCAGGTCCGGCGGTCCTGGGGCGTCACCATTCGCGACGGCTTCGGGCAGACCGAGACCGCCGTGCAGGTCTCCAACAGCCCCGGCCAGCCGCTCAAGACCGGCTCCATGGGCCGGCCCAGTCCGGGCTACCGGGTCGTCCTGCTCGACCCGGTCTCCGGCGCCCCCGGGGTCGCGGAGGGCGAGATCTGCCTCGACCTGTCCGAGCGGCCCGTGGGCCTGATGGCGGGCTACCATGGCGAGCCGGACCGTTCGGCCGAGGCGATGGCCGGCGGCTACTACCGCACCGGTGACATCGGCTCCCGCGACGAGGACGGCTACATCACCTACGTCGGCCGCACGGACGACGTGTTCAAGGCTTCGGACTACAAGATCTCCCCGTTCGAGCTGGAGAGCGCGCTGCTGGAGCACGAGGCGGTGGCCGAGGCGGCCGTCGTGCCCGCGCCGGACGCACTGCGGCTGGCCGTACCGAAGGCGTACATCGTGCTCGCCGAGGGCTGGGAGCCGGGACCGGACACCGCGAAGGCGCTGTTCGAGCACTCCCATCAGGTCCTCGCCCCCTACAAGCGCATCCGCCGCCTGGAGTTCGGCGAGCTGCCCAAGACCGTCTCCGGCAAGATCCGCCGGATCGAACTGCGCGAGGCCACGGCGGCGGGTTCGGACAACGAATACCGCGAGGAGGACATCAGGTGAGCGAGTGGTCCTACGCCCACGGGACGAGCGGCACCGACCTGCTCGGCGACACCATCGGGGCCAACCTGGACCGGGCGGTGGCGGCCTGGCCGGACCGTGAGGCACTGGTGGACGTGGCGTCCGGGCGCCGCTGGACGTACCCCGAATTCGCCGCCGACGTGGACGTACTGGCCCGTGCGCTGCTGGCGAGCGGGGTCGCCAAGGGCGACCGGGTGGGCATCTGGGCGGTCAACTGCGCCGAGTGGGTGCTGGTCCAGTACGCCACCGCCAGGATCGGCGCGATCATGGTGAACATCAATCCGGCCTACCGCTCCCACGAGGTCGGCTTCGTCCTGCGCCAGGCCGGTGTCCGACTGCTGTTCGCGTCCGTGCGGCACCGGAGCAGCGACTACCGGGCGATGATCGGGGAAGTGCGGGGCGACTGCCCCGAGTTGCGGGAGACCGTCTACATCGACGACCCGGGCTGGGCGGAGTTCACCGCACGCGCGGGGGACGGGCAGCGGGGCGAACTCGCCGCACGAGAAGCCGAGTTGTCCTGCGACGACCCCATCAACATCCAGTACACCTCGGGCACGACGGGCTTCCCGAAGGGCGCCACGCTCTCCCACCACAACATCCTCAACAACGGCTATTTCGTGGGAGAGCTGATCGACTACAGCGAACAGGACCGGATCTGCATCCCCGTCCCCTTCTACCACTGCTTCGGCATGGTGATGGGAAACCTGGCGGCCACCTCGCACGGCGCGTGCATGGTCGTCCCGGCACCCTCGTTCGACCCGGCGGCGACGCTGGAGGCGGTCCAGAGCGAGCGCTGCACCTCGCTGTACGGCGTACCGACGATGTTCATAGCGGAGCTGAACCTGCCCGGCTTCGCCGCCTACGACCTGTCCACGCTGCGCACCGGCATCATGGCGGGCTCGCCCTGCCCGGTCGAGGTGATGAAGCGGGTGGTCGCCGAGATGCACATGGCTCAGGTCGCCATCTGCTACGGCATGACCGAGACCTCCCCGGTCTCCCTCCAGACCCGGACGGACGACGACTTGGAGCACCGCACGGGCACGGTCGGCCGGGTGCTGCCGCACCTGGAGGTGAAGGTCGTCGACCCGGCGACCGGGGTGACCCGGCCGCGCGGCGCGGCGGGGGAGCTGTGCACCCGCGGCTACAGCGTGATGCTCGGCTACTGGAACGAGCCCGAGCTGACCGCCGAGGCCGTCGACGCGGGCCGCTGGATGCACACCGGGGACCTCGCGACGATGCGGGAGGACGGGTACGTCGAGATCGTCGGCCGGATCAAGGACATGATCATCCGGGGCGGCGAGAACGTCTACCCGCGGGAGGTCGAGGAGTTCCTGTACACCCATCCGGGGATCAGAGACGTGCAGGTCGTCGGGGTGCCGCACGAGCGGTACGGCGAGGAGGTGCTGGCCTGCGTCGTCCCGCACGATCCGGCCGACCCGCCGACCCTCGCGGACCTGCGGGCCTTCTGCACGGACCGGATCGCGCACTACAAGATCCCGAGCCGGCTGGAGATCGTCGACTCCTTCCCCATGACCGTGTCGGGGAAGGTGCGCAAGGTCGAACTGCGGGCGCGGTACGCGTAGGCGCTCCGCGGGGTCGGGGTGTCTCTGTGCTTTGTCAGGCGCGCGCCTAGCGGCGGGGGCCCCCTTGGGCCGTCCCGGGTGGCTGCTGCGCCTGCGCAGCGGATTGGCGGCTGATTGAGGGGAGTGGTCCGCTGCTCGGGTTGTAGGCGTAGGCGCTGCCGATTGGGGGGAGTGTGTTCTGGGCGTAGGCGCTGATTGAGGGGAGTGGTCCGCTGCTCGGGTTGTAGGCGTAGGCGCTGCCGATTGGGCGGAGTGTGTCCTGGGCGTCGGCGCTGGTTGAGGCGAGTGTGTTCGGGTCGTTCGGGTTGCGGGCGTAGGGGGACTGGGCCGGGGCTGCGGCGAAGGTTGCGACGGCTTCGGTACCAAGGACACCGGGTTGACCCTGGGGATCGGGAGGGTAAAGGTTCGCTTGTACTGAACCCGAGGCGGCCGGTCCTCCCCGCATGAATCCACCCCGACTATCCTCGGTGGATTGGTCCGCTCTTTTCTCTTTTATTTTGAAAACAGTTTTGGATTGGAGAAAAGAGTCCCTCTCAAGCTTCCCAAGAAGGGTGTTCTCTTCTTGCTCCGTCAGGTCATGGCTACGATTTTTAACCCAGTCGCCGAAAGCGCGTCGAGTTACATTTGCATCAGGTTTTTTTTCCAGGAAAACATGCACGCTCACGATCGGGGAGGTCAAGTATTCTCGCAGAATTCCGCTTCTTTCTGTAATGTCTGTTGACTTCTTAACCATGGTCGGATCCGGCGCGGGTGCCTGTGCTGCTGCGGTGTTCACATCCGGCTGCCAGAGACGTTGATGTTGGTTCTCCTGCAGACGTTTTCCCAGCTGCTGCCGCTCGTCGACCGTCAACCCCTGGTAAGCAGCGCCTTTCTTGTGGCTGGCCCAGCTGGCGGCGTGAGTTTCGCTGTAACCTCGGCGAGCCCCGTATTCCCTCACTGACAATTGGCCGGACTTGTTTGGATCTATATAGTCTCGGAGGAAAGCCGTCGCCTCGCTTGTGGAGGTTCGGGGCGCGTACGTTCTCGTGTCGGTTTGGTTTCTTTCCGGCATCCTTCAGCCTCCGGTAGGTCTGCGGCCTGGAGCCCGGCCGCTGGGGATTCTCCCCTGCTTGTAACGGGACCGGCCCGTCGGTGGTTCATCCGGACGCGGCGTCAGGGGCCGCGGTCCAGGCGTGCGGCAGGGGCGTTGACCGGTTGCGGTGTGCCGGTGAGGTCCAGGACGAACAAGGGGATGTCCAGGGTGTCGGCGCGGTCGCGGGCGTCGTCGGCGTACCCGCACAGGGAGAAGTAGACGCACTGCGCGGACTCCGACATGGCCGTCAGCCACAGGCACTCGACGTCCCGGAGTGAGGCCGGGCCGGTCGTCGGGTCGACCTGGGCCGGCAGGCCCCGGGCGGCCAGCCCGATGCCCGACGTGGGCCGCTGGTCGGCGCGGCGGATGTCCCGGTAGCCCAGCCGGCGCAGATGGAGTGCGGCAGCGGTGACCGCGTCGCGCGCGCTGCGGATGGTGACGGGCCGGAAGGCCGCCCGGGGGTCGGTGCCGTCGGCCGCCGCCGTGCTGCCCGTCACTGGGACCCTGAGGGCTGTCCCGCACGGGCAGCCCAGCTCCGGGTGTGGCCAGTCGTCCCGGCGGCCGCAGGCCGGGCAGTGCACGGTGACCTAGTGGTCGTCCCAGGCCGGGTGGGCGATGACGACCGGCTCGGCGCCGGGATTCAGCGCGGGGGCGACCGGGACGCCGCACGCGCAGGGGTAGGCGGGCGCGGTGTAGACGTGCTCGCGGCGGCAGGCCGGACAGCGCACCGGGAGGCTCTCGGGCATGGCCCTCTCCCACCCTCTCCATCGCGTCGTGTCGAGGCAGCCGTCCCATCGTGCTCCCGTCGGACCTCCGTTGTCCGTCTCTTGACGACGTTGGCCCCCCGGCCTACATTGATTCCAGATAGTAGAAGTTGAATTCCACAATACGGAAGTAATGTGGAAGTGTCAGTGCGGAAGCGGTGCCGCAGGCATCGCACGTCACCACAGGGCAGTGCTCACCGCGGGGCGCGACGGGAGTACGCATCCGACAGCCGAAGCAGGAGTACTCGATGGCTCGTATGACCGCTGCCCGCGCGGCAGTTGAGATCCTCAAGCGGGAGGGCGTCACCGACGCCTTCGGTGTGCCGGGCGCGGCGATCAACCCCTTCTACGCGGCGCTCAAGGCATCCGGCGGCATCACCCACACCCTCGCCCGCCATGTCGAGGGCGCCTCGCACATGGCTGAGGGGTACACCCGCACCCACGCGGGCAACATCGGTGTCTGCATCGGTACCTCCGGCCCGGCTGGCACCGACATGATCACCGGGCTGTACTCGGCCACCGGCGACTCCGTTCCGATCCTGTGCATCACCGGCCAGGCGCCGACCGCGGTGATCCACAAGGAAGACTTCCAGGCCGTCGACATCGCCTCCATCGCCGGGCCCGTCACCAAGATGGCGGTGACCGTGCTGGAGGCCGCGCAGGTCCCGGGCGTCTTCCAGCAGGCGTTCCACCTGATGCGGTCCGGCCGGCCAGGACCGGTCCTGATCGATCTGCCGCTCGACGTCCAGCTCACCGAGATCGAGTTCGACCCGGAGACCTACGAGCCGCTGTCCGTCTACAAACCGGCCGCGACCCGCGCCCAGATCGAGAAGGCGCTCGCGCTGCTCAACGCGTCCGAGCGGCCCCTGATCGTCGCGGGCGGCGGTGTCATCACCGCCGACGCCTGTGAACTCCTCGTCGAATTCGCCGAGTTGACCGGTACCCCGGTGGTGCCCACACTCATGGGCTGGGGTGCGCTCCCGGACGACCACGAACTGAACGCCGGCATGGTCGGCCTGCAGACCTCGCACCGCTACGGCAACGCGACCTTCCTGGAGTCGGACTTCGTCCTCGGCATCGGCAACCGGTGGGCCAACCGCCACACCGGGAAGCTCGACGTCTACACGGCCGGCCGGACGTTCGTCCACGTCGACGTGGAGCCCACCCAGCTCGGCAAGATCTTCGCGCCGGACTACGGCATCGCCTCCGACGCGAAGGCGGCCCTGGAGCTGTTCGTCGAGGTGGCCCGGGAGCTGAAGGCGGCCGGCCGGCTGCCCGACCGCTCCGGCTGGGCCGCCGCCGCGCAGGAGAAGCGGGCCAGGCTCCAGCGCCGTACGCACTTCGACGACATCCCGATCAAGCCGCAGCGGGTCTACGAGGAGATGAACAAGGCATTCGGCCCGGAGACCCGGTACGTCACCACGATCGGCCTCTCGCAGATCGCCGGCGCCCAGATGCTGCACGTCTTCCGGCCCCGGCACTGGATCAACTGCGGTCAGGCGGGCCCGCTGGGCTGGACCGTCCCGGCGGCGCTCGGCGTCGCCAAGGCGGACCCGGAGGCGTCGGTCGTCGCCCTCTCCGGGGACTACGACTTCCAGTTCATGATCGAGGAACTGGCCGTCGGCGCGCAGCACCGGATCCCGTACGTCCACGTCCTGGTGAACAACTCGTACCTGGGCCTGATCCGCCAGGCGCAGCGCGCGTTCGACATCGACTTCCAGGTCAACCTGGAGTTCGAGAACATCAACTCGCCCGAGCTGGGCGTCTACGGCGTCGACCACGTCAAGGTCGTCGAGGGCCTCGGCTGCAAGGCGATCCGGGTCACCGACCCGAACGAGCTGGGCGCCGCGTTCGAGCAGGCCAAGAAGCTCGCCGCCGAACACCGGGTGCCGGTGGTCGTCGAGGCGATCCTGGAGCGCGTCACCAACATCTCCATGTCGGGCACGAACGACATCGGCAACGTGGTCGAGTTCGAGGAGATCGCGACCGAGCCCGGTCACGCGCCGACGTCGATCCGGACGCTCAAAGTCTGACCCGGCCGGTGCGTGCGGGGGCGGCCCGGGGACGGGCCGCCCCCCGGCGTGCCGCGCAGCGCCCCCGCCGTCGGGACCACGGGCCGACCCGCCGGCCGTCGACTGCGCGGGCGCTCAGCCGTACCCGCCGCCTCCGCAGCCGCCGCCGTAGTCATGGCCGTGGGAGCCGCCACCGTAGTCGTGGCCGTGGTGCGCGGAGCCGCCGCCGTGGTCGCGGTCGTCCCCGTCGAAGTCGGCCAGGAAGCCCTCGTCGGCCCCGTGGCGGAAGTAGCGGATGTCGTTGCCGCGGCCGAAGGGGAACCGGCTTTCGTCCGCGAGCGAGCCACGGCCGACGAGCCCGGCCTCGCGCGCGAAACGCGGCAGGACGGCCATCAGGGCGCGCTCGCCGTACAGCGCGACCGCGAACAGCACGGCGTCCTCCGCAAGGCCGTCGGGGCCGTCCGGAAGGGCATGGTGGTCCCGCAGCTCCGCCAGGTACCGGCGGGCGCCGCGGGTGCGGCCCGGTGGCAGCGCCCGCAGCAGTCCTTGCGCCACCAGCTCCGCCCGCATCCTGGCCAGGGCCCGTCGCACCACCTCCCGGGCGGGCAGCTCCCGTGGTCCGGCCGGCCGGTAGAGACTGGTGCGTACCGCCTTCTCCAAGGGATGGCGGAGGGACACGGCGCCCTTAGCCCCGGTCCGGCGCACCGTGCCCGGCCGCCCGGCCTCGACCACGCCGCGCAGATGCAGCCCGGCGAGGGCGACGGTCAGCGCGGCGCGGTCGCCGCCGCGGAGCAGGGCGACCGCGTACGGGTCCGGTGCGGTCGATGTCGCATGGCTCATGAGAAACCCCCGTGCGGGGCCCGCCGTCCCGGTGTCGGAGGGCGCCGCGTGCCGGTGGTGTGCCCGCAGGCGCGGGCTGTCGAAGCCTCCGCGCGCGATGCTCAGAGGTTGATTTGAGGGTTGCGTAGGCCGGGGTACGGCAGCGGCCGTACCCCGGCCTCGTCGCGGTCCTGCCCGCGCGAACCTGGCCGCCCGGCGGCGCGTGACCGGGCGCGACAGGACATGCGCGCCGCCGGGCGGGATCGGGGGCCTCTTCGGTCAGAGGCGGGGCCGGGACCGTGGCCGCCCAGGGAGGCGGCCGTGCTCCCGGCCCTGGGAGGTGGGGCCGGGGCCGCGGCGGTCGCGACGGACCGGGGACGCCCTCCCCTCCGGTCGGGCAGGAGGTCCCCGAGTCCTTCACCACCGCACTGGTTCGCAGGTCCCCGGGCCTCGGCTTCGCCTGGCCCCGGGGACGTCCGCCGCGGTCCCCGCCTCGCCCGCGCCGCGTCCTCGGCGGCCACGCCTGGACAGCGGCCCGGCCGTCCGTCCGGACACGGCGCGGGGGCTCGCTCCACGCGTCGCGGAGCGCGGGCCGCGGGAGACTGGCGTCCGGCAGTCCGCCGAACTGGATTCCGGGCGGCGCCGGCGCCTGGGCGCGACACGACAGATGTCGGCACCGGCGCCGCCCGGAAGCAGGGGCCGGCTCAGACCTGGGAGCCGGACAGGCGTTCCACGGCCCGCAGCAGGGCCGAGTGGTCCAGGCCGCCGTCGCCCTGGGCGCGCAGGCTGGCGACCAGCTGGGCGACCACCGCACCCACCGGCAGCGGCGCGCCGACGGCGCGCGCGGCGTCCGTGACGATGCCCATGTCCTTGTGGTGCAGATCGATGCGGAAGCCCGGCTTGAAGTCCCGGTGCAGGAAGTTGTCCTTCTTGCGGGCCAGCACGGTCGAGCCGGCCAGGCCGCCGCCCAGGACGTCCAGGGCGGCCGCCAGGTCCACGCCGGACTTCTCCAGGAAGACCACGGCCTCGGCGCACGCCTGGATGTTCACGGCGACGATCAGCTGGTTGGCCGCCTTCACGGTCTGGCCGGAGCCGTGCGGACCGCACAGCACGATGGTCCTGCCCAGCGCCTCGAGGATCGGCTTCGCGGCCTCGAAGTCGGCCGGCTCACCCCCGACCATGATGGACAGCACGGCCTCGACCGCGCCCGCCTCGCCGCCGGAGACCGGGGCGTCCAGGACGCGGACGCCCTTCTCGCGGGCGGCCTCGGCCAGGTCGACGGAGGTCTGCGGGGTGATGGAGGACATGTCGATCAGCAGCGTGCCCGGCCGTGCGTGCGCCAGGATGCCGTCCGGGCCGTAGGCGACCGCCTCGACCTGCGGGGAGGCCGGCACCATCGTGATGACCACGTCGGCGTCCCGTACCGCCTCGGCGATCGTGCCGGCCGCGGTGCCGCCGGCGGCGCGGAGCCGGTCCAGCTTCTCCTGCTCCAGGGTGTAACCGGTGACGTCGTACCCCGCTTTGATCAGGTTCTCGGACATGGGCGAGCCCATGATGCCGAGGCCGATCCAGGCGATCGTCGGAAGGGTGGCGCGGGGGGAGTCGGCATGGGTGCTCATGACGGGGGTGCCTCTCTGACTGCTGTGCTCGGTCGGGGGGTCGGCGTCGGGGTTCAGCGCGCTTCGCGCGGGAGCCACGCGAACGCCTCGGCGCTCGGGCGGTCGCCCGGCTTGTACTCCAGGCCGACCCAGCCTTCGTAACCGGCCTTGCGCACCTGGTCGAGGAGGTCCTCCAGGGGGAGCGAGCCGGTGCCCGGGGCCCCGCGGCCGGGGTTGTCGGCGATCTGCACATGGCCGGTCTTCGGTGTGTGGCGCTCGATGACCGCCGGCAGGTCCTCGCCGTTCATGGACAGGTGGTAGAGGTCCATGAGGAAGCGGGCGTTGCCGAGTCCCGTCGCCTCGTTCACCCGGTCGACGACCTCGACCGCGGCCGGTGCCGAGACCAGCGGATACAGCGGTGACTCGGGTTTGTTCAGCGCCTCGATCAGCAGGATCGCGCCGATCCGGTCGGCGGCGCGGGCCGCGAGCACCAGGTTCTCCAGGGCCAGGGCGTCCTGCTCGGCCGGGTCCACGCCTTCGACACGGTTGCCGTACAGGGCGTTGAGCGCCGTGCAGCCGAGCGAGGCGGCGAAGTCCGCGGCCACGTCGACGTTGGCGCGGAACCGCTCGGACTCCTCGCCCGGGACGGACAGTGCCCCGCGGTCCGGTCCCGGTAGCCGGCCCGCGTAGAAGTTCAGGCCCGTGAGCTGGACGCCCGCGTCGTCGATCGCCTGTTTCAGGGCGGCGAGCCGGGACCGCTCGGGGGCGGGCTCGTCGACCCAGGGCCACCACAGCTCGACCGCGGTGAAGCCGGCCGCGGCGGCGGCCGCGGGACGCTCCAGGAGCGGGAGTTCCGTGAAGAGGATCGACAGGTTGACGTTGAAGCGCTGGTCTGCGAATCCCATCGGGGCCGCGCCCCCTTCCGGTCCAGAATTTCATATTGCGGAAGTTGAGTTCTGCTTAATGGAAGACTGTAACCCTGGGTGGGTGGTTGTCAAGGCCAGGAGCCGTCGGCCCGGGTGTCCGTTAAGGTCGACCCACAGCGGCCGGGCGAGCGATGCCATGGGGGCACAGTGCGATTGCGGGTGGAGTTCACGACGGAGCCCTTCGATCTCGACGAGGCTCCGGCGCACGCGCTGGTGGCCCGCGAGGTCATCGAGGGGGCCGGGCTGGACGCGGTGGACGTCGGCCCGTTCGGCAACACGGCGGAGGGTTCGGCCGACGCCGTGCTGAGCGCCGTGGACGCCCTGCTGCGCCGCACGCTCGACGCCGGCGCCACCCGGATCTCGCTCCAGGTCAACGTGGCGGGGGAGGGGGGCAGTTGACCGGGGACGAGCCGTTCATCGCGGCGGTGAAACCGCTGGTCGACGCCATGGGCGGGCAACTGCTGCCGCCGGACGAGGCCGGCCCCGACGACGTCGTGCTCGCCTGGGAGGGCGCCGACGTAGTGGCCGTACGCCTGCCGCAGCTCGCCGACTCGCTGGACCACATCCTGGCCGCCATGGAGCGCGGGCGCGGCAAGCCGCTGGCCGACCTGGACCGCAAGGCCAAGCAGGAGGTCGTACGGGCCCTGGAGTCGCGCGGCGCCTTCACCGTGCGGCACGGGGTGGAGACCGTGGCGACCGCCCTCGGGGTCAGCCGCTTCACCGTCTACAACTACCTCAACCGCGAGAAAGAGACCTGATCAGGGCCTTGGTCGGGGGGAGCGGGCAGACGCCACCAGGGGGCCGGACGGCGGTGGTCCGAGCCCTCGAATTTTCAACAAAGTGTTGACGTCGGGTGGCGCAGGGCGTTAGCTGGCCGCAGCCCGATCCGTACGAAGCCGCTCCCGGCAACGGAGGCTCCCGTGACTTCGACACCCACGCCCCCGGGCCTGGCCCGGTTCAATGTCCTGGCGGAGCAGACGGCCCGCGCCGCCCTCCAGGCGGCGTGCGCCGCTCCGGCGTGGGTGGGCCGGCTCCTCGTCCACCGCCCGTACGCCACGGTGGACGACCTCTACGCCGCCAGCGACGCCGCCACGGCCGCCCTGACCCCCGCCGACCTCGCGCAGGCGATGGCCGCGCACCCGCCGATAGGCCGCCCGAGACCCGGCGACCCGGCCTCGGCCCGGGAGCAGCGTGGCATGGCCGGCGCCTCCGCGCGGCTGAAGGCCGAGATACTTGAACTGAACCTGGCCTACCAGGACCGGTTCGGCCAGGTGTTCCTTGTCTGCGCCACCGGGAAGACCGCCGGGCAACTGCGCGACGCGGTCAGGGAACGGATCGGCAACACGCCGGAGCAGGAGCGGGAGATCGTCCGCGCCGAGCTGGGAAAGATCAACCGTGTCCGGCTGGCCCGACTCGTCGAAGAGGACCTTCCCCCATGAGCACGACCACCGCCGCCTCGCGGCAGAGTTCGGTGTCCACCCACATCCTGGACACCAGCGTCGGCCGCCCCGCCGCGGGCGTCACCGTCCGGCTCGCCGCCCGCGCCGGGCGCGACGCGGACCTGCGGCCGCTCGGCGGCTCCGCGACCGACGCGGACGGCCGGTGCAAGGATCTGCCGGCACTGCCGGAAGGGACCACCCACGTACGGCTCGCCTTCGAGGTCGAGGCGTACTTCGAGAACAGCGCGAAGAACCAAGCCGATGCGCAGCAGGACGCCCCCGCGAACCGGGACAGCGGCACGGTGTTCTTCCCCGAGGTGGCGGTCACCTTCGCGGTGACCGCCGGGGAGCACTACCACGTACCGCTGCTGCTCAACCCGTTCGGCTACTCCGTTTACCGAGGGAGCTAGCAGACACATGGCAGTCAATTCCCGCCCCGCCCACCCGTCCGACCCCCGACCCGCCCCCCGGGCGGTCCGGGGACAGCACGTGATCCTCGGACAGAACCAGTACGGCAAGGCCGAGAACCGGGTCGTCAGGATCACGCGGGACGGCGCCACCCACCACATCAAGGACCTCAGCGTCTCCGTGGCGCTGAGCGGCGACATGGACGACGTCCACCACTCCGGATCCAACGCCAACGTCCTGCCGACCGACACCACCAAGAACACGGTGTTCGCGTTCGCCAAGGAGTACGGCATCGAGTCCGCCGAACAGTTCGGCATCCACCTCGCCCGCCACTTCGTGACGAGCCAGGAGCCGATCAGGACGGCCCGCATCCGCGTCGAGGAGTACACCTGGGAGCGGATCCCGGCCGCCGGCGCCGACGGCCGGCCCGCCGGTGCGGGCGAGGCCGGGCACTCCTTCGTCCGCAAGGGCCAGGAGACCCGGCTGGCCCAGATCACCTACGACGGCTCGTCGTGGGAGGTCGTCTCCGGCCTCAAGGACCTGGTCGTCATGAACTCGACCGACTCGGAGTTCCGGGGCTACGTCAAGGACAAGTACACGACGCTCCCGGAAGCCCGCGACCGGATCCTGGCCACCGAGGTCTCCGGCCGCTGGCGGTTCGGCTGGAGCGACGACACGCAGCCCATGCCCGACTGGGAGACGTCCTACGAGGAGACCAGGAAGCACCTCCTCCTGGCCTTCGCGGAGACGTACTCGCTCTCCTTGCAGCAGACCCTCTACCAGATGGGCACGCGCGTCATCACCCACCGCGGCGAGATCGACGAGATCCGTTTCTCGCTGCCGAACAAGCACCACTTCCTCGTCGACCTGGAGCCCTTCGGGCTGAAGAACGACAACGAGGTGTACTACGCCGCCGACCGCCCCTACGGCCTCATCGAGGCCACCGTCCTGCGGGAGGGCCGCGAGGCGCGGATCCCGGTGGACCTCACCAACCTCTGACCGACCCGTCTTCGGCACCCGCGGCCGACAAGCAGCGCTCCTCGGCCGCGGCACTCACATCCCCGGGGTCCTGCCGTGCCCTCACCCCTTCGGTCCACAGAGCGCAAAGGACGAATCATGGCAGCACCCCAGCGCATCGTCATCGAGAACTGTTCGATCGCGACGGTCGACGCCGACGACACCGAGTACGCGGACGGACACGTCGTCCTCGCCGGCAACCGCATCGAGGCGGTCGGCGCGGGCCGGGCCCCCGGGGGACTGACGGACGTCGTACGCCGTATCGACGCCACCGGCCACCTGGTGACCCCCGGCCTGGTCAACACCCACCACCACTTCTACCAGTGGATCACCCGGGGCCTGGCCACGGACCACAACCTCTTCGACTGGCTGGTCGCGCTGTACCCGACCTGGGCACGCATCGACGAAGCGATGGTGTACGCGGCGGCGCAGGGCTCGCTGGCGATGATGGCCCGCGGCGGCGTGACCTGCGCCATGGACCACCACTACGTCTATCCGCGGGGCTCCGGCGACCTGTCCGGCGCGATCATCCGCGCCGCCCAGGAGACCGGCGTCCGGTTCACCCTCGCCCGCGGCTCGATGGACCGCAGCCGCAAGGACGGCGGGCTGCCGCCGGACTTCGCCGTCGAGACCCTTCAGGACGCCCTCGCCGCGACCGAGGAGACCGTCCGCCGGCACCACGACGCCTCCTTCGACGCCATGACCCAGATCGCCGTCGCGCCCTGCTCGCCCTTCTCCGTCTCCACCGAACTCCTGCGTGCGGGCGGCGAGTTGGCCCGTCGGCTCGGAGTACGGCTGCACACCCACGGCTCGGAGACGGTCGAGGAGGAGAAGTTCTGCCACGAACTGTTCGGCATGGGCCCGACCGACTACTTCGAGTCCACGGGCTGGCTCGGCGAGGACGTGTGGATGGCGCACTGCGTCCACATGAACGACTCCGACATCGCCGCCTTCGCCCGCACCGGGACCGGCGTGGCCCACTGCCCCTCCTCCAACGCCCGGCTCGCCGCCGGTATCGCGCGCGTCCCCGACCTGCTCGCGGCCGGCGTCCCGGTCGGCCTCGGCGTCGACGGCACGGCCTCCAACGAGTCCGGCGAACTCCACACCGAACTGCGCAACGCCCTGCTGATCAACCGTCTCGGCGCCCACCGCGAGGCCGCACTGACCGCCCGCCAGGCGCTCAGACTCGCCACGTTCGGCGGCGCCCGGGTGCTGGGCCGCGCGGCCGAGATCGGCTCGCTGGAGCCGGGCAAGCTGGCCGACCTGGTGCTGTGGAACCTCGGCACGCTGGCCCACGCGTCCATCGCGGACCCGGTGGCCGCGCTGGTGCTCGGGGCGGCGGCGCCGGTCACGGCGTCGTTCGTGAACGGCCGGCAGATCGTCGCGGACGGGCGGCTGCTGCACGTCGACGAGGACGCCGTCGCCCGGTCCACCAGGGCCGAGGCCCAGCGCCTGGCGCGGCTCGCCGCGCAGGACTGACCAGCTGAAGCTCCGGCCGGGAGGGACGGCTCCCGGTCGGCGGCCGTGGATCCCAGGGGGCTCCACGGCGGCCGTCACCGGGGCGCGCGGCCGAGCCGCGCGCCCCGGAACGGTCACCGTTCCCCGGAACGGGCCCGATCCGGGTACCCTCCCACCGTCCGGCCCGGCCGCGGCGCGAGGTACCCGCACAACCGCACATCCCACCTCCTTGACACCCACGTCAGAGCAGACGTGCAACCGACCGGAGGAGAGCCGCCGTGTCCGCGAACCCCGTTGCCGCGCCCCACCCAGTCGACGCGAAACTCCCCGCCCTCAAGCTGGCGACCAGCGGCCTGCAACACGTGGCCGCCATGTACGCGGGGGTCGTCGCCCCGCCCCTGATCGTCGGCGCCGCCGCGGGCCTGTCCGGCACCGACCTCGCCTTCCTCACCGGCGCCTGCCTGTTCACCGCGGGCCTCGCCACTTTCCTGCAGACCATCGGGTTCTGGAAGATCGGCGCCCGGCTGCCCTTCGTCAACGGCGTCACCTTCGCCGGGGTCGCCCCCATGACCGCGATCGTCGCCGCGAGCCATGACAGGTCCGACGCCCTGCCGGTCATCTTCGGCGCGGTGATGGTCGCCGGAGTCCTCGGTTTCCTGGCCGCGCCCTTCTTCTGCAAGGCGGTCCGCTTCTTCCCGCCCGTCGTCACCGGGTCGGTCATCACGCTCATCGGCGTGTCACTGCTGCCCGTCGCCTTCGGCTGGGCGCAGGGTCCCGACCCGGCCGCCCACGACTACGGTTCGGTGAAGTACCTGGGCCTTTCGGCCGCGACCCTCGTGATCGTGCTGCTGCTGCGCCGCTTCACCCGTGGCTTCGTCAAACAGATCGCGGTCCTGCTCGGCCTGATCGCCGGGACGCTCGTCGCGATCCCGTTCGGCGTCACCGACTTCGCCCCGGTCGCCGACGCGGACGTGGTCGGCTTCCCGACCCCCTTCCACTTCGGGGCACCGCAGTTCCACCTCGCCGCGATCCTGTCCATGTGCGTGGTCATGGTGGTGTCGATGACGGAGTCGACCGCGGACATGCTGGCGCTCGGCGAGATCGTCGAACGGCCCGCGGACGAGCGGACCATCGCGGCCGGACTGCGCGCCGACACGCTCGGCACGGCGATCAGCCCGCTGTTCAACGGGTTCATGTGCAGCGCCTTCGCACAGAACATCGGGCTGGTCGCGATGACCCGCGTACGCAGCCGGTTCGTGGTCGCCGCGGGCGGTGGCTTCCTGGTCCTGATGGGCCTGTGCCCGATGGCCGCCTCGCTCATCGCCGTCGTACCGCCCCCGGTGCTCGGCGGCGCGGGCGTGGTGCTGTTCGGCTCGGTGGCCGCGAGCGGCATCCAGACGCTGGCCAGGGCCGGTCTGGACAGGGACAACAACGTCCTGATCGTGGCCGTGTCCCTCGCCGTCGGCATCATCCCGATCACCGCTCCGGACTTCTACCACGCCTTCCCGCAGACCGTACGGATCGTCCTCGACTCGGGCATCTCCACGGGCTGCGTGGCCGCGGTACTGCTCAACCTGGTCTTCAACCACCTCGGCCGCGGCGGGCAGGCGCGGGACGTCACCCACCCCATGGAGGCGGGCGAGGAGATCGCGGCCGGCCACTGACCGCGCTCTCCGCGTCCGCCGGCCGCCGCGCGGGTACCGGGTCGCTCGGAGCGGGCCGTCCCGCGGGGCGTCACAGCCCGAACGGGCCGAAGTCGGTCGCCAGTTCCTTGAAGACCTTCCGCGGGTCGGCGACCAGCTTGCGCAGCTTCAGGTCCAGCACACCGCTGACCCCGGTGATCTCCGCGGCCACGGTGCCGTCGGCCTTCCGAATCGTCTGCCGGATCCGGAAGGTCTTGCCCTCGCCCCACTCGAACTCGCAGGTCACATCGACCTCCTCGCCCGCGACCAGTTCGCGCAGATAACGGATCGTCGTCTCCAGCACGACCGGGCCGACGCCCTGGCCGGAGAGCCGGCTCTGGCTGATTCCGGCGGCCTGGAGCGCCGACCAGCGGGCGTGTTCCGCGTAGCTGAGGTACACCGCCTGGTTGAGGTGGCCCTGGACATCCGTCTCGTATCCGCGGACGGTCACCCGGACGGAAAACGGCTCGCTCACAGTTGGCTCTCCCTCGTGTTCCGGTGTTACTCGTGTGTATGAGGCACTGATGCCTCCGATCCTGGCATGCCCCCTCTCACACCCGGCGCGGGGAGGCCAGGAGATACCGCTCCCGTGTCCGCGGCCGGGTGTACTCCCCGGCTTGCCAGCCCGCTCTCTCCAGCGTGGCCGCGCACGCCCGCAGCAGCTCGGCGTCGCGCGCGTACACCCCGACCGCCTCCGGCTGCGGGGTCGCGCGCACCCGGTACCCGTCGGTGTCCGGCTCCGGCCCGGCCGGCCGGTGTCCGGCCGCCTCCAGGGCGAGTGCGGCGGCCCGCACCAGATGCGCGCGCTCCCAGCCGCACGGACGGTCGGCGGACCCGTCCGGGTTGGTCATCCGGCGCAGTTCGAGCAGCCCCTGCCAGGCGGTGTGCACCTCGCGGGCCCGGTCCGGCCCGGAGGCCACCTCGGTGTCCTCCGGGCCGCCGACACGGGCCGCGAACACCCCGCTGTCGGCGGCCGGGCCGGTGGGACGGTGGGCGTGCTCGGCGGGAGCCGTGGCCGGTGCGGCAGGGGCGGTGGTCGGCGGGGTCGTCGCACGCAGCCGGTGTCCCGCCGGAGTGAGGAAGTGGTCGTGCGGCGGACGCGGATGCCGGAAGGCCAGCCCCCGCTTCACCAGCGCCGCGAGCTGCGGCTCCGTACCCCGCAGCCGCCCGGTGACCGGGTCGGCGGCGTCGATCACCTGCCGCTGCGCGGCGGTCGGCGGTCGGGTCACGGTCTGGCTCCTCCCCGATGGTCGGCCCTTCGCGGAGCCGGTGGACGCTCCCTGTGCTGAGCCGGTGGCCGGCTCTTGCACGGGGCCGGTCGTACGCTCCCTTCGAAGCGTACGACCGGGGTCCGACAGCGGGCCTGACCCGACGATGGGCCCGGCTCGGCCCGGTCAGTCGGCCGGCCGGACGTTCCACTCCGCGACGACCGGCCGCTCGTGCTCGGTGCCCAGTCGGCACAGCGTGCCCGTCTCCAGCAGGAACAGCGCCCCGTGCGTGGGCGGCAGCCCCAGGCGGCGGGCGGTGAGGACGCGCAGGAAGTGCCCGTGCGCGACCAGCAGCACATCGGCGTCGGTGTCGGCGTCGATGTCGGCGAGCGCGGCGTCCACCCTGGCCAGGACACGGTCGGCCCGAGCGCCGACCTGCTCGGGAGTCTCCCCGGGGTGTTCCGGCGGCCCCGGTACGACCCCGTCGGTGAACAGGAACCAGCCGGGCCGGGTGCGGTGGATCTCGTCGGTGGTGATCCCCTCGTAGCCCCCGTAGTCCCACTCGTGCAGGTCGGCGTCGACGCGGGCGTCACCCGCCCCGATCAGTTCGGCGGTCTCCCTGGCCCGGTGCAGTGGGCTGACGAAGGCCGCGCCGATCCGCTGCGAGCGCACCAGCGGCGCCAGTCGGCGGGCCTCCTCCCGGCCGTGCTCGGTGAGGGGTACGTCCGTCCAGCCGGTGTGCTGTCCGGACAGCGACCACTCGGTCTCGCCGTGCCGGACCAGGAGAAGATCACCCATGTGTCAGAGGCTACGGGCCCAGCGCGCCAGCTCCGTGAATTCACGCTCCCGCAGGCCGTGGCGGGGGTCGACCGGAAGGAGCAGCGCGGGGCCGTCGTGGTGCGCGGCGACATGCCGTACGTCGAGATCCGTGATCATGTCGTCGACCCAGACGAAGGGCCGCCCGGCCGCCCACGCGACCACGTGCCGGGTCTTCCAGTACAGGCCCTCGGGATCCGTGGCGAACAACTCGGGCCATTCGATGACCGGCAGCGTGCCCGGCAGCCCGATCACCGGCGCGATCATCTCGTTGGCCTCGTGCATCCAGGTGGTCGCCCACGCCAGTTCGTACGGCAGCGCGAGCAACCGGGCGCCGTGACCGGGGTGCAGCCGCACCCGCAGCCCGCGGCGCAGCCGCCGCGAGCCCGGCTCCTGCCGCGCCGACCAGCCGGCGGGACGGAGCCGCCGGGTGACGTAGCCGTGGTGCCGCAGGAACCGGGCGCGGAAGGGATTGAGGGGGCCGTCGACGTCGAGGAGCAGCAGCGGGCGGCGGTCGGTCATGCCGGTTCCCGTCATTGGGGCCCCCTTTCGGTTTGTCGTCCTCAGTGGCCGGTGGCGTACGAGACGAAGGCGGACCATTGCTCGGGGCCGACAGTGAGCCGGGGGCCTTGGTAGTGCTTCGAGTCCCGTATATGGACGATGCTGGGGGCGAAGGCGACCTCTACGCACTCCGGGCCGTCGTTCGTGCTGTAGCTGCTCTTGAACCACATGAGCGAGGAGTTGGTCCCGGTTGGGGCGTTGGTCATCATGTTTCTCCAAGTACTTTGCCGATGAAGGCCAGCGACTCGCGGGGGGTGAGGGCCTGCGCCCGAATGGCGCCGTAGCGGACTTCGAAGATCTGGATCTCCTTGGGGAGCGAGATCAGGCGGCTGGTGAGCTGCACCTCGTTGTGTGCCACGGTGTCCCCCTCCTTGAGGCGAAGCAGCTGAAGTGACCCTGCAAGACCGGCATGGTCCTCGCGGTCCGTGGGCATCACCTGGATCTCCACGTTCCGCCGTCGACCAATCTCCAACAGGTGTTCGAGCTGCTTTCGCATCACCATTCTGCCCCCGAGCGGACGGCGTAGTGTTACTTCCTCCAAGACGAAACTGAAAACGGGGACTGGCTGTTGCCGGTCGAAGATCTCCTGGCGTGACAGACGCGCGGCAACAAGGCATTCCACCTCCTCCTCGGTGAACGGTGGACGTCGCATCCCGTACAACGCCCCTGCATACTCCGGTGTTTGAAGCAATCCGTGGATGGCGGAGTTGGCGTACGCGCAGATCTCAACCGCCTCCCCCTCCAGCTTCGCCAGATCCCGCACCTTCTTCGGATACCGCGCCTGCTCCACGTCCTTCGTCAGCCCGGCGATCATCCCGCCCGCTTCGAGCACCTGGTCCGCCGCTTCGAGGAGTTGCGCCTTCGGTGCCCGCCGTCCCCGTTCCACCGAGGACACCTGCTCCTCGCTGTAGCCGATGGCCGTGCCCAGTTCGGCCTGGGTGAGCTTCTTCCGCTCGCGGTACATCTTGACGACCTTGCCGACGGTCCGCAGGACGGCCGCCGACTCCTCGTCCTCGGCGTCCCCACCGGTCACGTCCACCACTCCGACACCTCCACCACGCGGCTCCCGTGAGCAACTTCCGGCCCGTCCGCCGCGTCACGCATCGCGGCCCGAACAGTCCCGGACAGCGACCGGACAGTGACGCTGCGTACTGACGGCGCTGCTGTTCAGGGTAGATACACGTGACCACGCTGGGTGAGGTGAACGCTGATATCGCCGACTCGACGGTCCGTCATTCCGCCCTCCTCCTCTCGGCCACTCCGAGAGGCGCCCGGCTCGCCCGGCACCTGGCGGCCGAGCAGGTCCACAGCTGGGGCTGGACGTACGACACCGAGGCCAACCGCACGGTGGCCCTGCTGGTGACCGAACTCGCCGCGAACGCGGCACTGCACGGCCGGGCGCGGGGCCACGGCTTCCGCCTCCGGCTCACCCTGTACCGCGCGGACGCCACGCTCCGTATCGAGGTGACGGATCCGCGGCCCGACCGCCGTCCGCCCGGCCCCGGAACCCTCCGACCGGCCGGTCTCGAAGCCGAGTCCGGCCGGGGGCTGCTGCTGGTGGAGGCGCTGGCCACCCACTGGGGTACGACGTGTGCGGACCCGTACACCAAGACCGTCTGGTGCGAGGTCGCTCTCACGTGACCCGTGTGACCCGCGTGACGGTGCCCCGGCCGGTGACTTCCTCAGGCGGTCGGGTGCGGCGTCCCGGTGCGCAGCGCGCGGGCGAGCAGGCCGATCAGGGCCGCGTTGACCAGACCGGACAACGCCACACCGGCGGAGAAGATCAATGGGCTCAGCCAGGAGAGCGAGGAGTCCCATTCCGGGGTCGGCACCAGGAAGGCGAGGATGCTGAGCGGGGCCGTGGTCATGTACGGCCAGATCGCGGCGAACCCCGGGTCCGGCGACAGGTACACGGCGTACAGGAAGACCGCCAGCGACGCGGCGACCACGGCGAGATAGCCGCGTGCGGGCCAGTTGTCCGTGGCGAGCGCGAGGAAGCGGCGCGTGCGGGAGGCGTTCGGCATGTCAGGTGTCCTTCGGGTCGGGCCGTGATGGTGTCCTCACAGGGTGGCCCGGGGAACGTTTCGCGGGGATGAGTACCGGTACTCATCCCCGCCTGGGGGCCACACCGCGCTCAGGCACCGGGCCCGGCGGATGTCACTGCCGGTATCCGCCGAGGAACCGTCCGATCCGCCCGATCGCCGCCTCCAGGTCGTCCGCGTGCGGCAGGGTGAGGATCCGGAAGTGGTCCGGGGACGGCCAGTTGAACCCGGTGCCCTGGACGACCTGGATCTTCTCGCGGAGCAGCAGGTCGAGGACGAACTTCTCGTCGTCGTGGATCCTGTGCACCTTGGGGTCGAGACGGGGGAAGGCGTACAGCGCGCCCTTGGGCTTCACGCAGGTCACGCCCGGGATCTCGTTGAGCCGCTGCCAGGCCACGTCCCGTTGCTCCCGCAGGCGTCCGCCGGGCGCGGTGAGTTCGTGGATGGACTGGCGGCCACCGAGCGCGGCCTGGATGGCGTACTGGGCGGGCGCGTTGGGGCACAGCCGCATGGAGGCCAGCATCGTCAGGCCCTCCAGGTAGTCCTTGGCGTGCTGCTTGGGTCCGGTGACCACCAGCCAGCCCGAGCGGAAGCCGGCCACCCGGTACGTCTTCGACAGTCCGCAGAAGGTGAGGACGACAAGGTCGGGGGCGAGCGCGGCGGTGGGGTGGTGGACGGTGTCGTCGTACAGGATCTGGTCGTAGATCTCGTCGGCGAAGACCATCAGGCCGTGGCGGCGGGCGAGGTCCAGGATGCCCTCGACGACCTCCTTCGGGTAGACGGCGCCGGTCGGGTTGTTGGGGTTGATGATGACGACGGCCTTGGTGCGGTCGGTGATCTTCGACGCCATGTCGGCCAGGTCCGGGTACCACTCGGCCTGTTCGTCGCACAGGTAGTGGACCGGTTTGCCGCCCGCCAGCGTGGTGACCGCCGTCCACAGCGGGAAGTCCGGCGCAGGGATGAGGATTTCGTCGCCGTCCTCCACCAGCGCCTGCACGGCCATCGACACCAGCTCGGAGACGCCGTTGCCGAGGAACACGTCGTCGACGCCGACGGCGAGGCCCAGGTTCTGGTAGCGCTGGGCGACCGCCCGGCGGGCGGAGAGGATGCCGCGCGAGTCGGTGTAGCCGTGCGCCTGCGGCAGCATCCGGATCATGTCCTGGAGGATCTCCTCCGGCGCCTCGAAGCCGAACAGCGCGGGATTGCCGGTGTTCAGGCGCAGCACGCTGTGGCCCGCCTCCTCCAGCGCGTCGGCGTGCTCGATCACCGGGCCGCGGATCTCGTAGCAGACCTCGCTGAGCTTGTTCGACTGCCGGAACTCCATGCGCCGCTTCCCCTCAGATAACTGGTGTTGCTTGGTTTTACCAAGTGGGAGCTTGGAAAGTCCAACAACATGTCTAGACTGCGTCGCATGTCACCTCGCCGAAGCTACGACCAGTACTGTTCCGCCGCCCGTGCGCTCGACCTCGTCGGCGACCGCTGGACTCTGCTGATCGTCCGGGAGCTGCTCGCCGGTCCGCGCCGCTACACGGACCTGCACGCGGACCTGCCGGGAGTGAGTACGGACGTACTCGCCTCGCGGCTGAAGGACATGGAGCGGGACGGACTCGCCACCCGCCGCCGGCTGCCCCCGCCGGGCGCCGCGTACGTCTACGAACTGACCGGACGCGGACGGGAGTTGCTGCCCGTCGTGCAGGCACTGGGCGCATGGGGGCAGCCCGAGCTGGGGGAACGCGGCCCGACCGACGCGGTGCGCGCGCACTGGTTCGCGCTGCCTCTGCTGCGGGCGCTCGCGGAGGAGGGGCTCGTCGACGTGCGCCCGGCCGACGTGCGCCCGGCCGACGTCCGCCTGACCGATGTCCCCCCGGCCGATGTGCGCCTGGTCGAAGTCCGTCTGGACGAAGGGGACTTCCACCTGTACGTCGGCGCCGAGGACGGACCGGTGTACGGCGACGGACAGGCGCCCGCGGAACCCGAGGCACGGCTCTCGATGGACACCGGGACCGGTACGGCCGTCGCCCGGGGCCTGCTGCGGGTGTCGGACGCGGTGCGGTCCGGGCGCATCACCGTCACCGGGGACGGCCCCCTCGCCAAGGCGCTGCGGGAGGCGTGAAAGGAGTGAGGGCCCGCCGATCCGTCCGGCGGGCCCTCCTGTGCGCGAGTCGTTCTCAGACGCCCGGCGGCACCCGGTTCGGCCGCCCCGAGCCACGGGTCAGCGCGTACCCGCCGATACCCGCGAGCGCGGCCAGCACGCCGCCCACCCCGGTCCACACCCAGCGGTCCGACCACCAGCCGGACGACCAGCCGTCGTCGGGCTTGATGCTGGAGAGCACCGCGGTCTTCACCGACCCGTCCTTCTCCGCGTCCCCGGCCGTGTCCTGCTTGACGGAGTTCCCGGGCACCAGCGGCTCGGCCAGCGAGCCGTCCACCGCGGCCGAGCCGCCGATGTGCTTGGCGTCGGCGCGCACCTCGGCGCGCACCGGCTGCCCCAGATCGGCCGGGGTGAGATCCACCACGGTCAGCCGGACGTAGTACGTACCCGGCAGCGGGTCGTTCGCCCACGGCTCCGACCAGGCCCGCACCGTGCGCAGCACGCAGTGCAGCTCGACCGTGCCGGTGCCCGCCGCGGCGGTACGGGTCTGGGTGCCGTACTGGCAGGACTGGCGCCGGCGCAGACCGTCGTACACGTTCAGCTGCCAGGTCTGCGTGCCGTGCGTCCCGGGGAGCTTGACCGTCGCGCGGACGTCCGGGCGCTGCCCGGCGTCCGCCGGGAACGACCAGTACAGGTAGTCACCCGTGGAGCCGTCCGCGGTGGCCTGCTGGCCCTGGTCGATCTCGGTCGCCGTACGGAACGAAGTCCCCGCCTGCGTGGGCGCGTTGCCGCCGTCCGACGCGCTCGGCGACGGCGTGGAGTCGGCCGCCGCGGGCGCCGCGGCCAGCCCGAGCAGCAGCAGCGCACCGGTCACCATACGTGTGATTCGCATCAGTTGGTCCTCCAGACCGCGACCCGCCAGCGCGACACCCAGCCCCACAGCAGCCCCGCGACGAAACCAATCACCACCAGCGCGCCGAGCAGCCACCAGCCGCGTCCGAGACCGAAGGCGGCCACGTCGTGCGCCTGGTCCGGGCCGCCCACGACGTCGACGGTCAGTTCGAGCGGCAGCCCCGGCTGCGTCTTCACCCCGGAGGCCGCCGAGTACGAGTTGGTGACCTGCAAGCAGATCGACTCCGCCGGGGCGTTGTCGTCGTCGCTCTCGGGCTTCGGGTAGCGCAGGCCCGTCGAGATGACGTCCGTACGGCCGTTGCCCGCCGCCTCGCCGCGCACGACCTCCCGGCCGTGCGTGGTGACGGCCCGCAGCAGCACCCCGTAGTCGGGGTTCACGGCCCGGTCCGCCGCCACGCTCACCGAGGCGCGCAGCTCCTGGCCGGGCTCGACGTCCACCTTGTACCAGCGCTGCTGCCCGAACTCCTCGCGGTCCGTGTACAGGCCGGGCTTCAGCGCGGGCGCCTTGGCGCACTCGCCGGACCCCTCGGTGGCCACCGGAGTGACCACCGGATCCGCCGCCCGGTCCACCAACTGGCCCACGCGGTCGCTGAGTTCCGCCTTGTGCTGCACGGAGGTGTAGGTGCCGCCGGTGGCGTCCGCGATGCAGCTGAGCTGGTCGCGGGTCTTGGCGTCGGGCACCAGACCGAGCGTGTCGATGGTCAGCCCGATGCCCTTGGCGGCGATCTCACGGGCCACCTCGCACGGGTCGAGCGGCTGGCAGGTGTCCTCGCCGTCGCTGATCAGGACGATACGGCGGGTACCGGAACCGCCGTCGAGATCGGTGGCCGCCTTCAGCAGCGCCGGCCCGATCGGGGTCCAGCCGGTCGGCGCCAGCGTCGCCACCGCCGTCTTGGCGTCGGTCCGGTTCAACGGGCCGACCGGGTAGAGCTGCTCGGTGTCCTTGCAGCCCTCCTTGCGGTCGTTGCCGGGGTAGTTGGCCCCCAGCGTGCGGATGCCGAGCTGCACCTCCTCGGGGGTCGCGTCCAGCACCTCGTTGAACGCCTGCTTCGCCGCGGCCATCCGCGTTCCGCCGTCGATGTCCGCCGTACGCATGGAACCGCTGACGTCCAGCACCAGTTCCACCTTCGGAGCGGCCTGCTCCGTCTCGTCGGCGGACGCTGAGGCGGGGAACGCCAGCGCGGCCGTCAGGGCGGCGAGCAGAGCGCAGACTCCCGCCGCCAGCCGTTGTGTTCTGATCATCGGCGGATCCTATTGATCAGAGGTGTCGGGCTCCAAAACGAACGGGTTGGGCAGCGCCGCCCACTGGTCACCGGGGGTTCGCGGCGACAGCCGCATCAGCGTCAGGGCCTTGGCGGGCAACGGCCCTTCGCGCAGCGCGGCCAGATCGGCGGTGCGCGGCAGATCCGGCAGGGCCGCCGCCAGCGCGGCCCTCAGCGCCTCCCCCGAACCCGCCACGGCGGCCAGCGCCCCCGCCACCAGGGAGCCGAACAGCTTGCGGCGCAGGGTCCGCACGTCGTCCGTGACCAGACGGCCCGTCAGCTCCGGCGGGACGATGCCGTGCCGGGCCAGCCGGGCGGGGCTGATCCGGATGTCGGCGAGGTCACGGTAGACCAGCCGCAGCGGATCGCCCGACCCGGACAGCACCACCAGGAGGTTCTGGCCGTGCGCCTCCAGGGCCACCCCCAGGTCCAGCAGCCGCAGTCCGACGGTGAGCGCGAGCCGGACGAACGCCGCGAGCCGGGCCGGGGAGCGCGGCAGCCCGGTGGCGGCGAGGGCGGCGACCGGGAGCACGTACTCGCCCGGCGCCGCGAACCGCTGCGGCGACTCGCGCAGCACCGCCGCCAGATCGGGGGAGTGGGCGGTGGCCGCGCCCAGGGTGCGGGTGACGTGCAGCAGCCCGTCCGTGCGGGCCGCAAGGCCCTCCGCGAACGCCGACAGGGTTGCCGAGGCACCCACCGAGTACACCGAGATGTCCCGCACCGAGGACGTCAGCCGGGTGCTCAGCGCGGTCTTGACGTGCGGTCCGTCCGGCAGGGCGAGGGTGCGCAGCGACATCAGCGGGTGGGCGGACGGACCGCCCCCGCCCGGGGACTTGAGGACATGGGCGGCCTGCCAGGGATGTACGGGGATCAGCAGCCGCCCCCCGTCCCGCAGCTCCGCGGGCCACTCGCCGCTCACCAGGCACTCCGCGGCGGCGACCGGCACCGTCCCCAGGTCCACCACCGGACGGTGCTCCGGCGCGTACGCGAACTGCTCGGCCACCGAGAAACCCGGCCGGGACCGGCACCCGGGGTGGAACGGATGACCGTCGACCACCCGCTGCTCCCACTCCCAGTCCCGCGCGGGCCACACCGCGGAGGGCTCCGGCCGACCGGCCCGCGACAGCGCCAACGAGGCCACGCTGTGCGCGAGTTCACCCGCGAAACCGGCCGCGTGCGGCACCGCGAGAGCGGTCAGCAGCCGGGCCGGATCGTCGTACGCCGTGCCGTCCAGGGACACGGCCGTCACATACGCGTCGGTCGCGTACGGATCCGCGAGCGGCCCGTCGAGCGTCCGGCCGTCGGCGAGCCGCAGGGCGAGCCCGTCCGGACCGGCCGTCCGCCCGGCCAGCCACGGCAGCGGCTCGTGGGCCAGCGCCCGCCACAGGCGGGTCAGCACGGCCGCGCGGGCACCGGGCAGCTCGGCCGCGTACCGCGGCACGAGGCCGGGCCGTACGTCGGCCAGCTCGGCGGCGACCTGGGCCTCGGCGGTGGGGGGACGGTGCACGGGCTGGCTCCTCGGATCCGGGTGGGTGGCACGCATGCCGGGTTCGTTCGACAGACATACTGATCGGGATAGGGCCGACCGGGCGCGTGAGGCCATGTGGCCCGTGACACCATCTGCACCCTGGACGAGGAACGGGACCGCGTGGACCTCTTGCACCTCGGCGACGACGTCGGCGTACGTGCCGACGCGTACGCCGCCGCGCCCCTGCTCAACTGCCTGCTCAGGGAGGTCGCCGAACGACCGCCGCAACTGGGCGGGCCGCTGGTCCACCGGCTGCCCGCGAGCGGCCGGCTGCTGCGCGTGCGCGGCCTGCGGCGGCCCGCCGCACCCGAGGTGTACACGGCCGGCGCCTGGCGCCGCCTCGACCACACCGAGCTGGTCGGACTGGTCGCCGACGAACTGCGCCGGCACACCGGAGTGCCCAACGACGAACTGCCCGGCGAGATGCTCGACAGCCGCGACACCATCGCCGCGCTGCTCACCGCCCGCGCCCGGGCGACACCGCCCGACGACCCGTACCTGCGCTCCGAGCAGTCCCTCCTCACCGGCCATCCCTGCCATCCGGCGCCCAAGGCCCGCGGCGGCGGCCCGGCCGACGGCTGGCTGCCGTACGCCCCCGAGGCCCACACCCGCTTCCCGCTCGTACTGCTGGGCGTGCGCGCCGACGCCGTGGTCGACGAGGGCGACACCGCGGCGCTGGACGCCCTCGGCACCGCCCCGCCCGGCTACCGGCTGCTGCCCGCCCACCCCTGGCAGCTCGACCTGGCCGCCCCCGCCCTCGCGCCCGCCTTCGCCGACGGACGCCTGCTCCGGCTGGGCACGACCGCGTCCACGGCGTGGCCCACGGCGGCGATCCGCACCCTGTACGAACCCGGGCTCGATCTGTTCCTGAAGTTCAGCCTCGACGTGCGCATCACCAACGACATCCGCCGCTTGTGGCGGCACGACCTGCTCAGGCTGCGCCGCACCGACTCCGCCGCGAGCCGCGCCTTCGCCGCCTTCGACGGCCCGGCGGCCTGGCTCGGGGACCGCGGCTACCGCACGGCCGCCTTCGCCTTCGAGGAACTGGCCGTCCTGGTCCGCGACGGGTTCGGCGGCCACCTGCTGCCGGGCGCGACGCCGCTGCTGGCCGCCGGACTGGTGGAGGGCTTCGACGGCGACCCGCTCGCCGCGACCGCCGACCCGGCCGCCTGGTGGGCGGCGTACCTGCGCCAGGTGGTCCCCCCGGCCCTGGCGGCCTTCGCCGACCACGGCGTGGTGGTCGAGGCGCATCTCCAGAACACGCTGATCGCGGTGGACGGTGCCGGTCTGCCCGTGCAGGCGCTGTTCCGGGACGCCGAGGGCGTCAAGCTGCTCTCCGACGTGTCCCGGGCGGCCGGCTGGGAACGGCTCGTCTACACCCTGGTGGTCAACAACGTCGTCGAGGTCGCCGCTGCCCTCGCCGAGCGCCATCCCGGCCTCGACCCCTGGCCCGCCGTCCGCGGCGAACTCGCCCGGCACGGCCTGCCGGAGGCCGGCGCCCTGCTCGCCTCACCCACCCTGCCGGGCAAGACGAACCTGCTGCTGCGCTGGACCCGCGCGGACGGCGCCGACGCCCGCTATCTGCCGCTGCCGAACCCACTGGCGGGCGGGTAGCGCCGACGCCGCCAGTGGGCGGTGGGCGGTGACAGGGACCAGAGGCGCGGGTACGGGCGCCGGGCCGGTCGCGCGTGTGGTCGTGGGTGTGGTGTGGGTCGGTCCGCTCAGGCGGTGAAGACGTGCTGGCCCGGTGCGAGCAGCCGATGGGGGTCGTAACGGCGCTTGGCGGCGTCGAACTCCTCCCACAGCTTGCCGTACTGGCCGCGCCAGTCCGCCGCGGTCATCGGGACGGACCCCACGGGATACTGGGTGCCGCCGGCCGCGCGGACCGTCTCGTAGGCGACGCGGTTGGCGGCCGTCCGGGCGCTCACCGCCGCCTGGTCCGCCGGGTCCAGCGTCCACAGCACGGCCATCAGATACGGCACCGGATCGTCCGGGACCCGCAGCAGCGGGGTGTGCAGGCGCCGGTGGACCAGCGGGTAGAGCAGGACGACACCGCCGGGGCCGACGTCCTGCCCGGCGAACCCGTCCAGCAGGGTCCGGGACAGTTCGGCGACGCGGTCGCCGGGCAGCAGCAGGTTCAGCCACGGGTGGCACCACGACCAGAATCCCTCCTGCTGGAGGGCCGCCACCCCGTCGGCCAGACGGTTCAGGAAGTCGAAGTATCCGAGCGTCTGCGCGGTGATCTGCCCGGACCGGTCGTACCGCAGGCCGCACAGCAACGCGCCGTCGTCCCGCTCCGGCCCGGCGGGCGGCCCGTAGGCGACGGCCTCCAGCACGTACTTCGTGTACGCGCCCGACTCGTCCGGCTCGGCCGTGCCCTCGACATACGTGAACCGCTGGTCCCCGGCGAGGAGCCGCTGGTCGGCGAGGAACGTCTCCAGGTCCGCGTACGGCAACAGGAAGTGCCGTACGGTCTCGGGCGCGGTCACCAGCCGCAGCGTCGCCGAGATGATCACCGCGCACTGGCCGAGCCCGGCGAGCACCGCGTGGAACAGGTCCGGCTGCCGGGTGGGCGAGCAGGTGACCACCTCCCCGGTACCGGTGACCACCTCCAGCGCGAGGACGTTGTCCACCTGGGCGCCGTACAGGTGGGCCTGGCCGCCGAGCCCGCCGGCCGAGAGGGTGCCGCCCACCGACAACTCCAGGTAGTCCGTGAACACTGGCGGCGTCAGCCCGTGCCGCAGCGTCTGACGCGCCACCGCGCTCCACACCGTCCCGGCGCCCACCGTGACCTGCCCGGCCGCCACCGGCCCGATCCTGTCCAGGGTGCTCGTCTCGATCACCAGGCCCTCGGCGACCTGCGCCTGACCGTACGTCGCATGTCCCTGACCGCGGGCCGCGGCCGCGACGCGGTAGTCGTTGCAGAGCTTGATCATCTCCGCGACGTCGTCGGCGGACTCGGCCTGGAGCACGACCGCCGGGACCTCGTGCACGAGGTGACCGAAGTCGTCCGCGTCGTCGTCGAGCGTCCCCGCGTCCGCTCGCAGGGAACCCTCCAGCCGTGGCACGGGCACCAGACCGGGCCGCCCGGCCTCCGCCCCCGCCCGCGTCACCCACACCCGTGCCGCCGGATCGAAGGCCACCACGTCGATCCCCGCCGCCCGCGCGGCTAAGTCCGTCCGCCCTTCCGACCGCTCCACCATGCGTCCCCCTCCTCGCCCGCGCCCGCGTCGAACGGGGCGCCTCGAAGTCCCTGTCGAAGTCCCTCTCGAAGTCCCTGTCAAAATCGCGATCGTACCGCCCCTTCCGGGCCCGTACGGTGGCATCGACCTGGAATTTCCGGTACGGACACGCAGGGCGTGATCGCCGCCGACTCGCCGTCCGCCCCAGCGGGGCACCAGCGCGTCGTGCACGGGCGCCGGTCGTCCGCCGGGCCGGGGCCCGGCGGACGGCGGGAGCCGGGCGGCCGGAATGTCCGTCAGCTCTTGAGGCGGTCCCGGTCGCCCATCACCATGACGGGGTGCCGGGCCGGGTCGAGGGTGCGCAGCAGGGTTTTCATCCCGGTCTCCGGGACCGTGACGCAGGCCGACGTGCCGTCACCGTGGTCCAGGTGCAGCCAGATGCCGCCGCCCTTCTCCACGCCTTCGGGCCGGGACCAGTCATAGGGCGGGGCGCCCTTCAGCCGGTTGTAGTTGATGGCTATGACGTAGTCGAAATCGTGGACGTGGGCCTCTTCCTCGGGCAGTGTGGCGGCGAAGGCGTTGTCGTCGTACCAGTACCGCAGTCGGCTGCCCGGGTCCCGCAGTGAGCCTCCCGCGTCCGTGAGGCCGTACACCCCGACGGGCGTGCGCTCGTCGTCCAGGCGGTGGTCCGTCGTCCAGCCCATCCTGCCGTTGTGCGCGGGCCAACTGCCCGTCCGCTGCCAGGCCGTACCGCGCTTCTCGTAGAGCACGAGGAGGCTGTCGGGGGAATCCCCGCTCTCGCCGTAGACGACGACCACTTGACGGGTGCCGGCCGGTATCTGCTTCCCCATCCGGTCTCCGACGCCCGGGAGGTGTATGCCCACCGCCGGGCGGGGGGAGCCCGATGACGCCGGGTTGTTGTTTCCTGGTGCGCCGCCGGGACTCGTCGAGCCGGTGGTGTCACCGCATGCCGTGGTCGTCGTCAGCAGGATGCCGAAGGCGAGGGCCGCGGATATGGCGTGGCGCGCACTGCCGCGTCGCATCGGCCGGAGAGACGGCCGAGTAACAATTGATGTCCGCATGATCAGGATCTTGTGGCGGAACGCGGGGGGCGCGCATCCGCACGCGGGCATCTGGCCTAAGCGGCGAACCGGAACCGGGAGCCGGACCGGGAGCCCGCCGGGGAAGTGCCCACACCCGGACGACCGCCGTCGGCTGGTCGACGTCGCGCACCGCCTGAGCGCCCACTGGGGGACGGCCGGTGTGCGCCGAGGCCGAGGACCAGTGCCGTAGGCGGCTCTGCCTCGCCGGGTACGAGGCACACCCGACGCCGTTGCCGGCGGGGTCCCGCTCGTCGGCGCGGTAAGCCGGTCGCGGCCGGGCCGGGGTCAGCGCGATTCCAGGAATCCGGCGAGGCGCTGGGTGTCCGCAAGGTAGCGGTCGTAGGGGAAACCGGCCGCGATGAGCCCGGTGCGGAGTTCGTCCTGGAGGGGCTTCCCCTCGGTCACGAACGTCGCCTTGCCCGCAGGGGTGAGGACGACGAGGCGTCGGCGCCGGTGGGCGGGGTCGACGCTGACGCGGACGAGTCCGTCCTGCTCCAGCGGTCGCAGTGCGCGGCTGATGGCCGGGTCGGACACGGAGAGGGCTGTTGCCAGCTGGTGCTGGGTCGCGGGTTGGATCTCTTCGAGTGTGCCCAGCAGCCGCAGCTGACTGTACGAAAGTCGCTGGGCCGGGTCGGCGTGGCGCCGAGCTGCCTCGCCCATGAGCATGACGACGCGGTGCAGGAGGTCTGCCAGTCCTTCATCCATGCGTCCGAGGATAGCGGAATCTTGCATAGTTAATATTAACCGGGTAAGACTGAAGTCATGGACACCCTCCCTTACGCCGTTCAGTCCGCTTTCCCCCTGCTCTTCCTGGTGGTGCCGGCCGCCGGTGCGCTGGTGAGCTGCCGCCGCCGTGCCCCGGAACGGCGCCCGGCGGAAATCTGGCAGCGCTGGTGGGTCATCGGCGCCCTCGGATGCGGAAGCCTGTGGATGACCCTCTCGTTCCTGACGATGCCGGGCGCCATGGCCGAGACCATCGGCTTCGCCCGGACGCCCTTCCAGTTCGAGATCGCCTTCGCCAACCTGGGGCTCGCAGTGCTGGGCTTCCGTGCCGCATCCGCGTCGCCCCGTGAGCGTCTCACGGTCGGGCTGTCGGCTGCCGCGTTCCTCTGGGGTGCCGTGGTGGGCCACCTCGACCAGTGGTTCGCCCACGGCGATCACGCCCCCGGCAACACCGGCGGCGTCCTGCTCTACGATCTCCTGATCCCCGCCGTCGTCATCGCCATGGCCCTTCGGGACATGCGTCAGGCGAGCGCACTCCGGAGCGGAGCCGCCGTGCCGGCGGCCTGAGGGGATGTCGCGCCCCCTCCCCGGCCCCGAGGGGCCCGAGCGCCCGCCCGTGACCGCCGACGGGGCCGGGCCCCTCGGGGCCGGATCGAGATCCTGGGCGTCGATCCTGGGCGTCGATCATGGCGGAGGCGGGGGAGCCGGTGGCGACGTCGGCGCGACGGTCCGCGCACTCCTGTCCGGCCGTCCCACCTGGTCACTATGCTCGCTTCAGGCCGGAGGCCGGAAGCGAGGGGCCGCACCGCCGTCGACGGCCTGCCGGGGAGACGGGGAAGCGAGCGGCCCGGCCGGGACTCCCAGCGCCTCCCCAGGGCCGATCAGGGAGAATTCCCTCGATCGCACCGCATTGGAGCTGGCCGTGGAACATGAGACAGACGACCCGTTGGGCCTTGGACGATGCTGAGAGAGGTCGCGGCAACCCGCTACGTCACCCCCCTCCGCTCGGGTGGCTCCGTGCCCGGCGTCGTCGAGGCCGACGACCTCGGGACGTACGTGGTGAAGTTCACCGGCTCGGCGCAGGGCCGCAAGGCGCTGGTCGCCGAGGTGATCGTGGGTGAACTGGCGCGCGCTCTCGGGCTGCGCTTCCCCGAACTGGTCCTGGTGCACTTCGACCCGGCCATCGCCGCGCACGAGGAACACCAGGAGGTGCGCGACCTGCACGGCGCCAGCGCCGGGGTCAACCTCGGCATGGACTATCTGCCGGGCGCCCGCGACTTCACCCCCGAAGTGGCGCGCGACTTCCCCGTGGACCCGCTGGAGGCGGGCCGGATCGTGTGGTTCGACGCGCTGACCGTCAACGTCGACCGCACGGTGCACAGCTCCAACCTGATGATCTGGCCGACCCTGGGCGTCGCACCGCCCCGGCTGTGGCTGATCGACCACGGTGCCGCCCTCGTCTTCCACCACCGCTGGGACACGGCGGACCCGGCGAAGCCCTACGACTTCCGGCACCACGCCCTCGGCCGGCTGCGTCTGCCGGGCCCGGCCGGCGCCGCGGGGACGTCCGCCGCGCCGGACGTCCGGGCGGCCGACGCCGAGCTGGCGCCCAGGGTGACACGGGACCTGCTGCGCGAGGTCACGGCCGCCGTACCGGACGGGTGGCTGGCGGACGAGCCCGGCTTCCCGACGCCGGACGACGTCCGGCAGGCGTACGTGGACTACCTGCACGCGCGCGTGCGGGCGTCGGCGGCCTGGATACCCTCGGACTTCCCCACCGGCGAGGAACTGGCCGCCGAGGAGGCCCGCCGGGCGGCGCGCCGGCAGGAAGGGCGCCCCAACTGGCTCAAGCAGGTCCCCGACCTGCACGGCAGACCGGGGGCCGAACAGGATTGGTCGGTGCACCTGGGATGAACCAGCGCGTCGAGATCGAGTACTGCACCCAGTGCCGCTGGCTGCCCCGCGCCGCCTGGCTGGCGCAGGAACTGCTCACCACCTTCGAGGCCGAGCTGACGGAGCTGGCCCTGAAACCGGGCACCGGCGGCGTCTTCGTGGTCCGGGTGAACGGTGAGGTCGTCTGGGACCGGCGTGACCAGGGCTTCCCCGAACCGACGGCGGTGAAGCGGGCTGTACGCGACCGAGTGGCCCCGGAGAAATCCCTGGGCCACTCGGACGGATGAGCACGGACGCCCGCGGGCGGCGGGCCCGGCGGGCAGGGCCGGTCGCTAGTCCGCCAGCTGCTCGTACGCCGGGAGCGTGAGGAAGTCCGCGTAGTCCTCGTCGAGGGAGACCCGGAGCAGCAGGTCGTGGGCCTGCTGCCAGTGACCGGCGGCGAAGGCTTCGTCGCCGATCTCCGCGCGGATGTCCGCCAGTTCCTCGGCGGCGACCTTGCGGGCCAGTTCCGGAGTGGCCTTCTCGCCGTTCTCGAACTCGACGCCCGCGTTGATCCACTGCCAGATCTGGGAGCGGGAGATCTCGGCGGTGGCCGCGTCCTCCATGAGGTTGAAGATGGCGACCGCGCCCAGGCCGCGCAGCCATGCCTCGATGTAGCGGATGCCGACCTGCACGGCGTTGACCAGGCCCGGGTACGTCGGCCTGGCGTCGAGGGAGTCGACGGCGATCAGGTCGGCCGCCGCGACGTGCACGTCCTCGCGCAGCCGGTCCTTCTGGTTCGGCCGGTCGCCCAGCACCTTGTCGAAGGACTCCATGGCGATCGGCACCAGGTCGGGGTGGGCGACCCAGGAGCCGTCGAAGCCGTCGTTCGCCTCGCGGTCCTTGTCCGCCCTGACCTTCTCGAAGGCGACCTTGTTGACCGCCTCGTCACGCCGCGACGGGATGAACGCGGCCATGCCGCCGATGGCGTGGGCGCCGCGCCTGTGGCAGGTGCGGACGAGGAGTTCGGTGTACGCGCGCATGAACGGGGCGGTCATCGTCACGGCGTTGCGGTCCGGCAGGACGAACTTCGGACCGCCGTCCCGGAAGTTCTTGACGATCGAGAACAGGTAGTCCCAGCGGCCGGCGTTCAGCCCGGAGGCGTGGTCGCGGAGTTCGTAGAGGATCTCCTCCATCTCGTACGCGGCCGTGATCGTCTCGATCAGGACGGTGGCGCGGACGGTGCCCTGCGGGATGCCGAGGTGGTCCTGGGCGAAGACGAACACGTCGTTCCAGAGGCGGGCCTCCAGGTGCGACTCCGTCTTCGGGAGGTAGAAGTAGGGACCCTTGCCGAGGTCCAGCAGGCGCCGGGCGTTGTGGAAGAAGTACAGGCCGAAGTCGACCAGGGCGCCGGGCACCCGGGTGCCGTCGGCGTCGGTCAGGTGGCGCTCGTCCAGGTGCCAGCCGCGCGGGCGCATGACGACCGTCGCCAGCTCCGCGTCCGGCCGCAGGGCGTACGACTTGCCGCTCGCGGGGTCCGTGAAGTCGATGGTCCGGCGGTAGGCGTCGGTCAGGTTGAGCTGGCCGGTGACGACGTTCTCCCAGGTGGGCGCCGACGCGTCCTCGAAGTCCGCGAGCCAGATCCGCGCGCCGGAGTTGAGCGCGTTGATGGTCATCTTGCGGTCCGTGGGGCCGGTGATCTCGACCCGGCGGTCGTCCAGGGCCGCGGGGGCCGGGGCCACCCGCCAGGAGTCGTCCGCGCGGATCGCGGCCGTCTCCGGAAGGAAGTCGAGCGTGGAGGTGCGGGCGATCTCGGCGCGGCGCTCCGCACGGCGGGCGAGCAGCTCGTCACGGCGCGGCGTGAAACGCCGGTGCAGCTCGGCCACGAAGGCGAGTGCCGCGTCGGTGAGGACCTCCTCCTGCCGGGGCAGGGGCTCGGCGTCGACGATGGCCAGCGGGGACGGCGCTGGTGCGGACATGAGCGGTCACTTCCTTCAGCGTGGCACCGGGTGCCCATCGTTCCGTGAAGCCCGTGGAGCGGTCGGGCGCTTCTGACCAGTGGATACTAGTTTCCTCATCGTGGAACTTCAATGGTTTGTTGATGTCGAGATTCTCCGGGTCGAGGCAAGGTGGCGCGGGGTGCCACGCCCCTCACTCAAGGTGGACCAGGTCGGCCTCGGTGTCGATGTCGTACGGCCGCGCCACGTCCCCGCACTCGACGAGCGCGATCTCCCCTTCGTGGGCCTTCAGGTAGGCGCGGGCGCCCCGGTCTCCGGTCGCGGCGGCGGCGATGCCCGCCCAGTGGGCGGAGCCGAGGAGGACGGGGTGGCCGCGTACGCCCGCGTACACCGCCGAGACGAGCGACGTCTCGTCCTGGTACGCGGCACGGACCCGGCGCGTCGCCGCCGCGCCGATGCCCGGCTGGTCGACCAGCGAGACCAGGGCGGCCCGCGCGTTCGTGCCGGCGAGCGAGTCCAGCCCGGCCCGCAGCGAGGACCCCATGCCCGCCGCCCAGTCCGGGTTGTCCACGAGGACGCAGCCGCCGAGGGCGGCCCGCTCCCGGACGGCGTCCGCCGCGGCCCCGAGGACCACGTGGATCCGTTCGCAGCCTGCCGCCCGCAGCACCGCGGCCGCGTGCTCCACCAGCGGTCTGCCCCGGTGTTCGAGCAGCGCCTTGGGCCGCCCGCCGAGCCGCCGCCCGCCGCCCGCCGCGAGCACCAGCCCGGCGACCGGACCTCCGCCGCCGGCCGGACCCGGGCCGCTTCGGTCGTCTCTCATACGTCCTCCGTCATACCTCCTGCATACCTGACATCAGGAGGATCGCCCGGTGTCCGAGGGCTGAATTTCGGTCCGTGGAGTGGCGCGGCACCGGCCGGGTGGCGTTTACTGGCCGTTCCCCGGCGTCCGACCAGCGTCACGGGGCAGGGGGTGGGACCGCCGGGCGTGTGCGCCACGCGGAGTACGAGGGGGGAGGGCCGTGTTGCGGAGTTTGGGGCAGATGCCGGTGACCGGCAGCGACGAGGACCCGAGGGTGGCGGAACTGCGGACCGCGGTGTCCCGGCTGCGGCGGGAACTCGCCGCGCACCCGGCCGAGTTCCGGGACCGGGTCATAGCCGAGGACGAACTGGCGGCACTGGCCGCGATGACCTCCGGCGGGGCCCCGGAGATCCCGCGGCTGCGCCGCTCGCTGCTCCTGATCGCGGGCGCGATCGGCTCGGTCAGCGCCCTGTCCCGGGGCCTGTCGGAGGTCCGCGCCGCGGTGGACCTGTTCGGAGAACCACCACGCCCCTGAACCCGAGCCCCACGACACGCCGACAACAACGCCCGTAAGCCCGCAAGGAGGCACGGGAAGCCACGCGACCGGCCACGTTGGTGCCGCG
>NZ_JBIAXM010000025.1:0-62939 GCF_042896695.1 Streptomyces sp. NPDC001270 | reverse complement strand
CGCGGCCGGGGGACGGCGTGCGGCGATTCGTGCGGGGCCGGGATCTCCGGGCTGGCTGGCGCCCGTGAGGGGCGCGGGGAACTGCGCGACCGGCCACGATGGTGCCGCGGCCGGGGGACGGCGTGCGGCGATTCGTGCGGGGCCGGGATCTCCGGGCTGGCTGGCGCCCGTGAGGGGCGCGGGGAACTGCGCGACCGGCCACGTCGGTGCCGCGGCCGGCTGACGGTGCGCAGCGATTCGTGCGAGGCGGGGACCTCCGGACCGAGAGCCGCCCGCAGGCGCCGCGAGGACCACCCCCCGCCCCGCCCCAGCGGCCAGCGCCCCGTCAGGAACCGGACGTAGCCAGAGACCGCGACAGATCCACCGCCACCTGTTGCAGCACCGGCACGATCTTCTCCGTGGCCGATTCCGTGACCCGGCCCGCCGGGCCGGAGATCGAGATGGCCGCGGCCGTGGGGGAGTCGGGCACCGAGACCGCGAGGCAGCGGACGCCGAGTTCCTGCTCGTTGTCGTCGATCGCGTACCCGAGGCGGCGCACGTCCGCCAGGGCGGCCAGGAAGAGGTCCGGCGCGGTGATGGTCTTCTCGGTGGCGGCAGGCATCCCCGTGCGGGACAGCAGCGCGCGCACCTCGTCGTCGGGCACGCCCGCGAGCAGGGCCTTGCCCACTCCCGTGGAGTGCGGCAGCACCCGCCGGCCCACCTCGGTGAACATGCGCATCGAGTGCTTGGACGGCACCTGCGCCACGTAGACGATCTCGTCCCCGTCGAGCAGGGCCATGTTCGCCGTCTCGCCGGTCTCCTCGACCAGCCGGGCCAGATAAGGGCGGGCCCAGGTGCCGAGCAGCCTGGAGGCCGACTCGCCGAGCCGGATCAGGCGCGGCCCGAGGGCATACCGGCGGTTCGCCTGCTGACGGACGTATCCGCAGGCCACGAGCGTCCGCATGAGCCGGTGGATGGTCGGCAGGGGCAGCCCGCTGCTCGCGGACAGCTCGCTGAGGCCGACCTCGCCGCCCGCGTCCGCCATCCGTTCGAGCAGGTCGAAAGCGCGCTCCAGGGACTGGACCCCACCGCCGGCGGACTTGGCGGAGTCGGTGGTGCTGGCGCTGGACGTCGGCACGGCGCGTTCCTTTCAAGGCTGGCAGGAAGGGCAGAAGCCTACCCGGCGGCCGATCGACTCCCCGCTTTTCCGTCACTTCATTCTGCTGGTCGGAAGTGTAATTCCGCCTTGCGGAACTGTCCAGAGGGCGGCCGGAGGGTGCCCTGGTGGAAAGTGTGCCCCTTGACGTCGCGGGAGCGGGCGTGAAGACTCCTTCAACAGAACGTTGAAATCCGTTACGTGGCGGTAAATCCGGTTTCCTGGATGTGAACGACGGCAGAGAGGGGTCCCGGTGTCCGACGCCGAACTGGTGCTGCGCTCGACACGTGTCATCACCCCGGAGGGGACGCGGGCCGCCTCGGTCACCGTCTCGGCCGGGAGGATCACGGCCGTACTGCCGTACGGCGCTCCCGTGGCCGCGGGCACCGACCTGACGGACGTCGGCGACCACGTCCTGCTGCCGGGCCTGGTCGACACCCACGTGCACGTCAATGACCCGGGCCGCACCGAGTGGGAGGGCTTCTGGACCGCCACCCGCGCGGCGGCGGCCGGCGGCATCACCACCCTCGTGGACATGCCCCTCAACTCCCTCCCGCCGACCACCACGGTCGACCACCTCCGTACCAAGCAGGCCGTCGCCGCCGGCCAGGCCCACGTGGACGTCGGCTTCTGGGGCGGCGCCCTGCCCGACAACGTCAAGGACCTGCGCCCGCTGCACGACGCCGGGGTCTTCGGCTTCAAGGCGTTCCTGTCGCCGTCCGGCGTGGACGAGTTCCCGCCCCTCGACCAGGACGGGCTCGCCCGGTCCCTGGCCGAGATCGCCTCCTTCGGCGGCCTGCTGATCGCGCACGCCGAGGACCCGCACCGACTGGCCGCAGCCCCGCAGCACGGCGGCCCCAGATACGCCGACTTCCTCGCCTCCCGCCCGCGCGACGCCGAGGACACGGCCATCGCGCACCTGCTCGCGCAGGCCGGGCGGCTCGACGCGCGGGTACACGTGCTGCACCTGTCGTCGAGCGACGCACTGCCGATGATCGCCGCCGCCCGGGCCGACGGCGTACGCGTCACCGCCGAGACCTGCCCGCACTACCTCACCCTGACCGCCGAGGAGATCCCCGACGGCGCCAGCGAGTTCAAGTGCTGTCCGCCCATCCGGGAGGCCGCCAACCGGGACCTGCTCTGGCAGGCGCTGGCGGACGGCACGATCGACTGCGTCGTCACCGACCACTCGCCCTCCACCGCCGACCTGAAGACCGCCGACTTCGCCACCGCCTGGGGCGGCATCTCCGGCCTCCAGCTGAGCCTGGCCGCCGTCTGGACCGAGGCACGCCGGCGCGGTCACGACCTGGCCGACGTCGTGCGCTGGATGTCGGCCCGCACGGCCGCGCTGGTCGGCCTCGGCGCCCACAAGGGCGCCATCGCCCCGGGCCATGACGCCGACTTCGCCGTCCTCGCCCCGGACGAGACCTTCACCGTCGACCCGGCACACCTCCAGCACCGCAACCGGGTCACGGCGTACGCAGGCAAGACCCTGTACGGCGTGGTGAAGTCCACCTGGCTGCGCGGCGAACGCATTGCCGCCGACGGCGAGTTCGCCGCCCCGAAGGGCCGACTGCTGAGCCGTACCTCCTGAGCCTCCCGCATCCCCCCGGCGGCCGAATCCCGAAAGGAACCATGATCACCGTGACGGCGATTCCCAGCTTCACCGGCGACGCGAACCCCTACGGAGGCGGCGACCCGTACGCGGACTACCGCACCGCCGACTTCCCCTTCACCCACCACGCCGACCTCGCCGACCGCCGGCTCGGGGCCTCGGTCGTCGCCGCGGCCGACGAGTTCTTCGCCCAGCGCGAGAACCTGCTGCTGCCCGGCCGGGCCGAGTTCGACCCCGAGCGGTTCGGACCCAAGGGCAAGATCATGGACGGCTGGGAGACGCGCCGCCGACGGGGCGCCTCGGCGGACCACCCGTGGCCGTCCGCCGAGGACCACGACTGGGCGCTGATCCGGCTCGGGGCACCCGGCGTCGTCCGCGGCATCGTCGTCGACACCGCCCACTTCCGCGGCAATCACCCGCAGGCCGTGTCCATCGAGGGCACCTCCCTGCCAGGTTCCCCGTCCCCCGAGACGCTGCTGTCCGACGACACGAAGTGGACGACGCTCCTCCCACGCACATCCGTCGGCGGCCACGCGGCCAACGGATGTGCGGTCACCGTCGAACAGCGCATCACCCACCTGCGGGTCAGCCAGCACCCCGACGGCGGCATCGCGCGCCTGCGGGTGTACGGCGAGGTGGTGCCCGATCCCGCGTGGCTGGCCGTGCTCGGCACCTTCGACGTGGTCGCCCTGGAGAACGGCGGCCGGGTCGAGGACGCCTCCGACCTCTTCTATTCACCGGCCACCAACACCATCCGGCCGGGCCGCTCCCAGAAGATGGACGACGGCTGGGAGACGCGCCGCCGCCGCGACCAGGGCCATGACTGGATCCGCTACCGGCTGGCCGCCCAGTCCTCGATCCGCGCGATCGAGATCGACACCGCCTGCCTCAAGGGCAACAGCGCCGGCTGGGCCTCGGTGTCCGTCCGGGACGGGGAGGGCGGCGCGGGTGGCACGGGCGACGGGGGTGGCGAGTGGACCGAGATCCTGCCGCGGACCCGTCTCCAGCCCGACACGAACCACCGGTTCGTCCTGCCGGAACCCGCCGTCGGCACGCACGCGCGCGTGGACATCTTCCCGGACGGCGGCATCTCACGGCTGCGCCTGCACGGTTCACTCACCGAGCAGGGCGCCACCCGGCTGGCCGCCCGCCACCAGGAACTGGGCGGCTGAGCGGGATGCGGGCGGCCGGGCGGGTGGCGGTGGCCGCGTGGGCGGCGGCGGCCGAGAAGCCGGAAGCGGCGGCCGGAGAGGACGGCGTCGGCCGCACATCGCATGGTCGACATATCACCGTCAGTGGGCGGCAGTGCCCGTCCCTCCCGGCTTCTCCGAGCGAGTCCGCGCCGCGCGGGCCGGGGGAGCGGCCCCTGGGAGCGGGCGGCCCACCCGCGCGCGGGTGGGCCGCCCGGCCGCGCGGGAGCCGCATGCCCGCCCGGTCGTGCCGGAGGCTCACGCCGCGTGTCCGCCGTCCACCGCGAACTCCGCGCCCGTGACGTACGCGGCCTCCGGACCGGCGAGGTAGGACACCATCGACGCGACCTCCGCCGCCGTCCCGAAGCGGCCGACGGCGGTCAGCGCGGCCTGGGCGGCGGCCGCGGGCCCGGTGGCCGGGTTCATGTCGGTGTCGGTCGGCCCCGGGTGCACCACGTTCGCGGTGATGCCGCGGCCGCCCAACTCCCGGGCCAGCGCCTTCGTCAGACCGACCAGCGCCGACTTGCTCGTCGCGTAGAGCGTCCCGCCGGGACCCGGTACCCGTTGTGCCATGCACGTACCGATCGTGATGATCCGGCCGCCCGCGCCCATGCGTCCGGCGGCCGCCCGCGAGGTCACGAAGACGCCGCGCACGTTCACGGCGAGGACCCGGTCGACGTCCTCGTCGGTGAGTGTCTCCAGGGGGCCGAGGACACCCACGCCCGCGTTGTTCACCAGCACGTCCAGCCCGCCCAGCGCCTCGGCCGCCCGTGTCACCGCGCCCGCCGACTGCGTGGCGTCCGCGGCGTCCGCGCGCAGGGCCACCGCGCGCCGTCCCTGTGCCTCGACCGCCCGTACGACCTCCTCGGCCGCCTCCGCTCCGCGGACGTAGGTGAGCGCGACGTCCGCGCCGTCCCGGGCGAGCCGCAGTGCCGTCGCCGCGCCGATGCCCCGGCTGCCGCCGGTCACCAGGGCGGCCTTGCCGTGCAGGTTTCTCTGAATCGTCATGCATCCATCCCAGCGGAGGCCGCGGCGGCGCACCGGCGGGAAACGGACGGTGATCTCGGGCGGCCGGAACTCTTCGCTCCCTGTTCCGCGTTCTCCCCCCGTGACTCTTCAGCAAGAAATCGTCGGCAACGCCATGCAGATGGCGGTCGTCAACCTGCAGCCCGGCCAGAGCGTGTACTGCGAGGCCGGGAAGTTCCTCTTCAAGACGGCGAACGTGACCATGGAGACCCGCCTGTCGGGCCCGTCGAACTCGAACGGCGGCGGACAGCAGGGTGGCGGAGGCGGCATGGGCGGCCTGCTGCGCCAGGCCATGGGCACGGCCATGCAGGTCGGCCAGCGTGCGCTCGCCGGTGAGTCACTGGCCTTCCAGCACTTCTCCGCCCAGGGCGGCGCGGGCACCGTCGGCTTCGCGGGCGTGCTGCCCGGCGAGATGCGCGCCCTCGAACTGGACGGCACGCGCGCGTGGTTCGCGGAGAAGGACGCCTTCGTGGCCGCCGAGTCGACGGTCGATTTCGGCATCGCCTTCCAGGGCGGCCGGACCGGCATGAGCGGCGGTGAGGGTTTCATCCTGGAGAAGTTCACCGGGCACGGCACGGTGATCATCGCCGGCGCGGGCTACTTCATCGACCTCGACCCGGCCGACTTCGGCGGCCGCATCGAGGTCGACACGGGCTGTGTCGTCGCCTTCGAGGAGGGCATCCAGTACGGCGTCCAGCGCATCGGCGGCCTCAACCGCCAGGGGATCATGAACGCGGTCTTCGGCGGCGAGGGGCTGTCGCTGGCCACCCTGGAGGGCAGCGGCCGCGTCATCCTGCAGTCCCTCACCATCGAGGGCCTCGCCAACGCCCTGAAGAAGGCCCAGGGCGGCGACAAGCAGGGGCCGACGGGCGGACTGTTCTCGACGCACGCCGGGTGACCGGGCGGTTCCCGGCCCACGACGGTGGCCCCCGCGGGGCCGGACGCACCCGCGCCGGCGACGCAGGGCACCCCCGGCCCCGCGGCGAATGCGTGGGGGCCGCGGAGTCAGGGGTGTCCGGGAGACGCGGTCTTCCTCAGCCGTGCGTCCGGTGGGTCAGCCGGTGACGCCGACGGCTCTCAGCAGCCGTAGTCGATGAGGTCGAACGAAACGTAGTGGTCGGCCGTGTAGTAGTCCTCCCGGTAGTCCTCACCGGTGACGATGCGGCGCGCGCCGCGTGTGGAGGAGCCCGGGGTCTTCACGGTGTACTCGTGGTAGTAGCCCTGCGACTGGCTCGGCAGCACGCCCTCGCGGTTCTGGAAGACGATGCCGTCCTGCGGGTAGGGGTAGGGGCCGCCCTGGTCGATCAGCCTGAGTGTGTCGTACGCCTGGGAAGGCAGGGCGCCGTAGCAGATGTCGCCGACCGCGGTGGCTGCGGCGTCGGCCGTGGTGGCGGTGACGGTGGCGCCCATGAGCAGCGCGGACAGGAGCGCCGCTGTGGCGCCGATACGGGTGCGGTGTGGGGGGAATCTCATGGCCCCATGATGACGCGCGTAGATGGTGGCATGTCAATGACAACTCAGGGATTTTTGCCTCAGGTTCGATGAGTTTTCGGGAAGTTAACCCGTTCTGTCTCACCCCGCCGGTCGCGGCTCAACCGGAGCCCGGTTCCCACCCTGGCTCGACCGGATTCCGATGCGCCTCCACGACCGAACCAGTTCCCGGCCCTCCGCCCAGGTCCAGCCGGATCCCGCTGCCGTCACGGTTCAACCGGAGCCGCCTCTCCGTCACGGTTCAACCGGATCCCCGGCTCTCCGCCGCGGCGAACAGGGCGACCGCGAGCACGATCAGCGCGATGCTGGCGTAGACCTCGTAGCCGTCGAGGAAACCCACCCGCTGGAGGAGCCCGACGTGCCAGTCGGTGAACTCGTGCACCAGCCCCATGACCCCCTGCGCCAGGGCGAGGAATCCGATCAGCTCCAGAAACTGCTTCATGCCACGACCCTCGCGCCCGGCCCGCCGCGGCGCATCGGCCGTGGGGCGCTCCGCACCCGCCACAAGTCGGCCGTGTCCGCCACCGGGACCGCCGAAAGTATCCGCCGCCCCGACTTTGGTCGCCGATATCGCGCTCGAAGCGGTCGCCGCCACCGAACCTGCGTAGATTTGTCGACCGTGAGTGGTACGACGCAGGAGATGGAGCCGCAGCGGGCGGCGCACGGTTTCGCGGGCCGACGGTGGCTGTTCCCGTCGGCCGTGATCCATGAGCTGGACCCGGACGCCGGGCAGGCCGGGCGGCGCCCGCGCCGGACCGCACGCGACTGGTTCGTCGACTTCTCCTGCTTCCTGCTGGCGGTCCTCCTCGGCCTGGCGGGCGCCGAGTCCCTGCGCAACGAGGTCGACCTGCCCCACTCGCTCGCCGTTCTCGACCAGTCGCTGGGCGCCCTGGCCTGCGCCGCCGTCTGGCTGCGCCGCCGGTGGCCGGTCGCGCTCGCCGTCGCCATGGTCCCGGTCAGCCTCCTGTCCACCACGGCGGGCGGCGCCGGCATGGTCGCCCTGTTCACGCTCGCCGTGCACCGGCCCTTCCGGTACGTGGCCTGGATCGGCGCCGCCAACCTCGTCCTGGTCCCGGTCTTCTACTGGCTGCGTCCCGACCCCGAGCTGCCCTATCTGGGCGTTGTCGTGTTCGCCACGCTGCTCACCGTGTCCGTCATCGGCTGGGGCATGGTGGCCCGCTCCAAACGCCAGCTCATGCTGAGCCTGCGGGACCGGGCGCGGCGCGCCGAGGCGGAGGCCCGGCTGCGCGCCGAGCGGGCGCAGCGGCTCGCCCGCGAGGCCATCGCGCGGGAGATGCACGACGTGCTCGCCCACCGGCTCACCCTGCTCAGCGTGCACGCGGGCGCCCTGGAGTTCCGGCCCGACGCGCCCCGCGAGGAGGTCGAGCGGGCGGCCGGAGTGATCCGGGAGAGCGCCCACGAGGCGTTGCAGGACCTGCGGGAGATCATCGGCGTGCTGCGGACCGGCGACTCCGACGACACCGGGCGCCCGCAGCCGACGCTGGTCACGCTGGAGGCCCTGGTCGCGGAGTCCCGGGCGGCGGGCGCCAAGGTCGGTCTGGACAGCCGGGTCACCGAGCCCGCCGCCGTCCCCGCGTCCATCGGCCGTACCGCCTACCGCATCGCCCAGGAGGGACTGACCAACGCCCGCAAGCACGCCCCCGGCACCGAGGTCACGGTGACCCTCACCGGCGCCCCCGGGGAGGGACTGACCCTCTCGGTGCGCAACTCCGCCCCCGACGGAGACGTACCGCACGTTCCCGGCTCCGGCCAGGGGCTGATCGGACTCACCGAACGGGCGACACTGGCCGGCGGCCGCCTCGATCACGGCGCCACCGGGGACGGCGGCTTCGAGGTGCGGTCGTGGCTGCCGTGGGCCGCCGCCTGAGACGTCCGCGCCACCGGGCCCGCCGGTGGGCCGCACATCCGTGAGTCCGCGGGCCGCCGTGCACCCATCAGGCCCGTGGGGACCGTGCACCCATGAGGCCCGTAGAGGCTATACACCCGTGAGGCCCGTGGGGGCCGTACACCCGTGATTACGTAAGGGCCATGACTGCGATCAGACTGCTCCTCGTCGACGACGACCCGCTCGTGCGGGCGGGCCTGGCCCTCATGATGGGCGGCGCCGATGACATCGAGATCGTCGGCACCGCCGCCGACGGGAGCGAGGTCGAGGCGCTGGTCGACCGCACCCGTCCGGACGTCGTCCTGATGGACATCCGCATGCCGTCGGTGGACGGGCTCACGGCCACGGAGCGGCTGCGCGATCGCGAGGACGCGCCCCAGGTCGTCGTCCTCACCACCTTCCACGCCGACGAGCAGGTGCTGCACGCCCTGCGTGCGGGCGCCGCGGGCTTCGTCCTCAAGGACACCCCGCCCGCCGAGATCGTCGACGCCGTGCGCCGGGTCGCGGGCGGCGACCCCGTCCTGTCACCCGCCGTCACCCGCCAGTTGATGGCGCACGCGGCCGGAGCCTCCGCCGACACCCGCCGCTCACGCGCGCGTGAGCGGCTCGCCGCGCTCAACGACCGCGAACGGGAGGTCGCCGTCGCGGTCGGCCGCGGTCTCGCCAACGCCGAGATCGCCGCCACGCTGTTCATGAGCGTCGCCACCGTCAAGACCCACGTCTCCCGCGTCCTCGCCAAGCTCGGCCTCAACAACCGCGTACAGATCGCTCTCCTCGCCTACGACGCGGGACTCCTGGACGACACGAGCGACACGAGCGACACGAGCGACACGAACGGTGTGAACGGCGTGAACAGCTGAACGGCACGAGCGACATGAACGGCCCGGGGCGGGGTGGACCGGGGCGGAACGGGGCGGAGCACGGGTGAAGGGGACGAAGCCGAAGAGGGACGGCTGCGGTCCGCCGGGCACTTGACGGGGTCGGAGCGCGTTGTCGGGGTGACGGGACGTGCCCGGAACGTGTGCCGGTGGTCACGGGGAGCCGTCCGGAAGGGGGAAGGGCATGACGGGGGTCATCGATCTGCGGGAGTTCGGGGATCAGCTGCGGACCGACCCGCATCCGGTGTACGCGCGGCTGAGGGAGCGGGGGCCGGTCCACCGGGTGCGGTTGCCGGCGCCCGACGGGCACCACGTGATGTGGATCGTCGTGGGGCACGAGGAGGCGCGCGCGGCCCTCGCGGACCCCCGGCTGGCCAAGGACGGCAGCAGGATCGGCATGACCTTCCTCGACGAGGAGATGATCGGCAAGTACCTGCTGGTCGCCGACCCGCCCCTGCACACCCGGCTGCGCGGGCTCGTCACGCGCGCGTTCACGATGCGCCGCGTGGAGGAACTGCGGCCCAGAATCCAGGAGATCACCGAGCGACTGCTCGACGAGATGCTGCCACGTGGCCGCGCCGACCTCGTCGACGCCCTCGCCTTCCCGCTGCCCATCACCGTCATCTGCGAACTGCTCGGCGTCCCCGAACTGGACCGCGCCGAGTTCCGGAAGATGTCCACGGAGGCCGTCGCGCCCACCAGCGCGCAGACCGAGTACGACGCCTTCGTCCGGCTCGCCGCCTACCTCACGGAGCTGATCGAGGACAAGCGGTGCGCCGGACCGGGCGACGATCTGCTCAGCGACCTGATCCGCACCACCGCCGAGGACGGCGACCGGCTCTCCCCGCAGGAACTGCGCGGCATGGCGTTCCTGCTGCTGGTCGCCGGACACGAGACCACCGTCAATCTCATCACCAACGGCGTGCACGCCCTGCTCACCCACCCCGCCCAACTCGCCGCCCTGCGCGCCGACACGACCCTCCTGGACGGCATGGTCGAGGAGACGCTGCGGTACGAGGGACCGGTGGAGAACGCGACGTTCCGGTACGCGGCCGAGCCCCTGGAGATCGGCGGCACGCCCATCGCCCGGGGCGAGCCCGTGATGATCGGCCTCACCGCGGCCGACCGGGACCCGGCCCGCTACCCCGACCCGGACCGCTTCGACATCCGCCGCGACACCCGGGGCCACCTGGCCTTCGGCCACGGCATCCACTACTGCCTGGGCGCACCCCTGGCCCGCCTGGAGGCTCGTACGGCGATCGGCTCCCTGCTCGCCCGCGCCCCCGGCCTGACCCTGGACGGCCCGCCCGGCGACTGGCTGCCCGGCATGCTGATGCGCGGGACGCGCAGCCTGCCGGTGCGCTGGTAGGCCGGCTCCGCTGGTCGGGCGACTCCGCTGGTGGTACGGGTTCGCCGATGGTGCGGCTCCGCTGGTGGTGGCGCGGGTGCGCCGGCGGTGCGTGTCCGCCAGTGGCACGGTACGGCGGTCCGTTGAGGGCGGCGAGGCTGTTGCTCCGGCTCCGACCCCGGGCCCGGCTCCGGCCCGTCACCCGGCGGTCGGCCGGGCCCCGCCCGGGACTGCTTCCTCGCCCTGGATCTCCGCCAGCCGCACCGGCCGGTGCTCCCGGCGGGACACCTCGCACGCCTCGGCGATCCGCAGGGCCTGCAACGCCTCACGGCCGTCGCAGGGATTGGGCCGCTCGCCGCGCACCACCTCGACGAAGGCGCGCAGCTCGGCCTCGTAGGCGGGGCCGAACCGCTCCAGGAACCCTGGCCAGGGCTTGTCCGCGGGTGGCGGGCCGGTCGGTTCGGTCGAGGCGACCGGTGTGCGGTCGTCCAGTCCGACCACGACGGTGTCCCGTTCCCCGGCCAGCTCCATGCGGACGTCGTAGCCCGCGCCGTTCAGCCGGGTCGCCGTCGCCGTGGCCAGCGTGCCGTCCTCCAGGGTGAGCACGGCCGCACCCGTGTCGACGTCACCGGCCTCGCGGAACATCGCGGGACCGGCGTCCGACCCGGTCGCGTACACGTCGACCACCTCGCGCCCGGTCACCCAGCGCAGCGCGTCGAAGTCGTGGATCAGGGTGTCCCGGAACAGCCCGCCGGACAGCGGCAGCCACTCGGGCGGGGGCGGGGACTGGTCGCAGGTCATGGCGCGCACCGTGTGCAGCCGCCCGAGCCGCCGGGACCGTACCGCCTCGCGCGCGCCGGCGTATCCCGCGTCGAACCGTCGCTGGAACCCCATCTGCAGGACCGTGCCGGCCGTGTCGACCTCGGCGAGCGCGTGCAGAGTGCCCGGCAGATCGAGAGCTATGGGCTTCTCGCAGAAGACAGGGAGCGCGGAGCGTGCGGCGCGGCCGATTAAGTCGGCGTGGGCCGCCGTCGCCGCGGTGATGACCACGGCGTCCACTCCCCAGGTGAAGATCTCGTCCACCCCGGGCGCAGCCGTCTCCCCGAGGCGGTGCGCCAGTTCCTGGGCCCGCGCCGGGTCCGCGTCCGTGAGGATCAGTGAACCGACCTCGCGGTGACGGCTGAGCGTGTTCGCATGGATGGTGCCGATGCGGCCCGTACCGATGATCCCGATGCGCATGGAAACAAAGTGAGGGCCATCCCGGACCATGTCAATCACCATGTCCGGACAATCGAACCTCACGACTTCCCGTCAACCGGCCCCGGAGCTACGCTCAGGCCGTGCCGAAACCAGATGTGGACCCGACCGCCGCCCTCGATCTCAGCGTGGACCGCAGCTCGCCGGTTCCCCTGTACTTCCAGCTGTCCCAGCAACTGGAGGCCGCGATCGAACACGGAGCGCTCACGCCCGGCAGCCTGCTGGGCAACGAGATCGAGCTGGCCGGGCGGCTCGGCCTGTCCCGGCCCACCGTCCGCCAGGCCATCCAGTCCCTGGTCGACAAGGGGCTGCTGGTCCGCCGTCGCGGGGTCGGTACCCAGGTCGTGCACAGCCAGGTCAAGCGCCCGCTGGAGCTGAGCAGCCTCTACGACGACCTGGAGGCGGCCGGTCAGCGGCCCGCGACCTCGGTCGTCGTCAACACGGTCGTCGCCGCGTCCGCGGCGGTGGCGGCCGCGCTGGACGTGGCCGAGGGCAGCGAGGTGCACCGCATCGAGCGGCTGCGGCTGGCGCACGGCGAGCCGATGGCGTACCTGGTCAACCATCTGCCGCCCGGCCTGCTCGACCTGGACACCGCGCAACTGGAGGCCACCGGCCTGTACCGGCTGATGCGTGCCGCCGGGATCACCCTGCACAGCGCCCGGCAGTCCATCGGGGCCCGCGGCGCCGAGGCGGCCGAGGCCGAGCGGCTCGGCGAGGCCGAGGGCGCCCCGCTGCTCACCATGCAGCGCACCACCTTCGACGACACCGGCCGCGCGGTCGAGTTCGGCGACCACATCTACCGGCCGTCGCGCTATTCCTTCGAGTTCCAGTTGCTCGTACGGTCCTGAGCGGTCGGCCGGTCCGCCGGATCCGTCATCATGTCCGGACAATACGACCGCCGGGCCGCGACCCCACTCACCCCCCACGGTGAGGCAGAATCGGCCGTGATGAGCACCTACCGCGATCTCACGGCCCCCATCGGATCCCGCAGAGCCCCCGTCCTGCGTACGGTCGGCACGCGGGAACGCCGGTCCCACCTGACCGCCCCCCGAGTCCCCACCGTGGGCATCGACATCGGCGGTACGAAGGTCATGGCGGGCGTGGTCGACGCCGACGGCAACATCCTGGAGCGGCTGCGCACCGAGACCCCGGACAAGTCGAAGAGCCCCAGGGTCGTCGAGGACACCATCGTCGAACTGGTCCTGGACCTGTCCGACCGGCACGACGTGCACGCGGTGGGCATCGGCGCGGCCGGCTGGGTCGACGCCGACCGCAACCGCGTGCTGTTCGCCCCCCACCTGTCCTGGCGCAACGAGCCGCTGCGCGACCGGCTGGCTGGCCGGCTCGCCGTGCCCGTCCTGGTCGACAACGACGCCAACGCCGCCGCCTGGGCCGAGTGGCGGTTCGGCGCCGGCCGCGGCGAGGACCACCTCGTGATGATCACGCTGGGCACCGGCATCGGCGGCGCGATCCTGGAGGACGGCCAGGTCAAGCGGGGCAAATACGGGGTCGCGGGCGAGTTCGGCCATATGCAGGTCGTGCCCGGCGGGCACCGCTGCCCGTGCGGCAACCGCGGCTGCTGGGAGCAGTACAGCTCGGGCAACGCGCTGGTCCGCGAGGCCAGGGAACTGGCCGCCGCCGACTCCCCGGTGGCGTACGGGATCATCGAGCACGTCAAGGGCAGCATCGGCGACATCACCGGCCCAATGATCACCGAGCTGGCCCGTGACGGCGACGCGATGTGCATCGAACTGCTCCAGGACATCGGCCAGTGGCTGGGCGTCGGCATCGCCAACCTGGCGGCGGCCCTCGACCCGTCCTGCTTCGTAATCGGCGGCGGTGTCTCGGCCGCCGACGACCTGCTGATCGGCCCCGCGCGGGACGCCTTCAAACGCCACCTCACCGGCCGCGGCTACCGCCCCGAGGCGCGCATCACCCGCGCCCAGCTCGGCCCCGAGGCCGGCATGGTCGGCGCCGCCGACCTCGCCCGGCTGGTCGCCCGCCGCTTCCGCCGGGCCAAGCGGCGCCGGGTGGAGCGCTACGAGCGCTACGAGCGGTACGTGGCGGCGGCCCGCCGCCCCCGGGACACCGCATGACCGTGTCGCTGCCGCACCAGTCCGAGCCGTCCGGGACACCGGCCCGGCCCGTCGAGAGCCCCAGCCGCAAGGCCCCCCGCCGGGCCCTGACCCTGCTGATCATCGTGCTGCTCATCGGCGTCCCGGCCGGGTATCTGATGATCTCCGCCGACCAGAGCAGGGACAGCGGCAAGGACAAGGAGGCCAAGTACTCGGCGACCGGCCTCACCGAGGGCTGGCCGTCGAAGGTCCAGCGCCGCCTCTACCAGGTGAACGTCCCGCACCCGGCCGACCGGATCGCCTACTACGAGACCAACAACTGGAAGACCAGCCGCCTCTACGTCCAGTTCCGCACCACCGTCGCCGGCCTCGACAGCTTTCTGGAGGCCATGGGCGTGCAGCAGAACGGCCTCAAGGCGAACGACATCGCCATCGCCGACCGGGACCAGAAGGTCACCGGCTGGGACTTCACCGGCCCCGGCCCGTGGTCGGGCTTCAGCCTCAGGAAGAAGAACCCGGCACCCAGCCAGGACGTGGTCGTGAACATGTCCGACCCGAAGTTCCCGATGGTGTACGTCGTCTCGCTCACGGTGCCCTGACCGGTCCACCGGATCTGACTGATCCCAGGATCGGGCTGATCCCCGTTTCCGACCGATCCCCGACCCGCACCGATCCGATCCGATCCGGGCCGCGCCGGGCCGGTCGTCGGGGCCGATTGTCAGACCCCGCCCGTACAGTCGAAGACGTTCGATCCGACGCACGGGCGGGAGGTGGCAGAACGTATGAGCGGCACGGCTGCGACGGCCGAGCGCACGGGGCGGCCCCGGGAGACCGAGGGCCCGGTTCCGCTGCGCCTCGCCGCGATCTACCTTCCCGCGCCGCTTCCGCGTGACGGCCGGATCGCCTTCTGGGATCCCGACGGCGGTCCATTGCCGGCCGTCGACGACGCGGAACCGCCGCTCACCCCGGGGGAGGAGCCACCTCGGCCCGCCCCCGCCGACGCACCACCGCCACCCGCCCCCGCCACCATCCCCATCAGGGCGACCGCGGCCGGTCCCGGACCACGAGCGGCCGCCGGGCGTACGGCGCGACGAGCTGACGGTGGTCCGCCCGCACGGCGCGAGCGTGCGCCGCAGGACCGTGCCCGCACTGTCGCTGCCGCTCGTCACCGCTCTCCCGCTGCTCGTACGGGCCCGGCACCACCCGGCCGCCCACCCGGCGACGGCCTGCTGGGGCGCGGCGGCCCTGCACGCGCTGCGGCTGGCGGCCCGCGGCCGACTGCTGCCCGGCCTGACCCCCGCCGGGCACGACGCCTGGCGGGCCGGCCCCCTGGAGCCGGACGACATCGCCCACCTGCGCGCCGTGGCAGCCGCACTCCCCGCCGAGGGCCACGCCGCACCGCTGTCCGGCCCGGGCCCGCTCAGGCTGCCCGAGCCGGAGGCACTGGTGCGCTCCTTCCTGGACGCGGTCGCGGACACCCTGCCCCGCACCCCGGCTGCCCCGCACACCGTCGGCGGGCCCTTCGCCGCCCGCGCGCCCCACCTCCTGCCCGACGCCCACGACTGGGCCGCGGAGGTCGCCGCGGGCATGGACACGGGCGTACGGATCTCGCTCCGCCTCGACCTGTCGGCGTACGACCTGTTCGACGAGACCGCGGGCGGCGCCGGGGCCCGCGCCGCGGGTGTCGCGATCATCCAGGTGCACAGCCTCGCCGATCCCACCCTGGTGGCCGACGCCGCCGCCCTGTGGGCGGGGGAGGCCGACGCGGCGTTCGGGCCACGCGCGCGCGTGGACGCGGCCCTCGCCGTCCGCCGGGCGGCGCGCGTGTGGCCGCCGCTGGACCGGCTCGCCGAACAGGACGCGCCCGACGTGCTCGCCCTGTCCGAAGCGGAACTGGGCGATCTGCTCGGTGTGGCCGCCACCCGCCTCACCGCGGCCGGAGTCGCCGTGCGCTGGCCCAGGGACCTGGCGCACGACCTGTCGGCGACCGCAGTGGTGCGCACCGCGCCCGGCTCGGCGACCGACGGCACCGGCTTCTTCGAGAGCGAGGAACTGCACCAGTTCCGCTGGCAGTTGGCCCTCGGCGGTGATCCGCTCAGCGAGGCCGAGATGGACGCGCTCGCCGAGGCGCACCGGCCCCTCGTCCGGCTGCGCGACCGCTGGGTGCTCGTCGACCCCGCGCTGGTCCGCAAGGCCCGCAAGCGCGAACTGGGCCTGCTCGACCCTGTCGACGCCCTGTCCGTGGCGCTCACCGGCGTCGCGGAAGTCGACGGCGAGAGCGTCGAAGCGGTGCCGGTCGGTGCGTTGGCCGCACTCCGCGACCGGCTCACGGCCGGGATCCGCCCCGCCCGGCCGCCCGCCGGGCTGCACGCCACCCTCCGCGAGTACCAGCTCCGCGGACTGGCCTGGCTCGACCTGATGACCTCGCTCGGCCTCGGCGGCTGCCTCGCCGACGACATGGGCCTCGGCAAGACGATCACGGTCATCGCACTGCACCTGAAGCGGGCCCGCCAGGAACCCACCCTGGTGGTCTGCCCGGCGTCGCTGCTCGGCAACTGGCAGCGGGAGATCGCCCGGTTCGCGCCCGGCGTCCCGGTCCGCCGCTTCCACGGCCCGGACCGCACCCTCGACGACCTGGCCGGCGGCTTCGTCCTCACCACGTACGGCACCCTGCGCTCGACCGCCCCCCACTTGGCCGAGCAGCCGTGGGGCATGGTCGTCGCGGACGAGGCACAGCACGTCAAGAACCCGTACTCGGCCACGGCCAAGGCCCTGCGGACGCTTCCGACCCCGGCGCGTGTCGCCCTCACCGGGACACCGGTCGAGAACAACCTCTCCGAACTGTGGGCGCTGCTCGACTGGACCACCCCCGGACTCCTCGGACCGCTGAAATCCTTCCGTGCCCGGCACGCGCGCGCCGTGGAGAACGGCGAGGACCCGCAAGCGGTGGACCGGCTGGCCCGCCTGGTCCGGCCCTTCCTGCTGCGCCGCAAGAAGTCCGACCCTGGCATCGTCCCGGAACTGCCGCCCAAGACGGAGACGGACCACCCGGTACCGCTCACCCGCGAACAGGCCGCGCTGTACGAGGCGGTGGTGCGCGAGTCGATGCTGGAGATCGAGACGGCGGAAGGCATCGCCCGCCGGGGCCTGGTCCTCAAGCTGCTCGGCGCGCTCAAGCAGATCTGCGACCATCCCGCGCTGTACCTCAAGGAACCGCCGCACGGACCCGGCATGGCGGCGCGCTCCGGGAAACTGACTCTGCTCGACGAGCTGTTGGACACCGTGCTCGCCGAGGACGGCTCGGGCCTCGTCTTCACGCAGTACGTCGGCATGGCCCGGCTGATCACCGCCCATCTGACCGCCCGCGCGGTCCCCGTGGACCTGCTGCACGGCGGCACACCGGTACCGGAGCGCGAACGTATGGTGGACCGCTTCCAGAGCGGGGCGACCCCGGTCCTCGTGCTGTCCCTCAAGGCCGCCGGGACGGGCCTGAACCTCACCCGTGCCGGCCATGTCGTCCACTTCGACCGCTGGTGGAACCCGGCCGTCGAGGAACAGGCCACCGACCGTGCCTACCGCATCGGGCAGACCCAGCCGGTCCAGGTCCACCGCCTGGTCACCGAGGGCACGGTGGAGGACCGCATCGCCCGGATGCTGGAGTCCAAGCGCGCGCTGGCCGACGCGATCCTCGGCTCGGGCGAGTCGGCCCTCACGGAGCTGTCGGACCGTGAGCTGGCGGATCTGGTGTCACTGCGGAGGATGTCATGACGGCCCGGGACCCCGGGGAGGCCAGGGCGGAGCGCCCGGCCGACATCGCCCGGCGCGCACTGCGGGCCGCCCGCGAACGGGCCGGCGCCCAAGGGGAAGGCACGGCGCCGACCCGTTCCCGGGCGGAGAAACGGGCGCATGGCGCGTCTTCGGACATGACGGACGAGCGGCTGGGGGGTGCGGTGTCGGGGGTGCCTGGGGACCGGTCGCGTGGTGTGGGTTCGGACAGGTCCGGGGAGCGGGTGCGCGATGCGGTGTCGGGTGCGGCGGAGGCGCAGCCGCGAGGGGCGGAGCTGGAGCTGCCGGAGTTGCCGGGGCTGCCCGGGGCGCAACCGCCGGGGAAGGGGCCGGAGTCGGCGGAGGAACTGCTGCGGGATCCGGTGCGGGACGCCGGGGGCGGAATGTCGCGGGATACGGTGCGGAACGCCGTGGGGGGAGCGTCGCGGGGTATGCGGTGGGACCCTGAGGCGGGATTCCCGCGGGGTACGGAACGCGATGCCGGGGAGGGACTGCCGCGGGGTACGGCTTCGGGCGGTCATGAGGCGCCCCCGGCAGCCGACGCCGAGGGCGACGATCCGCCGGTACGGCGATCGAGGCCCGGCGATGCGGCCCGGGCCGCACTACGGTCGGCCGCCATCGCCGGGCGCGTTGGGCGCGGGGCCCGCCGGACGGCCCCGGACTCCGCTGCCCTTGGCCCGGCAGCTCGGCTGGAGGTCGGTCCCGACGGGCCGCGGCCCAGGACGGACGACACATCGGCCAATGCATCCAACGCACCGGCCATCGCATCGGACAACGCGGCCGGGGCTCCCGCCGACCGAGCCGCTCCGCAGGCCGCGCCACCGGCCGACGGCGCCGCCACCACCACTGCCCCCACCGACGCCCGCCCTGGGGCCGGCTCCGGCTCCGGCAGCCGACCGGGCGATGTCGCCCGAGAGGCGCTGCGCGCGGCATGCCGGAAAGCAGAGAGGACCGGGGAGGAACGCCGGTCCGTCACCCCACCGCGCGCCGCCCACCGCGCTCCGGCACCCCGTGGCACCGGGGCGGCAGCATCGGGGACGACTTCCGGCGTCCCGTCGGCGGGTGCGGGTGCGGGGGCCGGGGTCGCCCCGGGTGGAGCCAGCCGGGATGTGCGGCAGTTGCTGGCGGACGCGCTCCGTCGGCCGCCCTCGGCGGTCGCGGCGGCCAGGACCGAGCCCGTGGCCCGGGCCGTGACCCGCCCCGGCAGCCACAGCGACGCCGATACCGATGCCGATGCCGACACCGAGTGGGTCACCACCCCTGCCGATCAGGGAGCTTGGCCCTGGCAGCACCGTGCGGCACAGGCCGGCCCGCATCCGGACGCACACGCGGGCCTGCGCCCGGAGGTACGGACCGACTCGCATCCGGAGGTACAGCCGGACGTACGGACCGACTCGCGTCCCGCCGTACAGGGCGGTCGGCGTTCCGACGCCCGGGTCGGCCGGACCCCGCACACACCCGCCGTCCCGCGCCGGGCCGCGTCGGGAACCGGCCCGGACCATGAAGGGCCACCCGCGGACAGCCTCGATTCCGATTCCGATTCCAGCTCCGGCTCAGGTTCAGGTTCCGGATCTGTTCCGTCGCGCGGGCCCTGGACCATGGGCGCCCCGCACCGGGACGGCGAACTGCGCCGTACGTTCCCGCCGTTCCCCGGTCGGTCGGCCACCGGCGGCGCCGAGAAGCCCTTCGCCGCGACCTGGTGGGGCAACGCCTGGGTGTCCGCCCTGGAACAGAGTGCGCTGGACACCAAGCGGCTGGCACGCGGACGCGGATACGCCGAGCAGGGGCAGGTGGACGCGATCACCGTCACACCGGGGCTGGTGCTGGCGTACGTACGCGGCAGCCGCCCGCGGCCCTACCTGGTGCAGGTGCGGCTGCGTACGTTCGACGACGCCGACTGGGAGCGGTTCCTGGACGTCGCCGCCGAACGGCCCGGCCGTATCGCCGCGCTGCTCGACCGGCAGCTGCCCGAGTCGCTGGCCGACAGCGGCGCCACGTTGCTGCCCGGCCCCGGCGACCTCGATCCGCGGTGCAACTGCCCCGACTCCGGCCACCCCTGCAAGCACGCCGCCGCCCTCTGCTACCAGACGGCACGGCTGCTCGACGCCGACCCCTTCGTCCTGCTCCTGCTGCGCGGCCGGGGCGAGCGCCGGCTCCTCGACGCGCTGTCCCGCCGCAGCGCCACCGCCGAGGCCCGCGCCGCGCAGCACCGGCGACCGGAACCGCTGCCCGGTGTACGGGCCGCCGAGGCACTTGCCGCACGCGAACTCCCGCCGCTTCCGGCCCCGTTGCCCCCGCCCGCGCACCCCGAACAGCCCCCGGTGTACCCGGCGGCGCCGGGCGGCCCCGACCCGTTCGCCCTGGACCAGTTGGCGACGGACGCCGCCGCCCGCGCGCACGTACTGCTGTCCACCGGCCGGGACCCGGTCGGCGAACTGACCCTGTGGCAGGACGCGGTGCGCCTGGCCGCCGCCCGTCCCGGTTCCGGCCTGACTGCCGCCACCCGGGCGCTCTACTCCTCTCTGGCAGCTGCCGCGGACCGCACCCCGGCCGACCTGGCGCGCGCGGTCGCCGCCTGGCGGCAGGGCGGACCCGACGGGCTCGCCGTCCTGGAGGAACCCTGGGACCCGCCGGCGGGCCGCTTCGACCGGGCCCGCCCCCTGCTGCTGGCAGCCGACCTCCCCGCGTTCCGTCCCTGGCGCAACCACCTCACCCACCCCCGGGGCCACGTTCAACTCCGCCTCGGCCGCGACGGCTTGTGGTACGCCTACGAATCGGAGCCGGGCCGCGAGGACTGGTGGCCCCGCGGCACCTCGGACCCGGACCCGGTCGGCGCGTTGACCGGTTTGGACACCCTGGGCGACGGCTGACCGTGCGGAGGCCGGGTGCCGCAGGCGAGGTGGTGGTGCCCGGGTCGGTCGGCGGGTGGCCGTTCCGACTTGCTTCCGCCGTGATTCCGCCTGATTCCCTGTCTGCGCGGCCCCTCCCCTCGTACCATGGCGCCATGATCAGCAGCCGACGCCGCCCCGCGGTTCCGCGCGTTCGCGTTCCGTCGCTGTTGTTGTTGATCGTCATCGCCTGACGGCCCTCTCACCACCGGCCCCCCACTTCCGGCTCGTCCGGCCTTTCCGGCCCTCACCGATCCGCCTCGCGGCACCGGGGCCGGTCACCGCGTCCCCGCGGCTCGTGACCTGTGCCCCATGCTTCGTGACCCGTGACCCGTGACCCGTGACCCGTGGCACATGGCCTCCACTTCCGGTTCGAGGGCCACCGTCTGCCTATTGCCGTCCGCGCCACCCCCCATACACACGCCGTCCGTCCGCGCACCGTCCGTCCGTGGACCACCCGCCCGCACTCCCCGGCACCCGCCATCCACCCGCGCACCGCCCCCTCCGAAAGGCAGGCCCGCACGATGCACAACTCCGAATCCACCCCAGGATCCACCCCAGAATTCACCCCAGAATTCACCCCCGAATCAGCCCGATCCACCGCCGACCACACCGCCGACCGTGCCCCCGGCCGTACCCACCACTCCACCGGCGAGTCCGCCTACGACCGGCTTCGCCTGCGGCAGTGGCTGGCCGGTGAGGCCCGTGCCGACGGAGTCTCCCGGCGGGACATGCTCAGGTTCCTGGCGGCGGCCGGCCTCGGAGCCGCCGCCACCCCGGCCCTCGCCGCATCCACCCCCGACGTGCCCACCCCCGCGATGCCCGTTCCGGCCGCCGGTGGCATCGTCAAAGCCCTCCCCGACGAGTGGTTCACGGTGCGCGGTACCAACGCCGAGACCAGGTTCGCCTCCCTCTCCGGTACCGGTTACCACACCCCGGTCGACCACTTCTTCGTCCGCAACCACACCGTCACCCCCGTCATGGACGCCGCCGACTGGACCCTCACCGACCGGGGCGACGGCCTCGTCCACGACCGGACCGTCGAGTTCTCCCTCGACGACCTCAAACGTCTGCCCGCCGTCACCCGCACCGCATTCGTGGAGTGCGCGGGCAACGGGCGCAGCCTCTTCACCAGCCAGCAGGGCGAGACCGTGTCCGGCACGGCCTGGACGCTCGGCGCGATCGGCACCGCCCGCTGGACCGGCGTCCGGCTGGCCGACGTCCTGCGCCGGGCCGGGCTCGGCGCCCACGCGGTCGACGTCATGCCCCGCGGCCTCGACCCCGACTACGTCACGGCCGACGGCACCGGCCTCGGACAGGTGCGCCGCCCCTTGCCGCTGTCCAAGGCACTGGACGACGTACTCCTCGCCTACGAGATGAACGGCGAGCCGCTGCCGTACGACCACGGCCACCCGGTACGGGTCGTGGTGCCCTCCTGGGCAGGCATCGCCTCGATCAAGTGGGTCGGCGACATCGAGGTGTCGGCACAGCCGCTCTACTCGCCGTGGAACACCGACTTCTACCGGCTGTTCGGCGACGCCTATCCGGAGGGCGGCAGCGCGCCGCTGACCCGGCAGACGGTCAAGAGCGCCTGGGAACTGGACTGGGGCGCGAGCCTCGACGCCACCGGACACCGGCTCACCGGCCGCTCCTGGTCCGGCGCCGGGGGCGTCGTCCGGGTCGACGTCAGCACCGACGACGGCACGACCTGGCGGCGGGCCCGGCTGCACGACGCGCCGCGCCGGGCGGGCTGGGTCCGCTGGTCCACCGACTGGCGTCCGCCGGCCCCGGGCGGGTACGTCCTGCTGGCCCGCGCCACCGACGCCGCGGGCCGCACTCAGCCCGACATCACCACGCCGAACACACAGGGTTACCTCTTCGATGCAATAGTTCGTCATCCGGTGAATGTTGCGTGAGAGTTCTCCGATGATTCCAGGGAACCCGGTGTGGAGAGTGGGGGGCCAGGGAGCCGTTGGAGGGAACCGGCGGTTAGCGTGGAACAGTGAGTGAGACGACGACCCCTGCCCTCCAGTACCGCTTCGACGGCCCCGAAGATGCTCCGGTCCTCATCCTCGGCCCCTCGCTCGGCACGACGTGGCACATGTGGGACCGCCAGGTCCCCGAACTGACCAGACAGTGGCGTGTCTTCCGGTTCGACCTGCCGGGGCACGGCGGCGCGCCCGCCCATCCGGCCGGCTCCGTCACCGAACTGTCCGACCGGCTGCTCGCCACGCTCGACGCGCTCGGCGTGCAGCGCTTCGGCTACGCGGGCTGTGCGCTGGGCGGCGCGATCGGCATGGAACTGGCCCTGCGCCACCCGGAGCGGGTCGCCTCGCTCGCGCTGGTCGCCACCTCGCCGCGGTTCGGCACGCCCGACGAGTTCCGGCAGCGCGGCGTGATCGTGCGGACGAACGGGCTCGACCCGATCGCCCGCGTCTCGCCCGACCGCTGGTTCACCGGCGGTTTCGCCGCCGCGCAGCCCGCGATCACCGAGTGGGCCGTGCAGATGGTGCGCACGACCGACCCGGGCTGCTACATCGCCGCGTGCGAGGCGCTGGCCACCTTCGACGTACGTCCTGAGCTGGGCCGCGTCGGAGTGCCCACGCTGGTGCTGGTCGGCTCGGACGACCAGGTCACCGGCCCGGCCGAGGCGCGCACCCTGGTCGCCGGGATACCGGACGCCCGGCTCGCGGTGGTTCCCGGCGCCTCCCACCTGGTCCCGGTGGAGCAGCCGGGCGCCGTCACCGACCTGCTGGTGCGGCACTTCTCCAGCGCCTGGCAGCCGGCCTTCGACTCGACGACCGGCCAGATGGCCGCCATCGTGGCGCCCCCCGTCAAGCCGGTCCTGGCCGCCGCCCCGCCGCAGACCGCGCCCATAGCCGAGATAGCCCCGCCCGTCGTACCCGCCAAGCCGGCCGGGCGGCCCGACTCGTACGAGACGGGTCTCAAGGTCCGCCGTGAGGTGCTGGGCGACGCCCATGTCGACCGGGCGCTGGCGCAGTCCGACGACTTCTCCGAGGACTTCCAGGAGTTCATCACCCGGTACGCGTGGGGCGAGATCTGGAACCGGCCCGGACTCGACCGCCGCTCGCGCAGCTGTGTCACGCTCACCGCGCTGGTCGCGGGCGGTCATCTGGAGGAGCTGGCCTTCCACACCAGGGCGGCGCTGCGCAACGGCCTGACCCCCGACGAGATAAAGGAAGTGCTGCTGCAAGCGGGCGTGTACTGCGGCGTACCGGCGGCGAACAGCGCGTTCAGGGTGGCCCAGCGGGTCATCCGGGAAGAGACCACGCCGGAGTGAGCGCACCGCACGGGGGAGGGGGAGGATGGGTTGCATGAAGCTCACGAAGAAGTCCCACTCCTGCGTCCGGCTGGAGCAGGACGGGCGGACGCTCGTCCTCGATCCCGGTGGTTTCAGCGAGGCCGACGCCGCTGTCGGCGCGGACGCGATCCTGATCACGCACGAGCACCCGGACCACTTCGACGAGGGACGGCTGCGGGCCGCCATGGAGGCGAACCCGGCGGCCGAGATCTGGACCCTGAAGTCGGTCGCCGACCAGATCACGGCGGCTTTCCCGGGCCGTGTGCACACGGTCGGCCACGGTGACACGTTCACCGCTGCGGGCTTCGACGTCCAGGTCCACGGCGAATGGCACGCGGTGATCCACCCGGACATCCCGCGGATCACCAACGTCGGCTATCTGATCGACGGCGGCCGAGTCTTCCACCCCGGTGACGCGCTCACCGTCCCCGACCGCCCCGTCGAGACGCTGATGCTCCCGGTGATGGCCCCCTGGAACAAGATCTCCGAGGTCATCGACTACGTCCGCGAAGTCGGACCGCAACGCGCCTACGACATCCACGACGCCCTGCTCACCGACCTCGCCCGGCCGGTCTACGACCGGCAGATCGGCGCCCTCGGCGGCTCGGACCACCAGCGGCTCGCGGCCGGGGCCAGCGCCGAGGTCTGAGCGCGGGCGGGCGTTGTCAGTGCCGCCGGGTAGGTTGTGAAGCATGCGCATCGCGACCTGGAACGTGAACTCGATCACCGCCCGCCTGCCGAGGCTGCTGGCCTGGCTGGAGAGCAGTGGCACGGACGTGCTGTGCCTCCAGGAGGCCAAGGTCGCCGAGGACCAGTTCCCCCGGGACCAACTGCGCGAGCTGGGCTACGAGGCGGCGGTCAACGCGACCGGCCGGTGGAACGGCGTGGCGGTGCTCTCCCGCGTCGGCCTGGCGGAGGTCGTCAAGGGCCTGCCCGGTGACCCCGGCTACGAGGGCGCGGTGGAGCCCCGGGCGATCTCCGCGACCTGCGGCCCGGTCCGCGTCTGCTCGGTGTACGTGCCCAACGGCCGCGAGGTCGACCACCCGCACTACGCCTACAAGCTCCAGTGGTTCGAGGCGCTGCGGGCCGCCGTCGCCGGTGACGCGTCGGGCGGCCGGCCGTTCGCGGTCCTCGGCGACTACAACGTGGCGCCGGCCGACGAGGACGTCTATGACGTGGCCGCCTTCGAGGGCCTCACCCACGTCACCCCGGCCGAGCGCGCCGCCCTGGCCGCGCTGCGCGAGACGGGCCTGTCGGACGTCGTCCCCCGCCCCCTCAAGTACGACCGGCCCTACACCTACTGGGACTACCGCCAGCTCGCCTTCCCCAAGAACCGGGGCATGCGCATCGACCTGGTCTACGGCAACGGACCGTTCACCGAAGCCGTCAAGGACGCGTACGTCGACCGCGAGGAGCGCAAGGGCAAGGGCGCCTCGGACCACGCCCCGGTGGTGGCGGACCTGGACGTCTAGGACGACACCCGCGCCCGCCCTGTGGTGCCCCGGACCTGGTCGGTGCCACGCTGGGCGTATGAACATCCCCTTCCTGGGCAATCGGCACAGACGAAGCGCTCCCACGGTGCTGCCCCTCGATCCCGAGGGTCTCGCCGAGCTGCTGTCCGAGTGCGATCTGCTGCGCTCCCAGGCGTTGCGGGAGGAGGTCCGGCTCGACGACTCCGTGGCCTCGCTGGAAGCGCTCGACCAGGTGCTGCCGCGCTGGCGCGACGACCCGGAGGCCCTGGCCTGGCTGGGCAATGACGCGGGGCTCTATCTGGGCACGGTCCTCGTGCGCACCGTGCCCGGCGCGCACTGGGTGATCCGGCCCGGCGGGCAGCCCGTCGTCCGGCTCGCGTCAGGGCGCGAGTTCGACGTCGTCGCGGACGGCCAGGAGTGGGCCGCGAACGGTGTTCCTGAGCTGTCGCAGCTGTACGCGGAGGTCGCCGAAGCCTGAATGGGGGAGATAAAGCACAGTAAATACGGCTAATGCCCGAAAGTGCGTGTCGTGCGTTAAGTCCACCTTTGTCTGGATAGTTTTCGGCAACCACGACACAGCTGAGAGTGAGTAGGGCTGCGTATGGCCGTTGATCCCTTGATCGAGCTGAGTGACGTCAACAGGTACTACGGCGAGCCGCATGTGCTGCGGGACATCGGCCTCACCGTCGGCAAGGGAGAGGTGGGCGTCGTCATCGGCCCGTCGGGATCCGGGACATCGGCGCCGGGCAGGAGGGTCGACCGGCTGGAGGACGCCCGTTCGGGAACGGCCGGACCCGACGGCCGCCCGCGGCCCGCGGCGGGCCGGACACCGGCACGGCCGGACAGGGAGCGGCCGGGCAGGGCGCGCGGGCACCGGCGGGAGGAGGCCGACCGCCGTTCCCCCGCACCCCTCCACTCCCCTGAACCCCTCGCCCGGGCCGCCCGGGCCGGCCGGCCGGTCCGGGCCGTCTTCAGGGCCGACGGCCGCGTCGCCGAGGACCGCGCCCCAAAGGAGCGCTCCACCAGCCCCGGCAGCGGCCGGGCCAAGCACTCCCTGCCCAAGATCCGCACGCACTGAGCCGGGGGGAGTGCCACCCATGTTCCGTACCAGACGTGTGCACCCGGGCCGTGTCGCGATGCGACATCCGCACCTCACCCTGGCCCTGGCCGCGCTCGCCGCGCTGCTCGCCGCCGGGTGCGGCAAGGCGGGCAGCCCGCCCGGCAAGGGCCCCGCGGCCGCGGCGCTTCCCCGCTACCAGGTGGCCCGGGGCTTCCGGCTCCCCGACTCCCCGACCTGGACCAGGGCGAAGCAGCGCGGCCACGTTGTCGTCGGGGCCAAGGAGGACCAGCCCTACCTCGGCGAGCGGGACCCGGCGACCGGAACCTACTCCGGCTTCGACATCGAGATCGCCCGGATGATGTCCGCCTCGCTCGGTCTGCCGCCGGAATCGATCGACTTCAGGACCATCGCCTCCGCCAACCGCGAAACCGCCCTGCAGAACGGCCAGATCGACTACTACGTCGGCACCTACACCATCAACGCGGGCCGCAAGAAGCTGGTCGGCTTCGCCGGGCCCTACTACCTGGCCGGGCAGTCGCTGCTGGTCCGCACGGGCCAGAAGCACATCCACGGCCCCGAGGACCTGGCGGGCAGACGCGTGTGCTCGGCGGCCGGCTCCACCCCCTACCAGCGCATCCTGACCGACTATCCGCAGGCGATCCTGGTCTCCTACGACGCCTACTCGGTGTGCGTCGACAACCTGCTCACCTACCAGGTCGACGCCGTCACCACCGACGACGCGATCCTCCTCGGCTACGTGGCCAAGGCCCCCCGCGAACTCAAGCTCGCCGGCGAGCCGTTCTCCGAGGAGCCGTACGGCATCGGCGTACCGCGCGGCGACAACGCCCTGCGCTTCGCACTCAACGACGCGTTGGAGGCACATGAGAAGAACGGCGACTGGAAGAGGGCGTACGAGGCGACGCTCGGCCTGTCCGGCGTGCCGGCGCCCCGCCCACCCGCGATCGACCGCTACCCGGCGAGCTGAGCGAGGACGGCTTGAACGTACTGACAGGCAACTTCCCCACCTACCTCCGGGGTTTCCTCGGCACTGTCGAACTCACCGTCTACGCCTCGGTGCTGGCCCTCCTCCTGGGCTTCCTCATGGCGTCCTTCCGGGTGGCGCCGGTCGCCTCGCTGCGGGCGATCGGCACCGCCTGGGTCACCGTCCTGCGCAACACCCCGCTGACCCTGCTGTTCTTCGCGGTGCTGCTCGGACTGCCCCGGTTCGGACTCGTCCTGCCGTTCCAGGTGTTCGCGGTCATCGCGCTCGGCTGCTACACCTCCGCGTTCATCTGCGAGGCGCTGCGCTCCGGCATCAACACCGTGCCCAAGGGGCAGGGCGAGGCGGCCCGCAGCCTTGGCATGACCTTCGGGCAGACCCTCAACCTGGTGATCCTTCCCCAGGCGTTCCGGTCCGTCATCCCGCCGGTCGGCTCCACCCTCATCGCGCTCGCCAAGAACTCGGCCATCGCGGGCGCGTTCAGCGTCACCGAACTGCTCGGCACGTACCGGACCCTCGGCGAACTCGGCTACGACATCGTCTGGACGTTCGTCTGGATCGCCGTCGGCTACCTGATCGTCACGCTCGCCATCAGCGCCCTGTTCCACCTGCTGGAGCGGAAGTGGGGGGTGGTCCGATGAGCCAGGCCGACGCCCTCTACGACATCCCCGGGCCGCGGACCGTCCAGCGCCACCGCGTCTACGGAGTGCTGTCCGTCGCCGTGATCCTCGCCGTGCTCGGCTGGATCGTCTCCCTCCTGCTCACCACCGGCCAGTTCGCCTACCGGAAGTGGATGCCCTTCGAGTACCAGGGCATCCAGGAGCTGCTGCTGCGCGGCCTCGGCAACACCCTCAAGGCGTTCGCGCTGGCGGCCGTCCTGTCGCTGGCGCTGGGCGGGGCGCTGGCTGCCGGGCGGCTGTCGGACCACCGGGCGGTGCGCCTGGGGGCGACGGCCGTCGTCGAGTTCTTCCGCGCGATGCCCGTACTGGTGATGATCTTCTTCATCTTCGTGGCGCTCAGGGTGCAGCCACTGCCCGCCCTGGTCGCCGGGCTCGCCCTCTACAACGGGTCCGTGCTCGCCGAGGTGTTCCGCTCCGGTGTGAACGCCGTCGAACGGGGCCAGAAGGAGGCGGCGTTCGCGCTCGGCATGTACAAGACCCAGGTGATGATGTACGTGCTCGTGCCTCAGGCGGTGCGGGCGATGCTGCCCGCCATCATCAGCCAGTTGGTGGTGGCCCTGAAGGACACCTCGCTGGGCTATCTGATCACCTATGAGGAGTTCCTCCATGCCGGGAAGCTGATCGCGTCCAACCTCGACTACGATTTGCCGTTCATCCCCGTGGTGATGGTGATCTCACCGATCTACATCGGGATGTGCATGCTGCTCTCGTGGTTCGCCGGCTGGGTGGCGCGGCGTGAGCAGCGCAGTCCCAAGACCGAGGCCGTCGACGTCGTTGCGGCCGGACCGGAGAAGCTGCTGCCCGGTGGGGGCCCACCCACCGCCCCGCGACCGTAGGGGGGCAGCGGCTCACGGGGCCAGGCCCGCCCGGCGGCAGCCGGAGATCACTGCTCGCGCGGTGGCAGGGACCCGCAGGACGGGTCGTCCGCCGGTGAGGAGAAGGTCAGCTGCGCGCCGGACGGGTTGCGCCCGTTGTGGACCGCCCGCACCCGTTCCCAGGCAACCGCTGGCAACCGCCGGGCGGTGCGCCCGTCCGGACACCCGGGTCCGCCGGGCGGAGCGGCTTCAGGACGCCCGGTGCGAGCGCGGTGCCTCCGTCGTCGGCAGCGGTGCCTGCGCGGCCCGCGTCACATCGCCGACCAGTTCGACCACGTCCGGTCCGTACGCCTGCGAATTGACCACCTTCAGCAGCAGCACGAAGGAGCCGGCGCCGTGTTTGCGCGCCAGCCGCTCGTGGTTGCGGGCGAGATAGCGGGACGCGGCCTGGTTGGCGATCGCACGCTGGCCGCAGAACAGGAACACCGGCCGTGCCTCGCGCCGCTCGCCCGCGGTCAGCCGGGCCAGCAGCACGTACTCCGTGACGCCCGACTCCAGCCGGTAGCGCTCGCTGCCGATCTGGAAGGCGGCTCGGTCCGGCCCCGGCTCCGGGTCGATGTTCACCCGTACCCCGGGTAGCATCGCGGACATGTGGGCCAGCATGCGCCGGTTCGACCCCGGGCCGCCCACGCAGAACTCGGTGCGCTCGCCGAAGCTCTGCTGGACGTTGTCCTGGGTCACCATCTGCGGATGGGCGCCGCACTCCTTGATCAGCCCGGCCAGTTCCAGGAGGGCGAAGACGTCGAAGCGGTGGACCGCGGGCTCGGAGGTCGCCGGGTCGCGGTTGACGACGAGCAGCGACTCAGCGTTCTCCGGAAGCCCGAAGAACGCCTGCTTGCGCCGCAGCCTGCGCCTCCACAGGGTGGTGCGGGCCAGCCAGCCGAGCCCGGCGCTGATGCCGGCCGCCAGCACGCCCAGGATGATGTTGCGTACGTCGTCACTCATGGGCGCGCATGGTAGCGGGCCGAGGCAAACCGGTGTTCGAGACGGGCCTGACGGGGACATGGCATTGGGTTAAGCTGCGCGAAAGATCACCCGGTGGAGGTGCGGATGCGTCGCCCTGTCGCGCGAAAACTGTCGGTCCTGACGGTCTCGGCCGCCGTCGTGTGTGTGGGGGCGGCCGCGCCGCCCGGTGCCGCGGGCACCACCCCTAAGAAGGTCCCCGTGGCCGTCGGCTACGGCGGCGCGGTCGCCAGTGTCGACGCGGACGCCTCGGCCGCGGGCATCGAGGTCCTGAAGAAGGGCGGCAACGCGGTCGACGCCGCCGTCGCCACGGCCGCCGCCCTCGGGGTCACCGAGCCGTACTCCTCCGGCGTCGGCGGGGGCGGATACTTCGTCTACTACGACGCCAGGACCCGGACCGTGCACTCCCTCGACGGGCGGGAGACCGCGCCGCTCAGCGCCGACTCCGGCCTGTTCACGGAGAACGGCAAACCCCTCGCCTTCGCCGACGCCGTCAGCAGCGGCCTCAGCGTCGGGACTCCGGGCACGCCCGCCACCTGGCAGACGGCCCTGCGGAACTGGGGCAGCCGGAACCTGGCGACGGTCCTCAAGCCGGCCGAACGGCTCGCCCGCGACGGCTTCACCGTCGACGACACCTTCCGCTCGCAGACGGCCGCCAACGAGACCAGGTTCCGCTACTTCCCGGACACCGCCGAGCTGTTCCTGCCGAACGGGCAGCTGCCGGTCGTCGGCTCCACCTTCAAGAACCCCGATCTGGCCCGCACCTACGAGGAGTTGGCCCGCAAGGGCGTCGACACCATCTACCACGGGGACCTCGGCAAGGACATCGTCGCCACCGTCAACCACCCGCCGGTGGACCCGGCTTCGGGCTGGAACGCGCGCCCCGGCGACCTCTCCGAGAAGGACCTCGCCGCCTACCGGACCAAGCTCCAGGCGCCCACGAAGACCTCGTACCGCGGGCTCGACGTCTACTCGATCGCGCCGTCCTCCTCCGGCGGCACCACGGTCGGCGAGGCCCTCAACATCCTGGAGAAGACCGACCTCTCGAAGGCGACCGAGACGCAGTACCTGCACCGCTACATCGAGGCGAGCCGGATCGCGTTCGCGGACCGCGGGCGCTGGGTCGGCGACCCGGCCTTCGAGGACGTGCCGACGAAACAGCTGCTGTCGCAGTCGTACGCCGACTCGCGGGCCTGCCTGATCAAGGACGACACGGTGCTGACCAGCCCGGTCGCGCCCGGCGACCCGCGCCACCCCGCGCCCTGCGGCGCCGGGGGCACGGCGGCGCCGACGACGTACGAGGGGGAGAACACCACCCACCTCACGGTCGCTGACAAGTGGGGCAACGTCGTCTCCTACACCCTCACCATCGAGCAGACCGGCGGCAGCGGGATCACCGTGCCCGGCCGCGGGTTCCTCCTCAACAACGAGCTGACGGACTTCTCCTTCGCCCCGGCCAATCCGGCCGTGCACGACCCGAACCTGCCCGGTCCCGGCAAGCGTCCGCGGTCGTCGATCGCGCCGACGATCGTGCTCGACCGGCACGGCAAGCCGGTGGTGGCGCTGGGCTCGCCCGGCGGCGCGACCATCATCACGACCGTGCTGCAGACCCTGACCGAGTTCCTGGACCGGCACCTGCCGCTGGTGGACGCCATCGCCGCGCCGCGCGCCAGCCAGCGCAACGCGGCCACGACCGAACTCGAACCCGGCCTCTACAACAGCAACCTCCGGGCCCGGCTCGAAGCCATCGGACACGCCTTCTCGCTCAACCCCGAGATCGGCGCCGCGACCGGCGTGCAGCGCCTGCCGAACGGCAAGTGGCTGGCGGCGGCGGAGACGGTCCGCAGGGGCGGCGGCTCGGCCATGGTGGTGGAACCGACCCGCTGATCCCCCCCGTCCGCCCCCGGCTCCGGACACCTCCGGAGCCGGGGGCGGACGGCTGCCGGGCTTCCGGTGCATGCGCGCCGTCCGGGCGGGGGACGTCCCGGGAGGTGGCGCTCCGTGAGGATGCGGGGTTCCGCCGCGGGAGGGGCGGCAGGAACGGCGAGCCGGCGCCCGCCTCGCGCAGCACCTCACGCGCCATCTCGTCGAGTTCCATCAGCGGGACGCAGACGCTCCCGGCCCTCCGCGCGGCGCGGCCGTCAGGGCCTGCCCGACGATCCGCCCGCCGCGTGCGTCGCGTCGATCGACGAGTCCGTCTTGAACTCCCGCATGCCAATTCCTATACCGGTATTAGAATGGCCGTATGGTGCGCACCCCTCTCACCCCAGAAGAACGCGAGCGCGGCGAACGGCTCGGGCGGCTGCTGCGCGAGGCGCGCGGCGGTCGGAGCATGACGGCGGTCGCCGCCGAGGCGGGCATCTCCGCCGAGACGCTCCGCAAGATCGAGACCGGCCGGGCGCCGACCCCGGCCTTCTTCACCGTCGCCGCGCTGGTCCGGGCGCTCGGGCTGTCCATGGACGAACTGGCGGAGGGCTGCGTACTGGTCGACGTGTGAGTCCGGCGAACGCCGCGGCCCCCGGCGGCCACGTCGGGCGGGCCGTCCGCGGCGGTGGCACGCGCCCGGAAAACTCCCTGTAGCTGGGGCGTAACACGGTTGGTGTTCTCTGTCGGCCTGAGTGCTCCGGTCCGTCAGGAGTTGGGCGATGGCAGTGGATCAACTCCCCGGACAGGTGAGGGAGTTCGCGAACTATCTGAACGGTCTGCTGGCGCGCCTTGACGGGCGCGACGGCTGGTGCGCGGTCTTCTGGCAGCGGGACCCGGACGGCATGCGGGCCTGTCTCGACGGCCGGGAGATCCCGCCGTGGGATGTGGTGGAGGCGCTGTTGCAGGACCTGGCGGCGGTCCACGGCGCCGGCGTCGCCACCGCGCAGCGGGACCACGCCCGGCTGCTGCACTCGGCCGCGCTCACCGCGTACGACACCCGGCCAGGCGCCCGGAACGAGCTGACCGGCCGCCTCGACGCGATGTTCCGAGAGCGGCGGCACGCTGCCGAACGGCACCGGGAACTGGAGCGGCTGCTGGCCTCGGCCACCACCTCCGAAGCGGCCCGCGCCCTGCGTCATGACCTCGCCTGGGCCCGCGACGACCACCGACGGGCGACCGCCCGCTGCGAGGAACTGCGCACACGGCTGGCCGCGTCGGACCGCCGGGAGGCCGCGGGCCGGGCCCGGGACGCCCGGCCGATCCGGCGCGGCGCCGACGGGAACGCGGTCCGGAGCGGCGACGACCTCCCCGCGGGGCCACGGGACGGTGCCGCGCCGGGGGCCGCGGGCTCGTCGCCCGGCCTCCCGGCCGGAGCCCCGGTGCCGCGGGACCGTCCGGGCCCGCGGCCCGCGGCTCCGTCGGCCGACGGGCGGCTCCCGGCGACCGAGGGGTTCGGATACGGGGCTGCGGCCGGTGGCGGCGCGCCAGGGGACGGCCGGCATCCGGGTGCGCCTGATGCCGTACGGGACGGCGGCCCGGCCGTCGGGGCGCACCCGGTGGACCGCGCCACCGAGGCTTCACCCGGCGACTCCCTGCGCCCGGTGGGCCCGCGTGCCCGGGAACACGCCCACGACGTTCCGGCCGACGGCCACCGTGCCGTTCCTGCGACGCCGCCCGGGGCGGCCGGTGTCCGTACTGGCCCTGGCGGTGTTCGAGCCACTGCGGCCACTGCGGCCACTGCGGCCACTGCGGCCACGCCGCCCGGAGCGGCCGAGGCCGCCCCACCCGCCGAGCACCCCAGGCGCCGGCGCCGCGGCAGTGCGCGGTCCGCCGGCGCGGGGGAGGACGGCGGCGGGCCCGTCCCCGTGCCCCCGGTGTCCGGGCCGGTGCCGCCCGGGGCGGCGGTCCCCGCCGGGCGCCGTGCCCCGCGCGGCGCCCGGTTCGCCGGGGCCGGGGAGGCGGCCGAGCCGTCGCAGCCACGGGCGGAGCCGCCCGACACCGCAGCGGCCCATGCCGTCGCGGGCGCCGTACGGGCACTGGGACGGCTGCGCGGTGCCGGCCGCACCGGCGAGGCGCACGCCCTGCTGGTCGAGGCCGCGCAGTGGCCGCCCGCCCGGCTCCCGCTGCTCGCCGCCGAACTGCACCGCGCCGGGCTCGGCGCCGACTGGGCCACCCTGCTGTGGGAGGCCGCCTCGCTCCCGGCCGGCCGGCTGGTCGCCGCGGCCGACGCGCTCGTCGCGGCGGGGCGCGCCGCCGACGGGGAGCGGATCCTGCGCCAGGGCGTGGCCCGGCCCGCCGGGGAGATCGGCGCGGCGGTGCTCGGGCTGGCGCACGAGGGGCGCGCCCGCGAGGTGCGGGCCCTGCTCGACGCGTACGTCCGCGTCCGCACCCCGCAGGAGGCGGCCCGCAGTGCCGCCGCCGACCCGCAGCGCCTCGTGCCGCTCCTGCTGGAGGCCGCGCGGAATGTCTCCGATGAGCGACACTGGGACCTGGTGCACGCCCTCCGGGTGGCCGGATTCGCCGCCTGACCTGCCCGGCGGCTCGCCCACTGGAGTGTGAAACATGATCGACTCCGCGGGGTTGGCGACGATGGTCTTGGCAAGCCCGTCCCGGAGGCTTACGTTCATTCCCCCTACAACCGTGTCTACAGGCGTAGAGGCTCTGACGTCCCGTCGAAGGAGCAGCTCATGGCCACTGTCGTACGTGCCGCTCTGGTCCAGGCCCTCTGGACCGGCGACACCGAGTCCATGGTCGCGAAACACGAGGAGCACGCCCGCGAGGCGGCCCGCCAGGGTGCCCGGGTCATCGGCTTCCAGGAGGTCTTCAACGCCCCCTACTTCTGCCAGGTCCAGGAGCCGGAGCACTACCGCTGGGCCGAGCGGGTGCCGGACGGGCCGACCGTGCGCCGGATGCAGGAGCTGGCCCGGGAGACCGGCATGGTGATCGTCGTACCGGTCTTCGAGGTCGAGCAGTCCGGCTTCTACTACAACACCGCGGCCGTGATCGACGCGGACGGCTCGTACCTCGGCAAGTACCGCAAGCATCACATCCCGCAGCTCAAGGGCTTCTGGGAGAAGTACTACTTCAAGCCCGGCAACGCCGGCTGGCCGGTCTTTGACACCGCCGTCGGCAGGGTCGGCGTCTACATCTGCTACGACCGGCACTTCCCCGAGGGCTGGCGTCAACTCGGCCTGAACGGCGCCCAGTTGGTGTACAACCCGTCGGCCACCTCGCGCGGCCTGTCCGCCTACCTGTGGCAGCTGGAGCAGCCCGCGGCGGCGGTCGCCAACGAGTACTTCATCGCCGCCATCAACCGGGTGGGGCAGGAGGAGTACGGGGACAACGACTTCTACGGTACGAGCTACTTCGTCGACCCCCGCGGACAGTTCGTCGGTGACGTCGCCGGCGACAAGGATGAGGAGCTTCTCGTCCGCGACCTCGACTTCGACCTCATCGACGAGGTGCGGCAGCAGTGGGCGTTCTACCGCGACCGCCGCCCCGACGCATACGAAGGGCTGATGCAGCCGTGAACGACCTCTACGCCCGCCACCGCGCCGTCCTCCCCGACTGGCTCGCCCTCTACTACGAGGACCCGCTGGAGATCACCCATGGCGAGGGGCGCCACGTCTGGGACGCGCACGGCAACCGGTACCTGGACTTCTTCGGCGGCATCCTCACCACGATGACCGCCCACGCCCTGCCCGAGGTGACCAAGGCGGTCAGCGAGCAGGCCGGACGGATCATCCACTCCTCGACCCTGTACCTCAACCGGCCGATGGTCGAACTCGCCGAGCGGATCGCCGAGGTCTCGCAGATCCCCGACGCCCGGGTGTTCTTCACCACCTCCGGCACCGAGGCCAACGACACCGCCCTGCTGCTCGCGACCGCCCACCGGCGCAGCAACACGATCCTGGCGATGCGCAACAGCTACCACGGCCGTTCCTTCAGCGCGGTCGGCATCACCGGCAACCGCGGCTGGTCCCCGACCTCGCTGTCCCCGCTCCAGACCCTGTACGTGCACGGCGGCGTCCGCACCCGCGGTCCCTACGCCGCACTGAGCGACGCCGAGTTCACCGCCGCCTGCGTCGAGGACCTGAAGGACCTGCTCGGCCACACCCGGGCGCCCGCCGCCCTGATCGCCGAGCCCGTCCAGGGCGTCGGCGGCTTCACCTCGCCGCCGGACGGCCTGTACGCGGCCTTCCACGAGGTGCTCAAGGAACACGGCATCCTCTGGATCGCTGATGAGGTGCAGACCGGCTGGGGCCGCACCGGCGACCACTTCTGGGGCTGGCAGGCGCACGCCCGCAGCGGTCCGCCGGACATCGTCACCTTCGCCAAGGGCATCGGCAACGGCATGTCCGTCGGCGGCGTCGTGGCCCGCGCCGAGATCATGAACTGCCTCGACGCCAACAGCATCTCGACGTTCGGCGGTACCCAGGTCACCATGGCGGCCGCCCTGGCGAACCTCACCTATCTGCTGGAACACGATCTCCAGGGCAACGCCCGGCGGGTCGGCGGACTGCTCATCGACCGGCTGCGGACGGCCACCGCGCAGCTGCCCGGCGTACGGGAGGTGCGCGGGCGCGGGCTGATGATCGGCGTCGAACTGGTGCGGCCGGGAACCGACGAGGCCGACCCGGGCGCGGCCTCCGCCGTCCTGGAGGCGGCCCGCGAGGGCGGGCTGCTGATCGGCAAGGGCGGCGGCCACAACACCAGCGCGCTGCGCATCGCGCCACCGCTGTCACTGACCGTCGCGGAGGCCGAGGAGGGCGCCGACATCCTCGAACGCGCCCTCCGCGGCGTGCGGTAACACCCGTGCCCGGCCGCGGCCGGGCACGGACGGGCGGCCCGGCACGGCATCCCGCGCCCCGAAGGAGAAACGAGCAGCACGAGCAGGCGGAGAAGAAGGAGGAACGCGCCATGACCACCGCCCCGGAGCACCCGGAACCCGTTCTGTCGGTCCGTCAGGTCCTCGCCCTGGAACGGGTGCTGGCCGGGGAGCCCGAGGTGGTGGCCGGCGCGGCCCAGCTCGACCGGCCGGTGCGCTGGGTGCACGTGGCCGAGGCCGCCGACGTCGGCGTGATGCTCAGCGGCGGCGAGATGGTGCTCACCACCGGGGTGCTGCTCGCCGGTGACGAGGACAAGCAGGCCGAGTACATCCAGTCCATGGACCGCGCCGAGGCCGCCGCCGTCGTGCTGGGCCTCGGCCGGGCGTTCCCGGCCCCGCCCGACACCATGCGCCGGGTCGCCGAGCGGTGCGGGCTGCCGCTGGTCGTACTGCACCGGCCGTTCCCCTTCGCCGAGCTGACCGAGGAGGTGCAGTGCCGGCTGGTGCGCCGCAAGTTCGCCGCGGTCAGCCTCTCGGAGGCCGTACGGACCGCGCTCACCGCCCTGATCACGGCGGGTGCGCCGCTGCAGAGCCTGCTCGACGAGGTCGCCTCGCACAGCGCCTGCCCCGTCGTCGTCACCAACCTCGCCCACCGGGTGCTGGCCACGGCGGGGGAGCGGCCGGCGGTGGACGACGTGCTGCGCGACTGGGAACGCATCGCCCGCCAGGCGGGCGGCGGCGAGGGCGACGACTGGATCCGGGCCGAGCTGGGCGGGCGCGGGGAGCGCTGGGGCCAGATCGTGCTGTGCGGGTACCGCGGCGACACGGCCGCGGGCCGGCTGCTCGCCGACCGGGCCGCCGAGGCACTGGTGCTGCACCGCATGCTCGGCGGCGCGGCCCACTCCTGGGAGGAGCAGTCCGCGCTCGGCCTGCTGACCGACCTGGTCTCCGGAGCCGTACCGGCGCGGCAGCTGCTGCCGCGGGCCCGCGCGGCCGGGCTGCCGGTCAACCGGCGGACCTTCGTCCCGCTGGTGGTGCGGGACGCCGAACCCGTGGGAGTCGACCGGGTGCTGCGGATGCTGGGTCTTGCGGGGCTGGTCGCCGAGGTCGCCGACGGCGTCACCGCCACGCTGCTCAGCCTGCCCCGGGACCAGGACGCGGACGCCCTCACGGCGCACTTCGCGACCCGGCTGCGGACCGAGTCGGGCCCGGCCCGGACCGTGGTCGCCGCGGCCGGGCCGCGGACCGCCTGGGACGAGGTGCCCGCCGGGCTCCGCGAGGCCCAGCACGTCGCCGACGCCGTGACCGACTCCGTCGCCGCCCTTGACCTCCCGGCCGTCGTCCGGCTCAGGGACGTCCATCTGCGCGGCCTGGTCCGGCTGCTGCGGGACGACCCGCAGGTGCAGTCCTTCGCGGAGCGCGAGCTGGACGGGCTGCTGTGCGGCGCCGACCTGGACCTGCTGAACGTACTGCGGACCTACCTCGCCACCGGCCGCAACAAGTCCCGCACCGCCCAGTTGCATCATGTCTCCCGGCCCGCGCTCTACCGGCGCCTGGAGGCGATACAGGCCCGGCTCGGTGTCGACCTCGACGACTTCGAACAGGCCGCTTCGGTGCACATCGCGCTCCTCGCGCACGACGCGCAACAGCGGTGAAACATACAACGACCTGCGAAAACGGTGGTGGAACATGGCGTGGAGCGGGTGTGACACGGTGGCACGCCACACCCGCGCAGACGTGACACACTGCCACTCAAACCGCATCCCAGGACTTCCTAGGCTCACCGCACACCGAGCGACCGGAGGTCCCGATGAGCAGAGTGATCCGTGCCGCCCTTTTCCAGACCGCCTGGACCGGCGACAAGGAATCGATGATCCAGGTCCACGAGCAGGCGGTCCGCGACGCGGCCGCGCAGGGTGCCCGAGTCCTGTGCTTCCAGGAACTCTTCTACGGCCCCTACTTCTGCCAGGTCCAGGACAAGGCGTTCTACGAGTACGCCGAGCAGATCCCCGAGGGCCCGACCGTACGCCGTTTCCAGGCCCTGGCCCGGGAGGCGGGCATCGTCCTCGTCCTGCCCATGTACGAGGAGGAGCAGCCGGGCGTCCTCTACAACACCGCGGCCGTGATCGACGCGGACGGCTCGTACCTCGGCAAGTACCGCAAGACCCACATCCCGCAGGTCGACGGCTTCTGGGAGAAGTTCTACTTCCGCCCGGGCAACAGCGGCTGGCCGGTGTTCGAGACGGCGGCCGGCCGGATCGGCGTCTACATCTGCTACGACCGGCACTTCCCGGAGGGCTGGCGGGCCCTGGGCCTGGCCGGTGCCGAGATCGTCTTCAACCCGTCGGCCACCTCGCGCGGCCTGTCCCGCTATCTGTGGCAGCTGGAACAGCCGGCCGCGGCGGTGGCCAACGAGTACTTCGTCGGCGCGATCAACCGGGTCGGCGTCGAGGACCTGGGCGACAACGACTTCTACGGCACGACCTACTTCGTCGACCCGGAGGCCCAGTTCGTCGGCGAGCCGGCGAGCGACAAGGAGACCGAACTCGTCGTGCGCGACCTGGATCTGGCCAAGCTGCGGGAGGTCCGCGACCGCTGGCAGTTCTACCGCGATCGCGCACCGGGCGCGTACGGACCGCTGACCGCTCCGTGACGGGCGGCGGGTTCCCCGGCGCCCGGTCCGGGGAGCGGGACCACGCCGGTGCGGCGGCCCGGGGCGGTGCCTGCCGTTCGGCGGCCCCGGTCCCGGGTGACCGCCCGGCCGCCGGCGCGGGGTACTGCGTGTGCACTTCGACGGTCGGCGCGGGGTACCGCGGCTGCCGCCCGGCCACCGGTGCGGGGTGCCGTGCCCGCCCCGAACCGGCCGGCACAGGCCGCCGTGCCCGTCCCGCAGCCGTCCGGGCGCGGTGTCCTGCCCGCGCCGCGGTCACCGGCGCGCCGCGCCCCGCCGGCCGTCCGGCCACCCGCGCGCGTGCCGGACCCACCGCCCATGACCTGCGTTTTCCACGACCGCCGTCAACGCGAGGAGAGGGAACATGAGCAGCCGTACCGTCATCCGCGGTGGACTCGTCGTCACCGCGTCCGACGAGATCCACGCCGACGTCCTGATCGAGGACGGCCGCGTCGCCGCCCTCGCGGCCTCCGGCACCGCGGCGGCCGATGCCTTCACCGCCGACCGGACCGTCGACGCCACCGGGAAGTACGTCATCCCGGGCGGGGTCGACGGCCACACCCACATGGAGATGCCGTTCGGCGGCACCTACGCCTCGGACACCTTCGAGACCGGTACCCGGGCCGCTGCCTGGGGCGGTACGACGACCATCGTCGACTTCGCCCTCCAGAGCGTCGGCGGCTCCCTGCGCGAGGGCCTGGACGCCTGGCACGCCAAGGCGGAGGGCAACTGCGCCATCGACTACGGCTTCCACATGATCGTCTCCGATGTGCACCCGGAGACGCTGAAAGAGATGGACCTGCTGGTGGAGGAGGGCGTGACCTCCTTCAAGCAGTTCATGGCGTACCCGGGCGTCTTCTACAGCGACGACGGCCAGATCCTGCGCGCCATGCAGCGCGCCGCCGACAACGGCGGGCTGATCATGATGCACGCCGAGAACGGCATCGCGATCGACGTCCTGGTCGAGCAGGCCCTGGCCCGCGGCGAGACCGACCCCCGCTACCACGGCGAGGTCCGCAAGGCCCTGCTGGAGGCCGAGGCCACCCACCGCGCCATCCGGCTCGCCCAGGTCGCCGGGGCCCCGCTGTACGTCGTGCACGTCTCCGCCGAGGAGGCGGTGGCCGAGCTGACCAGGGCCCGCGACGCCGGCCTGAACGTCTTCGGCGAGACCTGCCCCCAGTACCTGTTCCTGTCGACCGACAACCTCGCCGAACCCGACTTCGAGGGCGCCAAGTACGTCTGCTCCACCCCGCTGCGACCGCGCGAGCACCAGGCGGCGCTGTGGCGGGGCCTGCGCGGCAACGACCTCCAGGTCGTCTCCACCGACCACTGCCCCTTCTGCTTCACCGGCCAGAAGGAGCTGGGCCGGGGCGACTTCTCCAAGATCCCCAACGGTCTGCCGGGCGTAGAAAACCGCATGGACCTGCTGCACCAGGCCGTCGTGGACGGGCACATCTCCCGCCGCCGCTGGATCGAGATCGCCTGCGCCACCCCGGCGCGGATGTTCGGCCTCTACCCGAAGAAGGGCACCATCGCGCCCGGCGCCGACGCCGACATCGTCGTCTACGACCCGCACGCCGAGCAGGTCGTCTCCGCCGCGACGCACCACATGAACGTCGACTACTCGGCCTACGAGGGCAGGCGGCTCACCGGCCGGGTCGAGACCGTGTTCTCGCGCGGCGAGGCCGTCATCACCGAGCGGGAGTACACCGGACACGCCGGGCACGGCGTCTACACCCCGCGCTCCACCTGTCAGTACCTCACCTAGGAGTGGCGCTCATGGACTTCGGACTCGTCCTGCAGACCGACCCGCCGGCCTCCCGCGTCATCAGCCTGATGCAGCGGGCCGAGAGCAACGGGTTCACCTACGGCTGGACCTTCGACTCCGCCGTGCTGTGGCAGGAACCCTTCGTGATCTACAGCCAGATCCTGTCGAACACCACGAAACTGACCGTCGGCCCGATGGTCACCAACCCCGGCACCCGCACCTGGGAGGTCACCGCCTCCACCTTCGCCACTCTCAACGACATGTTCGGCAACCGCACCGTCTGCGGCATCGGCCGCGGCGACTCGGCGATGCGGGTGGCGGGCCGCAAGCCCAACACCCTGGCCCGGATCAGCGAGGCCATGAAGGTCATCCGGGCGCTGGGCCGGGGCGAGGAGGCCGACCTCGGCGGCACCGCCGTCCGGTTCCCGTGGATCGGGCCGGGCGCCGAACTCCCCGTGTGGATGGCGGCGTACGGGCCGAAGGCCCTGAAGATGGCCGGCGAGCAGGCCGACGGGTTCATCCTGCAACTCGCCGACCTCTACCTCACCGAGTACATGGTCAAGGCCGTGAAGGACGCCGCCGTCGCCGCCGGCCGCGACCCCGCCGAGGTGACGATCTGCGTCGCCGCCCCGGCCTACGTCACCGCGGACGACTCGCCCGAGACACTCGCCCACGCGCGCGAGCAGTGCCGCTGGTTCGGCGGAATGGTCGGCAACCACGTCGCCGACCTGGTCGCCAAGTACGGCGAGCACTCGGCCCAGGTCCCCGGCGAACTCACCGACTACATCAAGGCCCGCCAGGGCTACGACTACGCCCACCACGGGCGCAGCGGCAATCCCGACACCCGGTTCGTGCCCGACGAGATCGTCGACCGGTTCTGCCTGATCGGCCCGGCCGAGGCGCACGTCGAGAAGCTGCGGGCGCTGCGGGACCTGGGCGTGGACCAGTTCGCGGTGTACGCGATGCACGACGCGCAGGAGCAGGTCGTCGACCGCTACGGGCAGGACGTCATTCCCGCGCTGAACGCATGACCGACGACCGTCCCGTCGTCGCACCAACCCGAACAGAAAGGGCAGTCGACGGCACCCGCAGGGCCACCTTCCCCCGTCCCCCTCCGTAGAACGGAGTGCCCATGACCGACACCGCTCCGCCCGCCGCCATACCCTCGGGCGCCGTCGAGCTGACCGCCGACGCCTACCCGGCCGGAAGCCGTTACGCCAACGACGACCTGCGCCCGGTCCCGCTCGCCGAACGCCGCTGGACCACCTACAACTTCGTGGCCCTGTGGATCGGCATGGCCCACTGCATCCCGTCCTGGACGCTCGCCTCGGGGCTAGTCGCCCTGGGCATGGACTGGAAGCAGGCGGTGCTGACCATCGCCCTGGCGAACGTGATCGTGCTGCTGCCGATGCTGCTGACCGGTCACGCGGGCCCGAAGTACGGCATCCCCTTCCCGGTCCTGGCCCGCGCCAGCTTCGGCGTACGGGGCGCGAACCTGCCGGCCGTCGTGCGCGCGGCGGTGGCGTGCTGCTGGTTCGGAATCCAGACGTGGATCGGCGGCCAGGGCATCTTCGTCCTGCTGGGCAAGATCTTCGGTGGCTGGGCGGACGCCGCGAAGGTCGGCGGCTACCCCTGGACGCTGTGGCTGTGCTTCGTCGTCTTCTGGCTGATCGAACTGGCCATCATCTACCGGGGGATGGACACCCTGCGCCGCTTCGAGAACTGGGCGGCGCCGTTCGTACTGGTCGGTGCGGTGGTGCTGCTGATCTGGATCGCGCACAAGGCGGGCGGCTTCGGCCCGCTGCTGCACGAACGGTCGACGCTCGGCTGGGGCGCGGGCTTCTGGAAGGTCTTCTTCCCGGGCCTGATGGGGATGATCGGTTTCTGGTCGACGCTGTCGTTGAACATTCCGGACTTCACCCGGTTCGGCAAGGGGCAGCGGGCCCAGGTGTGGGGCCAGACGCTGGGCCTGCCGACCACGATGACGCTGTTCGCGCTGATGTCGGTGCTGGTCACGGACGGTTCGCAGCAGGTGTACGGGGTGGCGATCTGGGACCCGGTGGAGCTGGCCGGCAAGACGGACAACGTCTTCGGGCTGCTGTTCGCGCTGATCACGGTCTTCGTGGCGACGATCTCCGTGAACGTCGCGGCGAACGTCGTCTCCCCCGCGTACGACCTGTCGCACCTGGCGCCCAAGCTGATCAGCTTCCGTACCGGCGCGATCATCACGGGCATCGTGGGCGTACTGGTCATGCCGTGGAAGCTGACGTCGACGCCCGAGCTGTACATCTTCACCTGGCTCGGGGTGGTCGGCGGGCTGCTCGGCACGGTCGCCGGGATCCTGATCGCCGACTACTGGATCGTGCGCCGGACCGTGCTGCACCTGGCCGACCTGTACGTCGCCGGGGGCCGGTACTGGTACGCGGCGGGATGGAACTGGCGGGCCGTCGTCGCCTTCGTGATCGGCGGGGTGCTGGCCGTCGGCGGGTCGTACTCCACCCTGGACGGGAAAGGGAAGAAGGCGGGGCCGTTCCCGGTCGACGGGATCATTCCGTTTCTCCGGCCGCTCGCCGATTACGGGTGGGCCGTCGGGCTCGGGGCCTCCCTCATCGTGTATGTCGCGCTGATGGCGGGCAAGCAGCGAGACATGACGATGCAGCGGTGAACCGAACCCTCCCGCCCCTCGGTTCGGTTTTGTTCGGCCGTTCGGAACCCCCTGATGCCGTATACCTTTTCCCGGGCATTGGAGAGCGCGGATAGGGGGCTAGTAAGGGTAGGCGGCACGTAGCGGGTCCCGTAGCGTGTTGCTGGCTCGGGCGGTGGCCTCTGATTCCGTCGGCGCGTTCTTCATGGTGGAGGGGAAGACATGGATTCTTTGGCCGAGGCGCTGTATGCGAATGCCGGCCCGGCAGAACTGGAGCGCGCGCCACTGCCCGAAGAATATCTGGCCGCCCATCTGCGCGCGGCGGATGTCGGGATGTTCGACGACGTCGCCGACAAAGACGTCCGTAAGTCGATACACGTCGACCGGGTCCCCATGCCGGACATCGCGCCGGACGAAGTCGTCGTGGCGGTGATGGCCAGCTCCATCAACTACAACACGGTGTGGTCGGCGACCTTCGAACCCGTGCCGACCTTCGACTTCCTCGAACGCAACGCCCGCCAGGGAGGGTTCGCGGCCCGTCACGACCTGCCGCACCACGTGGTGGGCTCGGACGCGGCCGGCGTCGTGGTACGGGTCGGCGCGGGCGTGCGCCGCTGGCGGGTCGGCGACCACGTCGTGGTGAGCTGCGTCCAGGCCGACGAGGAGGAGCCGGCCACCCACGCCGACGCCATGCTCGGCGCCCAGCAGCGGATCTGGGGCTTCGAGACGAACTTCGGCGGACTCGCCCACTACGCGGTGGCGCGGGCGAGTCAACTGCTCCCGAAGCCGGCCCATTTGACCTGGGAGGAGGCGGCCGGGATCCTGCTCACCGCCGCCACCTCCTACCGCATGCTGGTCAGTGACCGCGGAGCGCGCGTCAAGCAGGGCGACATCGTCCTCATCTGGGGAGCCACCGGCGGCCTCGGCGCGTTCGCCGTGCAGATGGTGAAGAACGGCGGTGGCATCCCGATCGGCGTGGTCGGCTCCGAACACCGGGCCCGGGCACTGCGCAGGCTCGGCTGCGACGTGGTCATCAACCGGAACGACATCGGTCTCGGCGACGACGTTCCGCGCACCCCCGAAAACACCATCGAACTCGGCAAACGACTGGGCCGCGAGATACGGCGGCAGGTGGGCGAGGATCCGCACATCGTCTTCGACTACATAGGCCAGGCCACATTCGGAATCTCCGTCTTCGTCGTGCGCAAGGGCGGTGCCGTGGTGACCTGTGGATCCAGCACCGGATTCAACCATCATTTCGACAACCGCTATCTCTGGATGAACCTCAAGAGAATCATCGGAAGTCACGCAGCGAATCTCCAGGAACAGGCGGAATGCATTCGCCTGTTCCAGCTCGGACATCTCATGCCGACCCTTTCCAAGGTTTATCCGTTGGCCGAGGTCGCCGAGGCGACGCGCCTGGTGCAGCAGAACCGCCACATCGGGAAAGTCGGCGTGCTGTGTCTGGCACCTCAGGAGGGTCTGGGCGTGACCGACCCCGAAATGCGCGCCCGGCTGGGTGTGCGGCGGATCAATCCGCTGCGGGAGGACTGAGATGGCGAAGGCACGCACCGGCATCCTCTCGACCGGGTCGTACGTGCCGAAGCACGAGGTCGGCAACGACGAAGTGGCCGGGCGGGTCGGCGTCACCCCGGACTGGATCGAGCGCAAGACCCAGATCCGCTCCCGGCGCTACGCCGCCCCGCACGAGGCGACCTCGGACCTGGCCGTCCGGGCGGGCGCCGCCGCCCTCGCCCAGGCAGGGCTGACCGCGGACCGGCTCGACTACATCATCGTCGCGACCTCCACCGGTGACTTCCCGCAGCCGCCCACCTCCTGCCTGGTCCAGGACGGACTGGACGCCCGTTCGGCCGCCTGCTTCGACATCAACGCCGTGTGCAGCGGCTTCGTCTACGCGCTCGCGCTCGCGGACAGCCTGGTCACCGTCCGGCCCGACGCCCTGGCCCTCGTCATCGGCGCCGACGTCTACTCCCGGATTCTCGATTTCGACGACCGCAGGACCGCCGTGCTGTTCGCCGACGGAGCCGGCGCCGCGGTCGTCGGCGCGGTACCGGCCCCGTACGGGATCGTCGGTGTCGAACTCGCCAGCCGAGGCGACGCCCACCAGCTCATCCGGGTCGAGGCCGGCGGCAGCCGCACCCCGGCGTCCGCCGAGACCGTCGCGACCGGCGGGCACTTCTTCCGGATGGACGGCCGCGGCGTCCGCGACTTCGTCGCCGACCAGGTGCCGCGGGCCCTGTCCGGACTGGCGGAACGCGTTGGCGTGCCGCTCGACCAGGTGCGGCACTTCGTCCCCCACCAGGCCAACGGGGTCATGCTGGACGACCTCGTGGTCCGCGCCGGCCTCGGCAACGCGACCACGCACCGCACCTTGCACAAATACGGGAACATGGGCAGCGCCTCCGTGCCCGTCGCCCTCGACGAGGCCAACCGGGACGGGGCGCTCCACCGGGGTGACCTCGTGCTGCTCACCGGGTTCGGGGGCGGCATGTCCATCGGAGCGTCACTGCTGACCTGGGGAGCCGCCGCATGACCGGCACGAGCAGCGACCGGCACGAGGGGACCGTCAGCCGGATCGGAGTCGTCGGCAGCGGCGTCATGGGCATGGGCATCGCCCAGTTGTGCGCCGCCGCCGGACTCGACGTCGTCGTCACCGTCTCCTCCGACGCCTCGCTGGAGTCGGGCCCCGGACGGCTGACCGCCGTACTCGACCGCGCCGTCGCCAAGGGGAAGATCAGCGAGGAGGCGCGTCAGGCGACGCTCGACCGGGTCCGGTTCACCCGCGATCTGGGCGAACTCGCCGACCGCCAGCTGGTGATCGAGGCGGTGACGGAGAACGAAGCCCTCAAACGCGAGCTGTTCACCACCCTCGACAAGATCGTGCAGAGCCCGGACGCCCTGCTCGCGTCCAACACCTCGTCCATCCCCATCGTGCGGCTGGCCCGGGCCACCGAGCGACCGGACCACGTGGTCGGGATACATTTCTTCAACCCCGCGCCGGTGCTGCCGCTGGTCGAGATCATCCCCTCGGTGCTGACGGCGGACTCGGTCGCGCGGCGAGCCACCCGGTTCGTCACCGACGTACTCGGGAAACAGCCGGTCAGCGCCCCCGACCGGGCCGGCTTCATCGTCAACGCGCTGCTGTTCCCCTACCTGCTGTCCGCCATCAGGATGGTCGACGCCGGACTGGCCACCGCCGAGGTGATCGACCAGAGCATGGTCCAGGGCTGCTCGCACCCGCTCGGCCCGCTGCGCCTCGCCGATCTGATCGGACTCGACACCACGGTCTCGATCGCCGAGGCCATGTACGAGGAGTTCAAGGAACCCCTGTACGCGCCGCCCGCCCTGCTGCTGCGGATGGTCGAGGGCGGCCTCCTCGGCCGCAAGTCCGGCCGGGGCTTCTACGCGTACGCCTGACGCGGGCCGCTCAAGGCGGTGCGCCGTCCGACGCAATGGCACTGCCCAGGCCGGGCCGTGCCGGGCCCGTCGGACGGCCGCGAGGGGACGACCTCGATCGGACGACCGCGAGGGGACGGCCGACCGCAAGGGGACGACCTTGATGATCGGACGACCCTCGATCGGACGACCGCTGGGGGACGACCTCCAGCGGACGGCCACGACCGGCGACCGTGACCGCGTCGTGGCCGGTCGCGTACTTCCCCGCGCCCTTCCGGGGCGTCCGCCGCGCGGCGGACGCGGCCCGCTCAGTACGCGCTCGCGCTGCCGTTCGGTACCCCCGTGGACCTGCGGCCCGGGCGGCCCGTGGGCCCGGCGGGACGGTGGGCCGCCACCTCGTTGAGCCAGTCGTCCGCGAGATGGCGTTTCACCGCCCTCGTGGTGCGCGGCAGCTGGGAGTACGCGACCTCACGCACCAGCAGCTGCCGGAACGCGTACTCGACCTCACCCGGGATCGCGGTCCGCCGGCGCCGGTGCAGGAAGTGCCTGCGCTCCAGGTGCGCGAGATGGCGGGCCACCTCCTCCCGGTCGCGGTCGCCGAGCGCGGCCACCGCGCCCACCCACACGGTGTCGCCGAGCACCGAGGCGTCCAGCAGCACGGCCTTCTGCACCGGCAGCAGCGTGTCGAGCCGGGCCGCTATCACCGTCTGCACCACGTCGGGCAGCGGCACCAGCTCCGTACCGATGTCCGCGCTCAGCGCCTGCACGTACTCCTTGGCGAACAGCGGGTTCCCGCCCACCCGGGCGATCAGCTCCGCGTCCGCCGTGTTGCCGAGGCTGCTCATCAGCCGTGCGATCACCTGGTCCGGCAGCGGATCCAGGGTCATGACCAGGGCGTCCCGCTTGCCGCAGGTCCACCGCGGACGCGTCTGGAGCAGCTCGGGCCGGGCCGTCGCCAGCAGCATCAGCGGCACCGGCGCCAGCTGTTCCACGAACTCCGAGACGGCGTCCATCAACTCCTCCGCCGCCAGGTGCATGTCCTCCAGGACCACCAGGAGCGGCCGCCGCGCGGCGATCTCCTCGACGAGCTGCCGCCAGGCCCGGAAGAACCGGCGGAACGCGTCCGGGGCGAGCGGATCGCCGCCCTGGCGCATCGACAGACAGGGGCGCACCGCACACAGCAGTTCGGTGCCCGCTGCGCCGTCGCCGACCAGGTCCTGCACCATCTGTTCCAGCTTGCGGTCCGCGACGCCCGGACTGTCGCCGGGCTCGATCCCCGCGTACGTCCGGATCACCGACACCAGCGGCGCCGCCGAGGTGCCTTCACCGAAGGACGAGACACGGCCGCTGAGCACGGTGGGCGCGACGCGCGGGACTCCGGGACGATGCGTGCCCGGCCCGGCCCCGCGCGTACGCAGGAACTCGGCGACGAGCCTGCTCTTGCCCAGGCCCGGTTCCCCGATCACCGTCACCAGATGCGGCCGCTGCCGGCGCAGCATGTCCCCGAGCAGCCCGCTCAGGACCTCGATCTCGCGCTCCCGGCCGAGGAACGGCGGGGCCGGCTCGGTCGGCGCACCGCGCGGCGCGGGGCTCCCCAGCCCCCAGGTGTCCCCGCCGCCGGCGCAGGCTTCGCCGACGATCCGCACCGTGCACTCGCAGACCTTCAGCTCGCCCGGCTCGGCGGAGTCCAGCAACCGCTGGCAGCGGTCGAGGACCTGGCCGGTCACCTCCGTGGGCTCGGTGTGGTTCTCGGACTCGAAGGTGACGATCATCTCGCCGGTGGAGACGGATAGCCGGCAGACGCTCGGTGCCTGGGCCACCCGGTCCCGGATCGCGAGGGCGGCGCGCACGGCACGCTCCGGATCGTTCTCGTGCAGCTGCGGTACGCCGAACAGGGCGAGCCAGGTGCCGCCCACGGCGGAGCGCAGTATCCCGCCGAACCGCTGCACCTCGCTGCGTACGACCCAGGTCAGTGCCTTGTGCAGGGCGTCCGCCTGCTCGGGGTCCTCGGGCCCCGCGAGCTGTGGGCGCTGCGCGCGCATCAGCAGCACCGACACCCGCTTGCGCTCGATCATCACGGGCATCCGGGCGACGGGTTCGAGCGTGCCGAAGTGGCCCGGGACCGACGGCGTGACGAGTCTGTGCGACGTCTTGGCGGACCGGGGCGGACCGTCCGACGGTTCGGCGGCCCGCGGATAGGAGCTGAGCAGCCGCAGGTTGGAGGGAGCGTGGGCCGACTCGTCCACGGGGTGGCCGCCGGGCAGGGCGAGTTCCGGCGCGTGGGTCAGTATGGCCCGCTCCATGTCGAGGAGTTCGGGACCCGGGTCGAGCCCGAACTCGTCGGCCAGCGCCGCCCGGGTGCGCTGGTAGGCGGCGAGCGCTTCGGGCTGCCGGCCGCACCGGTACAGCGCCAGCATCAGCTGGCCGCTCAGCCGCTCCCGGACGGGGGTGCAGGAGGAGGCGCGCTCCAGCTCGCCCACCAGGTCCCAGTGCTTGCCGAGGGCCAGCTCCGCCTCGGCGCAGTCCTCCAGGGCGGTCAGCCGCTCGTTGCGGACGACTTCCTGTTCGGGCCAGGCGATGCCCGCCTCCGTCAGGTCCGCGAGGACCGGGCCGTGCCACAGGGCGAGGGCCTTGCGCAGCGCCGTGGAGGCGGCCTGCCACTCCTCGGCCGCGAGATGCCGGCGTCCCTGGTCGGCGAGGATCTGGAACATCGACAGATCGACATGCCGTGGATTGACCGTGAGCAGATAGCCGGGCGAGCGGGTCTGGAGCGAGACGTCGGGGGCGGCGGCGAGGATCCGGCGCAGCCCGGCGACCGCGTTCTGCACCATCTTGCGACAGGTACGGGGGGCGTCGTGGCCCCAGACGGCTCGGATGATGCTGCTGGTGGCGACTACCTTGTTCGCATTGAGAAGCAGGTAGCCCAGAACGGCCCGCTGATTGAGCCCGCCCAGTTGGACAGGCCCGTCGACGCCCGTGATCTCCATCGGGCCTAGGATCTGGAACCGCACAGCAACCCCCGTCCACTCGTTCCGCAGTGGATTCAGGCGAGTAGTCGACTCGGTCCGAACCCGGATGAGTGGCCTCATTGCCGCTCCCGGTGAAGCCGAGACAATCAGACAGCACCGTACCTCTGTCAACATCCCTTCGGACCGGGGGCTTGACAGACGGCCTGAAATCGCCCCCGAGTCCGCGTGACGCCGATGCGTGCCGTCCGCTACTCCTCGCGGGCCAGCAGCAGCGCCCCGTACAGCGAGGAGAGGCCGCCCAGGGCGGCGCCTCTGATCACCGGGCGCGGTCCGCCCGGGCGGGCCAGCTCCGCCGCGCGGGCGGCCACCTCGGGGACCAGAGCGGGCAGACCGTCGGCGAACCCGCCGCCGATCACCACGAGTTCGGGGTGGGCCAGTTCCGCCAGGCTCACCACCGCCGCGGCCAGCGCCGAGCAGGTCTCGCGCAGCGCGGCCGCCGCCCAGGGCCACCGCCCCGCCACGGCCTCCCGCAGATCCGCGAATCCCACGTCCCGGCCGACGAGTCCGGCGGCCCGGCCGAGGGTGGCGGGCCCGGACGCGAGCGCCTGCAGACAACCGAGTCGTCCGCACCCGCACCTTGGCCCGAATCGATCGACCGTCATGTGACCGATTTCGCATGAGCCCGCGGCGGGCCCCGGGAACGGGCGACCGTCGTGCACGATGCCCCCGCCGATCCCGGTGCCCACCCCGAGGTAGACCACGTTCCGGCAGCCCGCCGCGTCCGCCTCGGCGAGCGCCGCGAGGTCACCGTCGTCCGCCATCCGGACCGCCGTGCCCGGGAACAACGCACCGAACGCGCCACGCAGATCGAGGCCCTGCCAGGCCGGCCGCCCCGGCCAGGCCGAGACCCGCCCCGCCTCGTTCACCGTGGCGGGCATGGCGACCCCCACCGAGGTGACCGGCCGCCGCCACCGGCAGAGCAACGCGTCCGTGTGCCGGCGCAGTTCGGCGACGTCCGCGTCGGCGGACGGCGCGCGCTGCGGCCAGCGGAAGACGGACTCCACCGGATCCTGCCCCTCCGCTTCCAGTCGCAGTGCCACCTTGGTGCCCCCGACGTCGATCCCCAGATAGCCCATGGCCCCCTCCGCCGCCCGCACAGCCGGACGGTCCGGCCTCGCGACGGCTGCAGGATAAGTCGCCCCCGAAGCCGCAGGTTTGCTGTTCACGGCAGTGTCCTCGCAGGTCAGGGGAGGCATAGGGGTTCCAGTCGGGATGTCTTGGTTCATAGCTTCGAACCGTCCTGCAGAGCGAGCAGAGAGGCAGCAACGCGTGATCACCCGACGATCAGTTCTCCAGCTGGGCGGTGCTCTGGCGGTGGCCGGCAGCATGGGCGCGGCGCCTGCGGCGGCCGGACGCAGGAGCTCCACCGCCGTGCCCTGGGACCAGCTCCGCGCCCAGCTGCAGGGCGATGTCGTCCTGCCCGCGGACAGCGGCTACGACATCGCCAAGCAACTGGCCGTCGCCGAGTACGACGCGATCCACCCGCAGGGCATCGCCTACTGCGAGACCCCCGGCGACGTGGCCACCGCCGTGCGGTTCGCCCAGGACAACGCGATACCGGCCCGCACGCGCAGCGGCGGCCACAACTTCGCCGGCTGGTCCACCGGCGAGGGCATCGTCATCGACGTGTCCCGGATCAAGCACGTCCAGGTCACCGGCTCCACCGTCCGGGTCGGCCCCGGCGCGATGTCGGTCGAGGCGCTGGCCGCGCTCAAGCCGTACAACAAGCAGATCGTCACCGGCACCTGCCCGACGGTCTGTCCCGGCGGGTTCCTGACCGGCGGCGGCATCGGGTACCAGACCGCCAAGTTCGGGCTGGGCAGCGACCGGCTGGTGTCCGCCCGTGCCGTGCTCGCCGACGGCAGCCTGGTGACCGCGTCCGCCACCCGGGAGCCCGACCTCTACTGGGCGCTGCGCGGCGGTGGCGGCGGCAACTTCGGCATCCTGGTCGACTTCGAGGTGCGGCCGATCGACCAGCCGCGCGGCGTCTACTTCGCCACGACCTGGCCCTGGGACAAGGCGAAGGACCTGCTTGAGGCATGGCAGCAGTGGAGCCTGGCCGACGCGGGCAACCTGGGTTCCTCGCTGGGCGTCCTCCTGCCCGACGCGGCTCCCGGCACCACACCGATGGTCACGCTCAACGGGGGCTACTGGGGTGCCCAGGCGGATCTTGAGGCCGGCCTCGCCGCCCTGACGTCCGCGACCGGCGCCCAGCCGCTGAGCCGGTCCGTCACGGAACTGCCGTACGACGAGGTGATGATGCACGTCTACGGCTGCGACCAGATCACCGTGAAGCAGTGCCACCGCGTCGGACAGAACGACGAGGGCACCATCCCGCGCGGCGGCGCCCTGCGCGAGCGGCACCGGCTGTTCGCCAAGCCGCTCACGGGTTCGGCCCTCGCCGCCACCCTGGCCGCCTTCGACGCCGACCGGTACGCCGGCCACACCCGCTTCCTCGGCTTCAACCACCTCGGCGGCGCCGCGACCCGGCCCGGCCGCACCGACACGGCCTTCTGGCACCGCGACACCCAGTTCCTCGTCGGCATCGGGGCCGCCCTGCCCAGCCCCGCCCCGTCCGCCGAGGAGGAGGCGGTCACCCGGACCTGGGTCGACCGCGGCTACGGCATCATCGACCCGCTGTCCACGGGCCACTCGTACATCAACTTCCCCGACGAGCGGCTGACGGACTGGCAACAGGCGTACTACGGCGGCAACTACGACCGTCTGGTCCGCGTGAAGAACGCCTACGACCCGGACAACTTCTTCAACCACCCGCAGAGCATCGGCAGCTGACGTGACCCGACGCCACGCGGCCCGGCCCCGGGAAGGGGCCGGGCCGCGCGACGCGCCGTGGTCAGGAGGGGACCTTCTCCACCAGGGCGCGGGCCGCGAGACGGTAGCCGAACGAGCCGAGACCCACGATCACCCCAGCGGCCAGCGGCGCCAGCACCGATTCGTGCCGGAACGGCTCGCGGGCCCACACGTTCGAGATGTGCACCTCCACGAACGGACGCGGATAGGCGGCCAGCGCGTCCCGCAGGCTCCAGCCCGCGATCATCAGCGCACCCGGATTCACCACGGCACCCACGGTGTCCTGACTGTCGTTCACCGCCCGGACGAGCGCGCCCTCCGAATCGTCCTGGACGGAGCGCACCTTCCAGCCGCGGGACTCGATTTCCGCGGCAACGGCCTCCTCGATATCGGCCAGCGTATCGGTTCCGTATATCTCGGGTTCCCGGCGGCCGAGAATGCCCAGGTTCGGCCCGTTCAGCAGGAGTACGCTGCTCAAGATTCACCTCGTTCGTAGAGCCGGTCGGCCCGTGTGATCGATGACGGAACGAGCCTATCCAGCGCCCTCGGAACCCTTGCACCTGATCGTTCGCATAATTCCTGGACAAGGGGGCTGTAGGGGTGAACATAGGGGAGATGACAACGCCGTTCGGTGTTCGCTAGCGTGCTGGCAGTCGTCCGGTCCCCGCAATGGCCCAATTCTGCGCGCCATGGATCCGGATGCTTCCCGGAACGGTTTTCCTCCCATGAAAAGACGGTGAATTGATGAGCGGGAATCCGCTGCAGGCCCCGGAATTCCCCGACTGGCCCCAGTACAGCGACGAGGAGCGGATCGGTCTGATCCGGGCCCTGGAGCAGGGGCAGTGGTGGCGGATGGGCGGCGGCGAAGTCGACGCCTTCGAGCGCGAGTTCGCCGACTACCACGGCTCCGCACACGCCCTGGCCGTCACCAACGGCACCCACGCACTCGAACTCGCACTCCAGGTGCTCGGTGTGGGCCCCGGCACCGAGGTCATCGTGCCGGCCTTCACCTTCATCTCCTCCTCCCAGGCCGCCCAGCGCCTCGGCGCGGTGGCCGTCCCGGTGGACGTCGACCCCGGCACCTACAACATCGACCCCGAGGCCGCGGCCGCCGCCGTCACCTCCCGGACGGCCGCCATCATGCCGGTCCACATGGCCGGGCACTTCGCCGACATGGACGCGCTGGCCAAGCTGTCCGCCGACGCCGGCGTGCCGCTCATCCAGGACGCCGCGCACGCCCACGGCGCCCAGTGGCACGGCAAGAAGGCGGGCGAACTCGGCTCGATCGCCGCGTTCAGCTTCCAGAACGGCAAGCTGATGACCGCCGGCGAGGGCGGCGCCGTGCTCTTCCCCGACGCCGAGTCCCACCAGACCGCCTTCCTGCGGCACAGCTGCGGCAGGCCGCCGACCGACCGCCACTACTTCCACCAGACCTCCGGCTCCAACTTCCGCCTCAACGAGTTCTCCGCCTCCGTACTGCGGGCCCAGCTCCGCCGCCTGGACGAACAGATCACCACCCGGGAGGCACGCTGGCCGCTGCTGGCCGACCAGCTCGCCGCCATCACGGGCGTCGTCCCGCAGAGCCGGGACGACCGCAACGACCGCATCCCGCACTACATGGCCATGTTCCGGGTGCCCGGCATCGGCGAGGAGCGCCGCAACGCCGTCGTCGACGCCCTGGTGGCCCGCGGACTGCCCGCCTTCGCGGCCTTCCGCGCCATCTACCGCACCCCCGGCTTCTGGGAGACCGGCGCACCCCAGGAGAGCGTCGAGGCCATCGCCGCCCGCTGCCCGAACTCCGAGGCCATCAGCGGCGACACCATCTGGCTGCACCACCGGACCCTGCTCGCGGACGAGGAGCAGGTGGGCCGGATAGCCGGCATCGTCGAGCACGTCCTGGCCACCACATGAGCCCCGTCCGGCCGGCTGCCACGCACTCCGGCCCGCCCCTGCGGGTGGCCGTCGTCGGCCTGGGCTGGGCCGGGCGCACCCTCTGGCTGCCCCGGCTGCGCCGTCACCCCGCCTTCGAGGTGACCGCCGTCGTGGATCCCAGCGAACCGGCCCGCGCCGAGGCACTGGCGCAGGTCCCCGGCGCCCGGTCGCTGGCCACCCTCGACGAACTGTCCGCGACGACGGTGGACCTCGCCGTCGTCGCGGTCCCCAACCACCTGCACGCCGAGGTCGCCGCCCGGCTGCTCACCGGGAACACCTCGGTCTTCGTGGAGAAACCCGTCTGCCTGGACTCCGCCGAGGCGGACCTGCTGGCCCGCGCCGAACGGTCCGCCGACGCGGTCCTGCTGTCCGGCAGCGCCGCCCGCCACCGGGCGGACGTACGGGCCCTGGGCGAACTGGCCGCCGGCCTCGGGCCCGTCCGGCACATCGACGTCTCCTGGGTCCGGGCACGTGGCGTGCCCGACGCGGGGGGCTGGTTCACCCACCGCACCCTCGCGGGCGGCGGCGCCCTGGTCGACCTGGGCTGGCACCTGCTCGACACGGCCATGCCGCTGATCGGCCCGGGAGTCGGCTTCGACCAGGTCGTGGGCACCCTCTCCGACGACTTCCTCGGCAGCGCGACCGCCGGGGCGGCGTGGCGGGGCACCCGGCCCGGGGACCCGGCCGTGGACGGCGCGGGCGACGTGGAGGACACCGCACGGGGCTTCCTCGTCGCCGCCAACGGGGTCTCGGTGGCGCTCCGCGCCAGCTGGGCCTCGCACGAGCAGTACGACGTCACCCGCATCACGGTCGAGGGCGCGGCCGGCACCGCCGCACTGCGCTGCACGTTCGGCTTCAGCCCCAACCGGGCGGGCGGCTCCCGGCTGACCCTCACCCGGGACGGCCGTACCGAGCCGGTGCCCGTACCCGACGAGCCCATCGGCGCCGAGTACCAGCGCCAACTGGACGAACTGCCCCGGATGCTGGCCGACCCGGCGGCCCGCGGCCGGGCCGCCACCGAGACCCGGCTGACCATCGGCGCGATCGAACGCCTCTACCGCTCGGCCCGACGCGCCGGCCGGCCGGCCGTGCCGGCCGGACAGGGCGCCCGTTGATTCCGCCACCCGGTGGCCGCACGGAGTGAGGAGACCTCATGGAGGACGACAACAACCCGGCCCGGCCCGGCGGCCCGCTGCTCGACGAGCGGCACGGACCCCTGGCCGTGGTGTTCGACATGGACGGCGTCCTCGTGGACAGCTTCGCGGTCATGCGCGAGGCGTTCACAGTGGCGTACGCCGAGGTGGTGGGGGACGGCCCGGCCCCCTTCGACGAGTACAACCGGCATCTGGGGCGCTACTTCCCCGACATCATGCGCATCATGGGGCTGCCCCTGGAGATGGAGGAACCGTTCGTGCGCGAGAGCTACCGGCTCGCCCACGAAGTCACCATGTTCGACGGCATACCGGACCTGCTGGCCGGCCTGCGCGCCCGCGGCATCGGACTCGCCGTCGCCACCGGCAAGAGCGGTGTGCGGGCCCGGTCGCTGCTGGACCGGCTCGGCATCCTGCCCCTGTTCGACCACGTCATCGGCGGGGACGAGGTACCGCGCGCGAAACCCGCCCCCGACATGGTCCTGCGGGCGCTCGACCTGCTGGACGTGCCGCCCGGCAACGCGCTGATGATCGGCGATGCCGTCACCGACCTGCAGAGCGCCCGCGCCGCCGGCGTGTACGCGGTCGCCGCGCTGTGGGGCGAGACCGTCGAGGCGGAACTGCTCGCCGAACAGCCGGACGCCGTGCTGCGCAGCCCGGCGGAACTGCATGCGCTGCTGCCCCGGGTACCGGTGCACTGACCCGCCGGCACCCGGCCGGGCAGCAGCGAGGGGCCCGCTCGTCGAGGACGACGAGCGGGCCCCTCGCTGCGTGCGCGTGCGGGTGCCGGCGGGTCAGACTGGTTGAGGGGTCCGGGCGAGCAGGGCGGAGACGGGCTCGGGCAGCGCCACCCCGGTGCGCAGCGCCGTCCGCAGGGCGTGCGCCGCCAGCGCCTCGTCGGCGACGTCGACCCCCAGCCGCCGATGCGTCAGATGGGCGTGGTCGAACAGCAGGTAACTCACCGGCGCCGTCGTCGTACACCCCTCGACCAGCGAGCGCACCGTGAGCGCGTAACGCTCCCAGTGCCCGGCGTACTCGGCTCCGGCCCACCGCAGCCCCGCCAGTTGCCGCAGGGCGCGTTCCAGCGCCGGCCGGCGCAGTACGGACAGCTCCGCGCGGCGCTGCGCCGGCAGCTCGTTCGACCAGTGCTGCCAGCACTGGAACAGGAACGGGACCCCTTCCTCCGGCGCGAGCAACTCGGTGAGCTGTGCCAGATGCAGAAACGGAACGCTGATACCGGAGACCGATTCCAGCGGCCCGCACGCCGAGCGGGCCCGCAGCAGACCGAGCGTCAGATCGCTGGACGCCGTGGCCAGCCGGGCGGCGAGATCCACCGTGGCGTGATCGAGATATTTCGACATGGGCGGTTCATAGTGGTCCCAGACAACCGAACGGCCGCGTTCCGCGGCGGCCCGGTCCAGATCCCTCCTGGCGTCCTGGAGAATCCCGGGCCGGGAAAACAGCCACAGCCCGAGGTGCGGACCCGGTCGGCCCTCCAGGGGTTCGAAGTACCAACGTGCGTCGGTGTCCGCGGAACGCACCTGGTCGACCAGTTCGGAAACGAGCGACGGGAATAACGCTCTCTCCGCACCCGGCGCCGAGGCGGGGTGTTCGAGAAGGCGGACGAACAACCAATTGCGCGTCATGGGCCCGAGCCTAGTGTCGGCGTCACTCTCATTCCACGCGCCCCGGACGAAAGACCACCCGCCCAGGAATTTAGGGATGCCGTAGGGGGTGGCACAGGGGTCATAGAGGCGGAATGCCGATCCAGACTCTCCAGTGGCACGCACGGCCGCGGAGGAAAGCTCCCCGTTCGGCCCGCACCGTTTTCGGCCGGGCCCCCGACACATGATGTCTGCCCGCAGACAAGGGATGTGGTGACATGCTGCGCACCGAACTCATTCGGCCACTGCCCGAGCTGCTACGCTCGCACGCCGAGACCCACGGGGACAAGGTCGCCTTCCACGACGCGCGGCGCAGCGTCACCTACGCCGAACTCGAACTGCGCACCCGCCGGATCGCCGGACACCTGGCCGACCTGCGGCTGCAACCCGGCGACCGGGCCGCCATCCTGCTCGGCAACCGGGTGGAGACGGTCGAGAGCTATCTGTCCGTCGTGCGCGCGAGCGCGGTCGGCGTACCGCTCAACCCACGGGCCACCGACGCCGAACTCGGCTACCTCCTCGACGACAGCGGCGCCCAGGTGGTCATCACCGACGAGGCGCACGCCCCGCAGCTGGCCCGGCTGGTCGCCGGCCGGCCGGGGCTGCGGGTCGTCGTCACCGCCGAGGCGGGCATACCGGACGACGCGCCACTCGGCACGGTGTCCTACGAGACCATGGCCGCCACCGAACCCCTCGCCCAGGCCCGTGACGACCTCGGCCTCGACGACATCGCGTGGACCCTCTACACGTCCGGGACCACCGGCCGCCCCAAGGGCGTGATGTCCACCCAGCGCAACTGCCTGTGGTCCGTGGCCGCCTGCTACGTCCCCATCCCCGGGCTGTCCGCCGCGGACCGGGTGGTGTGGCCGCTGCCCCTCTTCCACAGCCTGTCGCACATCGCCTGTGTCCTCGGCGTCACCGCCGTCGGCGCCACCGCCCACATCCTCGACGGCTTCGCCGCGGACGAGGTGCTGGACGCGCTGCGCGCCGACTCCGCCACGTTCCTCGCCGGCGTGCCGACCATGTACCACTATCTCGTCCAGGCCGCCCGCGAGAGCGGCTTCCAGGCACCCGCCCTGCGGATGTGCCTCGTCGGCGGCGCGATCACCACCGCCGAACTGCGCCGCTCCTTCGAGGAGTCCTTCGGCGCACCGCTGCTGGACGCCTACGGCTCCACCGAGACCTGCGGCTCCATCACCATCAACTGGCCGGTCGGCGCCCGCGTCGAAGGCTCCTGCGGGCTCCCCGTGCCCGGACTCGGCGTGCGCCTCGTCGACACCACCACCGGTCTGGACGCCGCGGCCGGGGCCGAGGGCGAGGTGTGGGTGCGCGGCCCCAGCGTCATGGCCGGCTACCACAACCAGCCCGAGGCCACCGCCGACGCCTTCCAGGACGGCTGGTACCGCACCGGCGACCTGGCCCGCCGCGACGCGGACGGCTACTTCGTCATCACCGGCAGGATCAAGGAACTCATCATCCGCGGCGGTGAGAACATCCACCCCGTCGAGGTGGAGGAGGTCCTGCGCACCGTCCCCGGCGTCGCCGACGCCGCCGTGGTCGGCAAACCGCATGACGTGCTCGGCGAGGTGCCCGTCGCCTTCCTGGTCGCCGGACCCGAGGGCCTCGACCCAGAACAGCTGCTGGCCACCTGCCGGGAACGGCTCTCGTACTACAAGGTCCCCGAGGAGCTGTACGAGATCGACCGCATCCCCCGCACCGCCTCCGGCAAGACCACCCGGCACGTCCTGCTCGACCTGCCCGCCCGGCTGCGCGCCGTCGGGGCCGGGCGCTACGAGTCGCTGTTCCGGGTCGACTGGGTCCCGCTGCCCTCCGTACCGGTACCCAGCGCCCCCGCCCCGGGACGCTGGACCCTGCTCGGCACCGACCCCTTCGCGGTCGCCGACGCGCTCCGGGCGGCCGGCCTGCCGGTCGAAGCCGGCACCGGCACCAGCACCAGCACCAGCACCAGCACCGGCACCGGTACGGACACCGACGCGGCGGAGGTCACCCTCCTGTCGTCGGACATACGGCCGTTCGCCACCGCGGGGGACGCCGACCAGGACAGCGGGCAGGCGGCGGACGCCGTACGGACCGCGGTCGACGGACTCCGGCGCGGCATCGAGGACTGGCTCGCCGCCGACCGCCGGTCCACCGACCGGCTCGTCGTGCTGACGCGCGGCGCGGTCGCCATCGGCGGCGCCGAGGAGGGCCAGGAACCGGGCGGCCTGCCCGCCTGGGGCCTGGTGCGCTCCCTCCAGGCCGAGCACCCCGACCGCCTGATCCTGGTGGACCTCGACACCGCGGACACCTCGGCCGCCGCCCTGCCGGCGGCCGTCGCCGCCGGCGAACCCCAACTCGCCGTCCGTGACGGGGTGTTCCTGCGGCCCCGGCTGATCCGGGTGACCGCCGAGGGCGAACCGCAGCCGTCCGACCCCGCGGCCTTCGCGGGCGCCACCCTGGTGACCGGCGCCGACGGAACCGCCGCCGCCACGGTCACCCGCCACCTGGTGACGGCGCACCACGCCCGCCGGCTGCTCCTGCTGAGCCCGCACGGCACCGCCGACCCCACCGCCGCGGAGCTGGCCGGTGAACTGCGGGCCGCGGGCGCCGAGGTGACCCTCGCCGCCGGCGACCCGGCCGATCCCGGCACACTCGCCGCGGCGCTCACCGCGTACGAACACCCGCTCACCGCGGTCGTGCACACGACCGGCGCCGCCCCCACGACCGACCTCGGGCGGGCCGTCGAAGGTGCCCTCAACCTGCACCACCGCACCGCCTCGGCGGCGCTGTCCGCGTTCCTCGTCCTCACCGCGTCCCACGGGCTGCTCGGCACGGCGGGACGCGGCACCGAGGCCGCCGCCGACGCCTTCCTCGACGCCCTGGTACGCCACCGGACCGCCCGTGCCCTGCCCGCGCTGTCCCTCGCGTGGGGCCCCTGGGACAGCAGCGAACTGCCCGCGCCCTCCGGCGTCGGCATGCTGCCGCCGACGGAGAGCCTGGCCATGTTCGACGCGGCGCTCGCTACCGGCGGCGCGCACCTGGCCGTACTCCACCCCGAGCCGGCGTCCCTCGGCGCCGCCGTGCCGGCCCCGCTGCTGGGCCTCATCGACGCCCAGCCCAGGTCGGCCCGGCCCGACGCCGCCGTCACCACCGACCTCGGCCGCAGGCTTGCCACCCTGTCAAGACCCGAACAGGACCGCACACTCCTGGACCTGGTGCGGGCCGCCGCGGCCGAGGTGCATCCGGACGCGACCGCGGTGACAGCCCCCGAACGGGCCTTCAGGGAACTCGGCTTCACCTCCCTGACCGCCGTTGCGCTGCGCAACCGCCTCACCGCCGAGACGGGGCTCGCCCTGCCGGCCACCCTGGCCTTTGACCACCCCACCCCCGCAGCCGTCGCCCGCCACCTGCGGGTGCGCCTGCTCGGCGGCGAGAAGACCACGGTCGCCACCCGCCCGCGCCCCCTCGCATCCGACGAGCCGATCGCGATCGTGGGGATGGCGTGCCGGCTGCCGGGGGGTGTCACCTCGCCGGAGGAGCTGTGGGAGCTGGTGGCCGAGGGGCGGGAGGGTCTGGTGGACTTCCCGGCGGATCGCGGCTGGGACCTGGACAACCTGTTCGACGCGGACCCCGACCGGACGGGCACCTCGTACGTCCGCAAGGGCGGATTCCTGGACGCCGTCGGTGACTTCGACGCCGGCCTGTTCGGGATCTCGCCGCGGGAGGCGTTGGCGATGGATCCGCAGCAGCGGTTGCTGCTGGAGGTGTCGTGGGAGGCGCTGGAGCGGGCCGGTCTGGACCCGACCTCGCTCAAGGGCCGGGATGTGGGTGTCTTCTCGGGTGTGATGTACCACGACTACGCGAGCAAGCTCGATGAGGTTCCGGAGGGGCTTGAGGGTTTTCTCGGTACGGGCAACTCGGGCAGTGTGGCCTCCGGCCGCGTGTCCTACACGCTGGGACTTGAAGGTCCCGCGGTCACGGTCGACACCGCCTGCTCCTCCTCACTCGTGGCGATGCACCTGGCCGCGCAGGCCCTGCACAACGGGGAGTGCCCCCTCGCCCTGGCCGGCGGCGTGGCCGTCATGGCCCAGCCCACCTCGTTCGTGGAGTTCTCGCGGCAGCGGGGGTTGGCGCCTGATGGGCGGTGCAAGGCGTTCGCGGACGCGGCGGACGGTACGGGGTGGGCCGAGGGTGTGGGTGTGGTGCTGTTGGAGCGGTTGTCGGATGCGCGGCGTCATGGGCGTCGGGTGCTGGCGGTGGTGCGTGGGTCGGCGGTGAATCAGGATGGTGCGTCGAACGGGTTGACGGCGCCGAATGGTCCGTCGCAGGAGCGGGTGATCCGTGCGGCGCTCGCGAGTGCGCGGTTGTCGGCGTCGGATGTCGACGCGGTGGAGGCACACGGTACGGGTACGACGTTGGGTGATCCGATCGAGGCGCAGGCGCTGCTGGCGACATACGGGCAGGAGCGGTCGGCCGAACAGCCTTTGTGGCTGGGGTCGTTGAAGTCGAACATCGGTCATGCGCAGGCGGCTGCGGGTGTGGCCGGTGTGATCAAGATGGTGGAGGCGATGCGGCGTGGGGTGTTGCCGCGGACGTTGCATGTGGATCGGCCGTCGTCGCATGTGGACTGGTCTTCGGGTGCGGTGGAGCTGCTGACGGAGGCGCGGGAGTGGCCGCAGTCGGACGGGCCGCGGCGTGCGGGTGTGTCGTCGTTCGGGGTGAGCGGCACCAACGCCCACGTCATCCTGGAACACGTCCCGGACACCGGCGGTGAGCCGGACGAACAGCCCGTCCCCGAGACCCTTCCCCTGATCGTCTCCGGCCGTGGCCGCGCCGCCCTGGCCGGCCAGGCGCAGCGGCTGGCCGCGTACGCGCGGAACACCGAAGGTCTGTCCGTGCCCGCACTCGGGAGCACGCTCATCACCGGCCGGGCACAACTCGACGACCGTGGTGTGGTGTTGGCGGGGTCGCGGGGTGAGGTGGTTTCGGGGTTTGAGGCGTTGGGTGGGGGTGTTCCGTCGTCGCAGGTGGTCGCGGGTGTGGCGGATGTGGAGGGGCGTCGGGTGTTTGTGTTTCCGGGTCAGGGGACGCAGTGGTTGGGGATGGGTGGGGAGTTGTTGGGTGTGTCGGG
>NZ_JBIAXM010000024.1:0-129504 GCF_042896695.1 Streptomyces sp. NPDC001270 | reverse complement strand
TGGATGGTGAGTGGGTTGAGGATGGTCGGATGGGGGGTGGGTATTGGTATCGGAATTTGCGGCAGCCGGTGCGGTTCGGGTCTGCGGTGGAGGCGCTGGTCGCGGACGGGTTCCGGGTGTTCGTGGAAGCCAGCGCGCATCCCGTACTGACGGTCGGCGTGCAGGAGGCTCTGGAGACCGCGGGGAGAGTCTCCTCGGCCGTCACGGGGACGCTGCGGCGCGACGACGGCGGTATGCGGCGGTTCCTGTCCTCGGCGGGGGAGCTGTGGACACGCGGAGTGGAGGTCGACTGGTCGACCGTCCTGCCGCACGCCGGAGGACCCCTTCCGGACCTGCCCACGTACGCCTTCCAGCACCGCCGCTACTGGCTTGAGACCACACCGCGTACCCGCCACACAGCCAAGGAGGACCTGTCGATGGACGACCGTACGAACGGCGCCGACGGCCCGGACGCGGCGCAGCAGCCGCAGGCCGAGACGCTCACCGACCTGCTCGTCAAAGCCTCCGAGGAGGCACGGGCCGAACTGCTCCTGGAACGCGTACGCGCCGAGGCGGCGGCCGTGCTCGGGCACGACGACCCCGCACCGATCGACGACGGCAGCGTCTTCTTCGAGATCGGCTTCACCTCGCTCACCGCCGTGGAACTGCGCAACCGCCTCTCGGCCGCGACCGGCTTCGAACTGCCGATCATGCTGCTGTTCGACCACCCCACCCCGGCCGCGCTCGCCGAGCACCTGGGCGAGCTGTACGCGGCCGACGACTCCGACAACAGCGAGGAGCGGGCCGGTGTTTGACGTCGAGCGCTACCTCAAGGTCCTCGGCCACACCGGTCCGGTGCGCGCCGACTGGGAAACCCTGCGGTCCCTGCACAAGAAACATCTGATCGCCGTGCCGTACGACAGCACCCGGAACACCGGGAACGGAACCTCCCTGTGGGAAGGTGTCGACATCGACGCGGACGAGACGTTCGACAGCCTGATCGTCGACGGCCGCGGCGGGGTCTGCTACGAACTCAACGGGATCTTCCGACTCCTCCTGGAGCGGATCGGCTTCGAGACCGGCGTACTGGCGGCCGGCATCCGGCAGATGGACGGCAGCTTCGGGCCCGACCTGGAGCACGTCTTCGGCTACGTACGCCTGGACGGCGAACCGGTCCTCGTCGACGTCGGGTTCGTGGGGCCCTCGTACCTCGAACCGCTGCGGGTGAACGACGAGATCCAGCACCAGTACGGCAACGACTTCCGCGTCCGGCGCCTGGACGCCTACCACGTCGTCGAACGCAGGGGGCGCACCGGAGACTGGCTGGCGGTGTACCGCTTCCTGCTGCGCCCCAGGGAGTTCGCGGAGTGGCAGCACCCCACACCCGACCTGGTGGCCTTCGCACGGCAACTGGCCCGCACCGGAACCGTCATCCGCGGCCGGGCCTTCGACCGCGGTCAGCGGATCCTCATCGGCCGGCGCCTGCTCACCGTGGACGACGGCCAGGAGACCGTCCGCGGCCTCGTCGACCGGGCCGACCTGGACCGGGTCGTCGCCGACATCCTGCGGACCGCCGACTGACACCGGAGACGACGAGATGAACGACAGCTCATCGGTGACCGGACCCGGACCGGCCCAGGACGCGCCCGCCGAGGCCGACGTCCTGGTCGTCGGCGCCGGACCGGTCGGCCTGGTCACCGCTCTCCTGCTGGCCCGGCAGCATCTGCGGGTCACCGTGCTGGAGCGATGGCCGCAGCCCTATCCGATGCCCCGGGCCGTCTCCTTCGACGGGGAGTCGGCACGGATCCTCGCCGCCGCCGGAGTGGGCGACCTGCTCGACGAGTTCGGGGAGTCGTCCCGCGACTACACCTGGCGCAACGGCGAGGGCGCGCTCCTCTTCCACGTCGACGTCGCGGACGTGGGCCGCTCCGGATGGCCCGACTCGACGTCCATGTACCAGCCCGCCCTGGAGGCGGCCCTCGCGGCCCGCGCCGAAACCCTGCCCGGCCTGCACATCCTGCGGGGACAGGAGGTCGTGGCGCTGACCGACCACGGTGACCGGGTCCGGGTCGGCACGGTCGGCCCGGACGGACCACGGGAGTTCACGGCCTCCTGGCTGGTCGGCTGCGACGGCGCCAACAGCTTCGTACGGGAGGCCGTGCACGCCGGACTGAAGGACTACGGGTTCTTCAACGACTGGCTCACCTGCGACGTCATCCTGCACGAACCCCGCGAGTTCCACCCGAACAACCTCCAGGTCTGCGATCCCCTGCGCCCCAGGACCGAGGTGTCGGCCGGACCCGGGCACCGGCGCTGGGAGTTCATGCGGATCCCGGGTGAATCCGTCGACGAGTTCGGGCGGACCGAGAACGCCTGGAAACTGCTCGCCCTGTTCGGCATCACACCCGACAACGCCACCCTGGAGCGGCAGGCCGTCTACACCTTCCAGGCCCGCTATGCGACCGAATGGCGTATCGGCCGGGTCCTGATCGCGGGCGACGCGGCCCACCTCATGCCGCCCTTCGCCGGACAGGGCATGTGCTCGGGTTTCCGTGACGCGGCCAACCTGGCGTGGAAACTCGGCCTCGTGCTGCGCGGCACGGCGGGGGAGGCGCTGCTGGACACCTACACCACGGAACGCCGCGCCCATGTGCAGCATGCGATCGGCATGTCGATGGACCTCGGCCGGATCATCTGCCAGACCGACCCGAAGGCCGCCCGGGACCGCGACGCCATCATGATCGCCACCAGGGAGCGCGGGCTCGGCCGCACCAGCCGCGAGCCGGCCGTGCAGCAGCTCACCGAGGGCCTGCTCCACCGGGACGCCGAGGGCCGGCCGATCGCGCCGGCCGGGGAACTCGGCCCGCAGGGCAGGGTCGCCCGGAACGGCGTGGAGGGGCGGTTCGACGAGGTCGTCGGCCCCGGGTTCACCCTGTTCAGCACGGTGCCCGTCGAGGAGCTGCTGGACGCGGACCGGCTGCGGACCCTCGCCGACCTCGGCGTGCGGGCCGTCCGGCTGGTAGTAGCCGGCCATACGGACGTCCCCGGCGAGGAGGGAGCCGTGCGCGACCAGGACGGCACGTATCTGGCGCTGCTGGCTCCCGCGGGAGCGACGGCGCTGATCGTCCGCCCGGACTTCTATGTGTACGGCGCCGCGGCGGACGCCGCCGAACTGGCCCTGCTGGTCGATGAGTTGAGCGCACAGCTCGCGGCGGCCGGAACCGGCTGACGCGGGGCCTCGGGGGAGCAGTTTCTGAAGTCGGGTCAGGGGCACCCGGTGCCCGGTGCCTGATGCCCGGCCTCGGCGCGAGGCACCGGCGCCGGGCCTCCGGCGGCCGGAGCCGCCGCGGTCCGGCCCGGCCCGCGGGGCCGGCCGGGTCACGGCCCGGTCGGCGTCCGGCCCCGCCGGGACCCGGACCGGGCCGTCGGCTCAGCTGATGAGATCGACCGCGCCGGTGTCGTACTCCCTGCGCGCGTCGGCGATCGCGGAGCGATGCCGCTCCGCCCACATGGCGAGGGACACCAGGGACTCGTACAGTTCCACGGCCATCGGTGTGGCCGTGTACTCCACCTTCGGCGGAACCGTCGGATAGACCGTCCGGGTCAGCAGCCCGTCCCGCTCCAGATTGCGCAGGGTGAGCGTGAGCATGCGGCGGCTGATGCCCCTGACCGCGCGCTCCAGTTCGGTGAACCGACGCGGCCCCTGCGCGCACTCCAGCAGGATGCCGATCGCCCACTTGCCGCTCACCCGCTCCAGGACCTGGAGCACCGTGCAGGCTGTCTTCTCGTGATCGTCGGCGGCGCCGCCGACAACTTTCTCGACGGGCGGCACGGCCCGGACCTGGACGGTCACAGCGCTGTTCCCCTGGGACATGAAAGTGCCTCCTTCCACCGGACTTCAGGGTCACACATGATGAATCCAGTAACAAGTCGTTCCCTTTGAGAAAGAAGGTCACCCATGGCTGCCGACACGGCCGCCCCGGTCGAGCGGAAACGCTGGCTGGCGTTGTACACGCTCTGCGCGGGAACGCTGATGATCGTCCTGGACGGAAGCGTCGTCACCGTGGCGCTGCCCACCATCGGCAAGGAGCTGGACTTCTCCCAGTCCAACCTCGCCTGGCTGGTCAACGCGTACATGATCGCGTTCGGCGGACTGCTGCTGCTGTCCGGCCGGCTCGGCGACCTCATCGGCCGCAAGCGCATGTTCATCGGCGGCATCACCCTGTTCTCGGCGGCCTCGCTGCTGTGCGCGCTCGCAGGCAGCCAGGGGATGCTGATCTTCGGCCGGTTCGTCCAGGGCGTCGGCGGTGCCATGGCCAGTGCCGTGACGCTGGGCATGATCGTGACGATGTTCCTTGAGCCCCGCGACCAGGCCAAGGCCATCGGCATCTTCAGCTTCGTGGCCGCGGCCGGCGGTTCCATCGGCGTCATCGCCGGCGGTGTGCTGACCGAGGCGGCCGGCTGGAACTCCATCTTCTACATCAACGTGCCGATCGGCGTCGTCATCCTCTTCGCCGCGTCCCGGCTGTTCGACACCGACCGGGGGCTCGGCTTCGGGGCCGGAGCCGACATGGTGGGCGCCGTCCTGGTGACCGGCGGTCTGATGCTGCTCGTCTTCGCGATCAACAGGATCGACAGCGACGGGCTCGGCTCCGCCCAGACCCTCGGCTTCGGCGGGCTGGCCATCGTCATGCTCATCGGATTCGTGCTGCGGCAGGCCAAGGCGAAGACCCCCCTGCTGCCGCTGCGGATCTTCCGCTCGCGCTACCTGTCCGGCGCCAACGGGGTCATGGTCCTCTTCGTGGCCGGACTGTTCGGATTCCAGTTCCTGCTCGCCCTGTACCTCCAGTCGGTGGCGGGCTACAGCTCGATCAAGACCGGCATGGCCTACCTGCCCGGTCCCATCGTGATCGCCGTGATCTCGCTCGGCTACTCCGCCAAGCTCATCACCCGCTTCGGCCCGCGCCGTGTGCTGCTCGTGGGCATGGTCGTCACCACGGTCGCGCTGGGCCTGCTGGGCCGGCTGCCCGTGGACGCGTCCTACGCCCCGGACGTCCTGCCCTCGGTGATCCTGCTCGGCGTCGGCGCGGGACTCGCGCTGCCCGCCGTGATGGGGCTCGCCATGTCCAGTGCGACGCCCGCCGACTCGGGTCTCGCCTCGGGCCTGATCAACACCACCCAGCAGATCGGCGGCGCGCTCGGCGTGGCGATCCTCGCGACGCTGGCCGGATCCCGCTCGGACACCCTGCTCGGCCAGGGCAAGAACCCCGCCGAGGCCATGACCGGCGGCTACCACGTGTCCTTCCTGGTGGCCGCCGCCCTGGAGGTGGTCGGCGTCGCCCTCGCCGCCTTCGTCCTGCGTGCCCCGAAGGCCGCGGCGGCCCCCGCCGACGCGGCCGAACAGGGCGTGGAGGACGCCGCCCTGCCGTCGCCGAACCAGAACTGACCGACCGCCACGAGCGGTCCGGTCACGGTTCCGGCCCCGGTCTCCCCCGCCCGGTGCCGGACGAGCGCCCGGTCGTGCCCCAGTGCGTGGCCGGGCGCTCGCCCATGCCCCGCCACCTGCACGGTCGCCGCCGGACACCGGTCCAGGTCAGGGGGGCATTAGGGGATGGCGAACACCCCCTTGACCAGTAGCGTTTCAGCCGTTCTTCCGACCCCGTGTACAGGCATCAGAAAGGGACCCAGCCGGTATGACGACCGCAGATCAGGCCGCGCCCAGTTATCCGTTCGGGCCCCCGGAGCGGCTAGACGTCCACCCCCGCTACGGGGAACTGCGCAGGGACGAGCCGCTGTCCAAGGTCACCATGCCGTACGGCGGCGAGGCCTGGCTGGCCACGCGGTACGACGACATCAAGGCGGTCCTCTCCGACCAGCGGTTCAGCCGCGCGGCCACCGTGGGCAGCGACGTGCCCCGGCTGCGACCGCCGCTGGAGTCCGAGAACATCCTCAGCATGGACCCGCCGGACCACAGCCGGCTGCGCAAACTGGTCTCCAAGGCGTTCACGGTCCGCCGCATCGAGGAACTGCGGCCCCGGGTGCAGATCATGGTCGACGAACTCATCGACGAACTGCTCGACGCCGGACAGCCCGCCGACCTCGCGAAGACCGTCGCCTGGCCGCTTCCGGTCCGGGTGATCTCCGAACTGCTCGGTGTGCCCAAGGAGGACCGGAACAACTTCCGCACCTGGACCGGACTCGCCCTCGCCACCGGCAACGAGACCTCCCCCGAGGAGATCGCGGACGCCCTGAACCAGCTGCTGGCGTACATGGGCGGCCTTATCGCCGCCCGCCGCGAGAATCCGGGGGACGACCTGCTCAGCGGGCTGATCCAGGCCCGCGACGCGGAGGACCGGCTCAGTGAGCAGGAACTGATCGTGCTGGCCGTGACCCTGCTGGCGGCCGGCCACGAGACCACCGCGAACCAGATCGGCAGCCAGACCTACCAACTGCTGACCCACGAGGGCTACTGGCAGCGGCTCGTGGCCGAGCCCGACCTGGTGCCGCAGGCCATCGAGGAACTCCTGCGCCACACCCCGCTGTCCGCGGGCGCCGACAACGCGCGCATCGCCCTGGAGGACATCGAACTGGGCGGGAAGGTCATCCGCAAGGGCGAGGCCGTCGTGGCCATGCCGCTGCTCGCCAACCGCGACGACGCCGTTTTCGAGCACGCCGACCGGCTCGACCTGGACCGCCGCGACAACCAGCACATCGCCTTCGGCCATGGCGTGCACCACTGCCTGGGCGCCCCGCTCGCCCGCGTGGAACTCCAGGTGACCATCGGCACCCTGACCCGACGGCTGCCCCGGCTGCGGCTCGCCGAGGCGCCCTCGGAGGTGCCCTGGCGCCGGGACCGGATCGTCCGCGGCCCGAGCGCGCTGCTGGTCGCCTGGTGACCGCGCCGCAGCCACCTGCGGGCCGCTGGTCGGTCACCGTCGACCGGAGCGTCTGCAACGGCTCCGCCATCTGCATCGGCACGGCACCCGGCCGGTTCCGCCTTCAGGACCGCAAGTCCCGGCCCGTGGCCACGGAGATCGCACCCGACGAGACCGTCCTCGACGCCGCCGCATCCTGCCCGTGGGAGGCCCTGACGGTGACGGACCTGGAGACCGGCACGGTGCTCGCCCCCGAACAGTAGAGAGCGAGACATGGGAAAAAGCATCCTGCTCATCAACATCCCGGCCCGCGGACACGTGTTCCCGACGCTCGCCGTCGTCACCGAACTCGTGGCACGCGGCAACACCGTCACCTACGTCACGGTCGACGAGTTCGCGGACACCGTACGGGCGACGGGCGCGCAGGCCCTGACGTACGACTCCGTGAACCCGCTGGAGCTGGTCGGCAAGCCCGAGGCGGGCGGAGCGCCCGCGGTGTTCCTGCGCGAGAACATCGCCATGCTGCGGGCGATCGAGGCGCACTACGGGGAGCGCAGGCCCGACGTCGTGGTCTACGACGAGGCGGCCTTCCAGGCGGGTCGCGTCCTGGCCCGCAAGTGGCACCGGCCCGCCGTGCAGTCCACGCCCAGCTTCGCCTTCAACGAGCACTTCTCCTTCATCCGCAAGATGTTGGAGGAGGCGGACGGCTTCACCCTTCTCGACCCGGTGGACGAGACCACCGCGCTGCTTGCCGAGCACGGTCTGGAGGGTCCGCTGGAGGACTACCTGTGGACCGTGCGCGGCCCCGAGGAACGCAACCTCGTGTACCTCCCGCAGAACTTCCAGTACCGCGGCGAGACCTTCGACGAACGGTTCGCCTTCGTCGGACCCTGCCTGGGCGAGCGGGAGTTCCTGGGGGACTGGCGGGCCCCGGACGACGGCCGCCCGCTGGCCCTGGTGTCGCTGGGCACCGTGCACAACGACAACATCGGCTTCTTCCGGGCCGCGGTCGACGCGTTCGCCGAGCTGCCCTGGCATGCGGTGATCTCCGTCGGCGACAAGGTCGGGATCGACGACCTCGGGCCCCTGCCCGGCAACGTGGAGGCCCACCAGTGGGTGCCGCACCTCCAGGTCCTGGAGCACGCCTCGCTGTTCGTCAGCCACGGCGGCACGGGAAGCCTCATGGAGGCCCTGCTCGCCGGGGTGCCGCTGGTGGTCGTGCCGCAGTGGCTCGATGTCGCCCCCAACGCGCAGCGGGTCGCCGAACTCGGCCTCGGCCGGCTCATCGAGCCGGCGGACTTCGACGCGGCACGCCTGCGCGCGGCCGTGCTCGACCTCACGGCCGACGACGAGGTGGGCCGCCGGGTCGCGTCCATGCGCGAGCACGTCGCGGCGGCCGGCGGCACCCGGCGGGCGGCGGACGTGATCGAGGCGAGCGCCACCGCCTGAACCGCACGCCGAAGGGGTGGTCTCCCGCACGGGAGACCACCCCTTCCACGCGTCTCGCGGCGCGCTCACACCGCCGTACGACGCCCGCTGTCCGCCGACTCGTTGATGCTGTCCACCAGGCGGTGCAGTTCGACGGCCGTGGTGAAGTCCGGCTCGACGGGGCCACCGTCCCGGATCGCCGCGGCCAGTTCCGCGTAGACCCGCCCCACATTGCGGACCGAGGGCGTCTCGCCGGGCAGGACGGTGCGGTGCACCTGCGGCACGGGGATCCGCTCCGTCGTGTGCTCGTCCCGCGCCCAGCCCACGTGCAGTTCGGAACCCGCGAGCGCGGCGGTCTCGGCTTCGAGGACGAGCCGCCCCTTCCTGCCGTACACCTCGATCCGCAGCCCAGAACCCTGGAGGCCACCGGTGAGGATCTGCGCGGTGGCCATCGCGCCGGACGCCAGGGTGCCCTGCACCAGGACGTGGTCGGGCGAGGTCACGGGGACGTCCTGGCCGGTCTCGGCGATCACCAGGTTCGGGGTGCGGGTGGCGAGCGTCGCGTTCAGCTCGGTGAAGTCCCCGACCGCGCACCGGAACATGTCGAGGGCGTGCGCGCCGACGATGGTGAGCGTGTTGACCGCCTTGTCGCGGTCCGCGAGCCAGGCGTAGCGCTGCGGCAGCAGATTGCCCGTCGGCGTGGACGCCGAGTACGACAGCGTCGCGGACAGCACCTCCCCGACCCGGCCGTCGGCGACCAGATCACGCAGCTGACGGATGGCCGGATGCTGTCGGCTCTGCAACCCGACGGCGTGCCGGACGCCGGCCTGCTCGGCGAGGTCGCGGTAGCGGGTGGCCCGGGCGGCGTCCGCCGCCAGCGGCCACTCGCAGTACACGTGCTTGCCCGCGGCGATCGCCTGGGCGACGAGGTCGTCCCGGGCGGGGAGCTGCACCGCGACGGTGACGAGGTCCACTTCCGGGTGCTCGATCAGTTCCGCGGGATCCGCGAAGCCGTACGGGGCACCCCAGTGCGCCGCCGCGCGGGCGGCGGCCTCCGCACGGGTGGTGGCCACCGCGGTCAGCTCCAGGCCCGGCAACTGCTCCAGGGCGGGCAGATGCGTCGCCGCGGCCCAGCCCCGGTCCGCGTTGGCACCGATCACCCCTACCCGGATCGTGTCCGACACGACATCACCTCTTCGATCAGATCGTTGTGTTCCATGACAACCGCCCGGTCTCCGTACGCTACCCGGCCAGGGAGTCCGTACGGGGTGTGGTGCGCGGCGCCCCCTTCGGCTGCTGCTTCCCGCTGCGGCTCCAGCGGCGCATCACCGGCTGCTCCACCAGGGTGTACAGCAGCCAGCCCGCCAGCAGGTTCGCCAGGAACAGCGCGATCAGCAGCAGGACCGCCACCGGGGTGGCGAAGGTGCGCGCCCCGAACACCTCGGGTCGGCCGTACCAGATCACCAGACCCTGGACCAGATAGAAACCGAAGGAGACGTTTCCCAGCCACACCATGGTCCGGCTGCTCAGCCAGCCGCCGTCGCCGCGCAGATCCGCGGTCGCCGACGCGCACAGCACCATGGAGACCGGGATGATCGTGGTGAGGCTGAAGTCGTACGGGTCGGGCGCGGCGACCGCGGCCGCGTAACCGCAGGCGAAGACGGCGGCCGAGGGGAGCAGGCCGATCCGCGGCCAGAGGCCGGCGGCGACGATCCGGGCCAGGATCATGCCCAGCACGAACTCGAACAGCCGCGGCGGCGGGAACGCGTAGCTGAACCACTGCTGGTTCAGGCTCTGGTCGAACAAGGGGGTCTGGACACCCCCGGGGATCAACCGCGTCACCAGCGGGACCGAGGCGACACCGGCGACCATCACACCGGCCCACAGCCACAGCCGCCGCTCCGCGATCCGCCGCACCAGGATGATGAACAGCGGGAACAGCGCGTAGAAGAAGAGTTCCGAACAGAGCGTCCAGGCCGGTCCGTTGACACTGGCCCAGGTGTCGGGCCGGTTGCTGAAGGAGTGCACCAGGAACAGGTTGGGCAGCCAGGCGTGCAGCGGGGTCTGGGCGGCGGCGTACAGCCACATCGCCAGCGCCCAGGTCACGACGTGGTTGGGATAGATCTTCAGTGCTCTGCGCCGCCAGAAGGCTCTGGGTCTGTCCCCGGGCACCGACGACCAGGTCAGGACGAAGCCGCTGAGGACGAAGAAGAACGACACCCCGATGGAGCCGGCGGGGCGCAGGACGTCGGCCAGCGGCTGCGCGATGTCCTGGTCGGCGAAGAAGCTGATCGGGGCCGTCGGCTGCAGGGGGTCGGCGAGCAGCGACGAGTGGACGAGGAAGACGAGCATGGCCGCGAGGAACCGGAGGCCGGTGAGCGAGGGGAGCGGGGCCCGGCGCTGGGCCGGGCTGCCGATGGCCGACGAGGCGGCGCGGTCTGTCATGATCCGTACTCCCTTTCGGGCGGATGCGCGGCCGGCCGCTCGTCAGCGCGCCGTGAACGCGCGGATGGATTGGGCGACGTAGTCGATCATTTCGTTGGTGATACCGGGGTAGACGCCGATCCAGAAGGTGCGCTCGGTGATCGTGTCGCTGTTCTCCAGCGAGCCCACGACCTTGAAATCGACGTCCTGATATGCGGGTTGCCGAGCCAGGTTGCCCGAGAACAGCATGCGCGTGCCGATCTTGCGGGACTCCAGGAAGGCGACGATCTCGCTCCGGTCGAACGACGCGTCCTCGGTGACCGTCAGGACGAAACCGAACCAGCTCGGATCGCTGTTCGGAGTCGGCTCCGGCAGCAGCAGGCCGGGCACCCCGTCGAGTGCTTCACGCATCCGCTGCCAGTTGCGCCGCCGCGCCGCCCCGAACTCGGGCAGCTTCTCGAACTGCGCGAGCCCCAGGGCCGCCTGGAGATCCGTCGTCTTCAGGTTGTAACCGATGTGCGAGAACGTGTACTTGTGGTCGTACCCGTACGGCAGCCGGCCCAACTGCTGCGAGAAGCGCTTGTGGCAGGTGTCGCTCTGCGCGGGCTCGCACCAGCAGTCCCGGCCCCAGTCCCGCAGCGACTCGACGACCCGCGCCAGCGGGAGGCTGTCGGTCACCACACAGCCTCCCTCACCCATCGTGAGGTGATGGGCCGGATAGAAACTGGCCGTGGCGAAGTCGCCGAAGCTGCCGGTGGGCCGTCCGTCGTAGAAGGACCCGACGGCGTCGCAGTTGTCCTCGACGAAGAACAGGTCGTGCTGCCTGGCCAGTTCCGCGATCTCCGCGGCCGGGAACGGATTGCCGAGGGCGTGCGCGATCATGATGGCCCGGGTGCGCGGCCCGATGGCGTCCGCGACCCGGTCGGCGGTGGTGTTGTACGTGGGCAGGTCGACGTCGACGAGGACGGGGACCAACTGGTTCTGCACGATGGGGTTCACCGTGGTCGGGAACCCGGCCGCGACGGTGATGACCTCGTCGCCGGGCACCAGCCGCCGGTCGCCGAGTTCCCGCTGGGTCAGCGCGGTCAGCGCGAGGAGGTTCGCCGAGGAGCCGGAGTTCGTCAGATGCGCCTTGCGGCGCCCCAGCAGCCGGGCGAACTTGCGCTCGAACTGGATCGCGCTCGCCCCCGCGGCGATGCGCATCGCGAGCGCCGCCTCGACCAGGGCCGCGCGGTCGTCCTCGTCGAACGTCGCTCCGGACGGCAGAATCGGTGTCTCACCCGGTACGAACCGGCGGTCCGCCTCCTGCGCGCGGTGGTACTTGCGCACGCTTTCGAGGATCAGATCTTTCTCGGTCCTGCTCATCGAAGTCCCCTCGGATCGATGGTCACGGGCGCAGCAGGGCCCGTTCCCGCACACGGTCGACCAGACCTGCCTGGGTCAGTACGGACTCGCCCTCAAGGCCCGAGGGCACGCCGTCCACCACCCGTGCGACGAATGCCGCGACGACGTTGCCGAACTGGTCCTCGGCCGGCAGCGTCAGCTCCTCCAGATGGTCCTGCCGCTCGATCCGCAGGACGGGCGAGTGGGTGGGCGGCGGCGTGTACGCCCACTGCGCGCTGATCCGGCCCGAGCTGCCCCAGAGCGCGTACCGGGAGCGGTAGGAGTGCTCCATGCCCCAGGTCAGATGGGCGGTGACACCGTCGCCCCGGGCGAGCAGCGCGGAACCGCCCAGATCGACCGCGCGCGCCGGGTCGTGGTGCAGCGTGGCGCCCAGCACCTCCAGCTGGGAGCCGACGTGCAGCAGGGCCGTACGCACCGGGTAGACGCCGATGTCGGTGAGCGCGCCGCCGCCCACGTCCGGCAGATAGCGGATGTCGTCGGTCGACTTCGCGGGGAAGGCGAACTCCGCGGTGAGCGAGCGCAGTTCGCCGATGACCCCGCTCGCGACCAGTTCCCGGACCCGGGCGTGCTGGGAGTGGGTGAGGAACATGAAGCTCTCCAGCAGCACCAGGCCCCGCTCCGCGGCCAGTTCGACCAGGGCGGTGGCCTGCTTGACCGTGGTGGCCAGCGGCTTCTCGGAGAGCACGTGTTTGCCCGCGAGCAGCGCGCGCTCGATCCAGCCGGCGTGCAGCAGCGCGGGCAGCGGGACGTAGACGGCGTCGACGTCCGGGCGTGCCAGGAGCCGCTCGTAGCCCTCGACGGGTTCACCGCCGAAGCGGTCGGTGAAGCGCCGGGCCTTCTCCTCGCTCCGGCTCGCCACGGCGGTGAGGGTGACATCCGGATTAGCTGTGATCGCCGGCAGCATGCGCCGCCAGGCGATTCCCGCACAGCCGAGCACGCCGATCCGCAACGGACTTGCCTTCACTCGGGACCTCCACTGGGCCGACCGGCATTCCATGGGCGCGGCCGTACGTCGACTGATATTCCGGGGTGAATTCCCGGCGATAGCGCACCGATCGTAGATGTTGAATTCCTTTTCCTGTCAACCCCATGCTGACCGGGTAACAGGCCGCGGAAATCCCCTAATTCCCCCCTGAGTTGAGGTGGCCGCCCGCCACCCCCATGGGGCCTCCCGCATAGTGGGCCGAGAAGTGGACCGAGGACAGGCCGCCCATCAACGCCGAGGAGTTCCCATGCTCGACACATCGGCCGCCGTGCGACTGCGCAGGCCGGACGAGCGCATGGCGCTGCGGATCACCGAATCGGCACTGGCCGCCGAGGGGGTCATGGACCTCGCCGCATTCCACCACTGGTTCGCGCACCGGCGCAGCGTCGACGTGGCCCGGGTCGACCGCGTCGACCTCGACGACCTGGACCGCTGGGGCCGCGATCCGGACACCGGCGACCTCGTGCACGACAGCGGGCGCTTCTTCGCCGTCCGCGGTCTGTCCGTGGAGATCCCGGGCGCCGCGGTGCCCTCCTGGGCCCAGCCGATCATCGACCAGCCGGAGATCGGCATCCTCGGCATCGTGGTCAAGGAGTTCGACGGCGTCCTGCACTGCCTGATGCAGGCCAAGAACGAGCCGGGCAACTTCAACGGTGTCCAGCTCTCACCCACGGTCCAGGCCACCCGCAGCAACTACACCAAGGTGCACCGCGGCAATGCCGTGCCCTATCTGGAGTACTTCCAGGACACCAGCCGGCACCGGGTGGTGGCCGACGTCCTCCAGTCCGAACAAGGGGCCTGGTTCTACCGCAAGCGCAACCGGAACATCGTGGTCGAGGTGACCGAGGACATCGAACTCCGCGACGGTTTCTCCTGGCTGACGCTGGGCCAGCTGCACCGGCTGCTCGACGGCGACGACATCGTCAACATGGACTCCCGCACCGTGCTGTCCTGCCTGCCGTTCTCCGGCGCCGACCTCGCGGCGGCCTTCCCGCTGCCTGGCGAGTCCTTCGGCGCGGCCGTGATCCGTTCGTGCAGCGACGAGCAGGGCGCGCTGCACACCACGGACGAGATCCTCAGCTGGATCACCGAGGCCAAGGCCCGCGCCCTGGTGCGGACCCGGATCGTGCCGCTCGACCGGGTCGGCCAGTGGCGGTCCACCCCGGCCGAGATCGTCCACGAGACCGGCCGCTTCTTCCGGGTCATCGGCATCTCCGTACGGGCCGAGCACCGGGAGGTCGCCGGCTGGACCCAGCCCGTGGTCGAACCCGTCGGCGTCGGCATCAACGCCTTCCTCGTCAAACGGATCGGCGGTGTGCTGCACGCCCTGGTCAACGCACGCATCCAGCCCGGCTATCTGGACGTGGTCGAACTCGCGCCCACCGTGCAGGCCACACCCGGCAACTACACGGTGCTGCCCGACGCGGCCCGGCCCCGGTTCCTCGGCGAAGTGCTGGCGGCGGCCCCGGACCGCATCCGCTTCGACAGCCTGCTCTCCGAGGAGGGCGGCCGTTTCCACCAGGCGCGCAACCGCTATCTGGTCATCGAGACCGACGAGGACTACGAGCCCGAGGACGCGGCGGACTTCCGCTGGCTCACCCTGCACCAGCTCGTCGGCCTGCTGCGGCACAGCCACTATGTGAACGTGGAGGCCCGCAGCCTGATCGCCTGCGCGCACAGCCTGGTCGGCGCGGTGCGGACCGGCTGAGCCCGCCGCGGTCCCACGGCGCGGCTGAAGGTGCCTCCCCCGCGGGATCGTGGGGGAGGCACCTTCACGTGTCCGCCCGCCCCCGTCAGCCGCGGAGCATCTCGGCCACCAGGAAGGCCAGTTCGAGGGACTGCTCCGGATTGAGCCGGGGGTCGCACACCGTCTCGTAGCGGTCCGCGAGATCCTCGTCCGAGATCTCCTGCGCCCCGCCCAGGCATTCCGTGACGTCGTCCCCGGTCAGCTCCACGTGCAGGCCCCCCGGATGGGTGCCCAGAGCGCGGTGCACCTCCAGGAAGCCGCGGACCTCGTCGGCCACCCGGTCGAAGTGCCGGGTCTTGTAACCGCTCGGGGACTCATGGGTGTTGCCGTGCATGGGATCGCACTGCCACACCACCTCGTGGCCCGCGGCGGTGACCCGCTCCACGATCGGCGGGAGCGCCTCCCGGATCCGGGTGTTCCCCATCCGCGTGATGAACGTCAGCCGGCCCGGGACGCGCTGCGGATCCAGCCGCCGCGCGTAGTCCACGGCCTGCTCGGGCGAGGTGCCGGGGCCGATCTTCAGACCGATGGGGTTCGCCAGCAGCTCCGCCAGCGCGAGGTGCGCCCCGTCCGGCTGCCGGGTGCGCTCACCGATCCACAGGAAGTGGCCGGAGACCCCGTAGAGCCGGCCGTCGTGCGGGCGCAGCAGCGCGCGCTCGTAGTCGAGCAGCAGCGCCTCGTGCCCGGCGTACACCTCGGGGCTGTAGAGCGCGGTGGCGTCATGGCCGACCCCGCGGTCGATCTCGGTGGCCAGCCGCTCGAAGCGGGCGCCCGCCGGAGTGCGCCGGACGAAGTCCTTGTTCCACTCGTGCACATGGGGCAGTCCCGCGTCCCCCGCGGGGCCGGTGACCGCGCGCAGCAGGTTCATGGTCGTGCTCGCGTTGGCGTGGGCCCGCAGCATGCGCTCGGGGTCCGGGGTCCGGTCACCCGGCGTCGGCAGGAACGAGTTGACGATGTCGCCGCGGTACACCGGCAGGCCGAGCGAGTCCACCGTCCCGGACCGGGGTTTGGCGTACTGCCCGGCGATCCGGCCGATCTTCACCACCGGCAGCCCGGTGCCGAAGGCCAGCACGACCGCCATCTGGAGCAGCGTACGGACGGTGGCCCGGATGTGCTGCTCGGTGTTGCCCGCGAAGGTCTCGGCGCAGTCGCCGCCCTGCAACAGGAAGGCCCGGCCGCGGGCCACCTCGGCCAGGCGCGCGCCCAGGTCGTCGACCTCGGCGGGCAGCACCAGGGCGGGCAGTGCGCCGAGCGTCCCGCGGACCGCCTCGACGGCGCCCGGGTCGGGCCACCGGGGCTGCTGTTCGGCCGGCTTGGCCAGGGCCGCGTCGAGCCGGGCGCGCAGCCCGGACGGCAGCTGCCGCGAGCCGGACGGGTGCGTGGACGTGGCGGAGGCGCGTGGGGCGTCGGACATGGTCCACCTGCTTCGGTGTCGGTCTCGGCCGGGGTGAGCGGGGGTCGGAGGGAGAGGGGAGGGACACGGGTCTCACGCGGACTTCTTGCTGACGTCGGCCCACAGACCGACCGGCAGGTCCTTGCGGCGTTTGACGTGGAGCTTGCGGTACACCCGGGTGAGGTGCTGCTCCACGGTGCTCGCCGTGATGTACAGCCGGTCGGCGATCTCCCGGTTGGTGTAGCCCATCACCGCGAGCGAGGCGACGCGGCGTTCGGAGTCGGTGAGCGACGCGATGTCCTCGCTGCTGTCCGGGGCGGAGCCCGGCCGCGACGCGCCGCTGTCGTTGACGGCGAGCAGTTCCTGCGCGACCGGCTTGGCCTCGCAGCGGTTGGCGACGTACAGCGCGTGCCGGAACAGCAGCCGGGCGCGCCGCTTGTCACCGGTCGCGTAGCAGGCCCGGCTCAGCTCCGACAGCACCCGCGCCTGCTCGTACCGGTCACCCGCCGCCTCGAAGAGGTCCAGCGCCTCGGCGAGCAACTGCGGCCGACGGCGCGGCGGTACGGTCGCGGCGAGCAGCCGCAGGGTGAGGGCGCGCACCCGGCCGCGTTCGTTGCCGAGCCGGCCGAGCTGTTCGTGCAGCAGCTGCCTGGCCTGGTCGTGGTTGTCCAGGCGCAGCCACGCCTCGGCGGCACTGGTGCGCCACGGCACCAGGTCGGCGTTGTCCAGGCCCCAGCGGCGGACGAGGTCGCCGCAGGCCAGGAAGTCGGCGAGCGCGGCGTGGGAGTGGTTGGTCGCCAGCCGGTAGTGCCCGCGCGCATGCAGGTAGTGCAGTCCGTACCAGCTCTGGAACACCGCCTCGGGCAGGGCGCGGGTCAGATACTTCGCCGCGTCCTCGTAGTCGCCCATCCGGGTCGCGGCCAGCGCCAGCGTGCCCAGCGGCAGTGCCACCGCCACCCCCCACGACTGGTGGGAGAGATAGGTCAGCGCGGCCTGGCCGAAACGCACCGCGGACGGCAGGTCGCCCTGGCGCAGCGCGACATGGGCGCGTATCCCGGCGAACAGGGCGCGCTGGGTGGGCGCCTCGCGGCCCTGCGCGTCCTCCAGGAGCTTGTCGCACCACTCCGCGGCGATGTCGTGCCCCTCCGCCTGGACCAGGGTGAGCAGCGCCGTGAGGGCCGCCTCCTCGCCCCAGCGGGTGGCACCGCCCAGCCGCAGCTCGCGCAGCACCTGCTCGGCGCGGTCGACCAGCTGGGTGCTTTTGCCGTGCACGAGGCCGTCCGCCAGCAGCGCGGTGACCTGGAGCTGCGGTTCGATGCGCGGGGTGACCAGGGGGCCGCGCCGGTCGGCCGGCGCGGTCGGCTGCCGGCGCCGGCACAGCGGCGGGTGGGCGAGGGCCAGCCACCGTTCGGCGTCGCGCAGCGCCAGCGACTCCTCGCTGTGCTCGTCGCCGCTGCTCAGCAGGCGCAGCCGCTCCAGTACCTCGGTGGCCTCCTCGGTGCGCCCCAGCCACAGCAGTTTGCGGACGAGCGCGAGGTTCTGGCCACGGTCCAGGTGCTCGCCGCGGCCGGCGGTGAGCGGGGTGAGGTGCCGGCCGGCGGCCGACGGGCTGTACTGCCACTCCGCGTGCGCCAGACGGGCCCGGATGGTCGCCCGGTCGCGTTCGTCGGTGGTGCAGCGGTGGGCGAGCCGCAGGCAGTCCGCGGCGAACTCGTACCGGTGGTCGAGCAGGGCGTGCTCGGCGGCTTCCAGCAGCACGCCGGTCGCCCAGACCGACTGGCCGCGGCCGGCCGCCACCAGATGGCGGGCCACGGTGGTGGCGGTCGCGCCCTGCTCCTGTCGCAACTGGGCGGCCCTGCGGTGCAGTTCCGTGCCGTCCTGGGCGCCCATGAAGTCGAGCACGGCGGACCGGGCCAGCGGGTGGCGGAACTCCACACCGTTCAGCAGGCCGTTGTCGGACAGCGACCGGAGCGTGCGTTCCACCGTGCCGGTCTCGGTGCCGAGCAGCTGGCCCAGCTCGGCGGGTGCGGCGCCGCCGTCCAGCACGGCGAGGGCCTGCACGACGCGGAGCAGCATCGGGTCCCCGCGGTGCAGGCAGCTGACGAACGTGGCGCCGAAACCCTGTGGCCGGGGCTCGCCGGAGAGCAGGTGGTCCTCGGTGAGGACCCGGGTGAGCAGCGGATGGCCGCCGCCCGCGTCGTGGACCGCGGGTGCCAGGGTCCGCGCCTTCTCGGTGTCCATCCGCTCCTCCAGGAACTGGCGGACGCCGTTCTGGGAGAGCGGGGGGATGCGGATCCGGTGCGCGTGCGGCTGACGCAGCAGTTCGGAGTGGACCGGCGGGCCGGACGGTAGCATTCCGGTGTCGTCCGTGACCACCAGGAGCACCCGGCCGTTGCGCAGCCTGCGCACCAGCCGCAGCAGGCAGTCGAGCGATGCCTGGTCGGCGTGGCGCACGGTGTCGACGCCGAGCACCACCGGCGCGGCCGCGGACAGTTCGAGGATCACCTGGGACAGGGCGTGCAGGACGCGTGCCAGTTCGGGTGTCACGGGTCCGCTCGGGGAACCGGACGGCAGGGCGGCGGCGTCCCGCAGCAAGGAGCGCACCCGTGCGGCGAGTTCCGGCCGCAGCGGGGCGCTGTCGAGGAGCTGGCTCACCACGCCCAGTGGCACCGGACTCTCGGCCGGATGGCAGGAAGCGTGCAGGTACAGGGCGCCGGACCGGCTGGCCCGGTCACCGAAGGCGTGCAGGACTTCGGTCTTTCCGCTGGCGATGCTTCCGTCGAGCAGGGCCACATGACCGTGCCCCTGGGCTGTTTCGGACAGGAGCTTGTCCAATAGCTCCAACTGTTTGTCCCGTTCGACCGGTTTCACTTCGTTACCCCCATTTATTGCGATCATGCGCGCGTCCTGATTCACGAAGCGAAAGACATCATGCGGGGGTCACGCCTACTGTCCGGGAATCGTCCGCCCATTGGTGAACCGAAGTCCGTGGTTCCGATTACCGGCCCGGAGCCAGCCGGAAGAACTCCCGGTAGAGATCGAGTTGCTGAGTCAGCATGTGCACGCCGTGATGGACGGGATGGCCGAGCGCGGCCGCCGACTTCAGCAGCGCGGTCTCCCTCGGCTTCATGATGATGTCGGCGACCACCGCTCCGGGCTCCAGCGTTCCCGGCGCGAACGGCAGCGGATCACCCGGGGACAGACCCAGCGGAGTGGCGTTGACCGCGAGATCCGCACCCTCCGGATCGGGCACGGCACGGCCGGCCAGCCGCCCCGGCCACACCCGGGACAGCCGGCCGAGCAGCGCCTCGCGCCGCCCGGAGTCGGGCTCGCAGACCGTCAGCCGGGCCACGCCCGCCCCGAGCAGCGCCGCGGCGATGGCACTGCCCGCGCCACCCCCGCCGACCAGCATGACCCGCCGTCCCTCCGGTGCGTGACCGGCGGCCCGCAGCCCCGCCACGAAGCCGGCGCCGTCGAAGTTCTCCGCGTACCAGCGGCCGTCCGGCTCACGGCGCAGCGCGTTCGTGCTGCCGCTGAGCCGGACGGCCGGGCTCAGCCCGTCGGCGAAGGCACGGGCCGCCGCCTTGTGCGGGACGGTGATCAGCAGCCCGTCCACGTTGCCCGCCCGTTGCAGGCCCCGGACGACGTGCGGCAGGTCGTCCGGGCCGGCGTGCACCGGCACCAGCACGGCGTCGGTGCCGGGCCGGTTCAGCAGGGGATTGAGCAGGGCCGGCGCCTGCACCTGCCGCACCGGGTCCCCGATGACGGCCAGCAGCCGGGTGGTTCCGCTGATGCTCCAGGGCACACCGCCGGTCATCGCGTCGGCGCTCCCGCCGCCGCACGGCGCGGCATCGCGTCCAGGACCGCCGCCACCGTCTCCGCGGGAACGCCGGAGACGAGTTCGGCGCCCGCGGGCCCGTCGAGCACGAAGGCCAGACCACGGGTCGCCTTCTTGTCCAGCCGGGCCAGGGCCACCAGTTCGCCCGTGCTCACCCCGGCCGGCACCTCGGTGGGCAGCCCGTAGTGACGCACGACGTCCAGGTGCTCGGCCACCCGCTCCGGGCCGATCCGGCCGAGCGCCCCGGCCAGCCGTCCGGCGAACACCGTGCCCACGGCCACCGCCTCACCGTGCCGCAGCGCGAAGTCCGTGGCCCGCTCCAGGGCGTGGCCCAGCGTGTGGCCGTAGTTCAGCAGATGGCGCAGCCCCGAGTCGCGTTCGTCGAGGCTCACGATCTGCGCCTTGCGGGCCACGCTCGCCGCGATCTGCTCCGCCGTGCCGAGGCCGCGCAGGTCACCGGCGCCGATGAAGTGACAGCGGGCTATCTCCCCGTACCCGTTGATCCGCTCCCGCTCCGGCAGCGTGGTGAGGTAGTCCGTGTCGCACAGCACGGCCCGGGGCTGCCAGTACGCGCCGACCAGGTTCTTGCCCTGCGGCAGGTTCACCGCCGTCTTGCCGCCCACGCTCGCGTCCACCTGGGCCAGCAGCGAGGTCGGCAGATGCACCACCGGCACCCCGCGGTGGTAGAGCGCGGCCGCCAGCCCCACCGCGTCGGTCGTGGTACCTCCCCCGCAGGAGACCACCACGTCCGACCGCGTCAGGCCGAACTGGGCGAAACACACGCAGAGTTCCTCCACCCAGGACAGCGTCTTGTGCCGCTCGCCGTCCCGGGCCGCGATGTGCAGGGCCTCGACCCCCGGATCGGGTGTCCACGCGGCGGGCCGGGCCGACACCACCACCGCCTTCCGGGCGCCGATCCGGGCGACCACCTCGGGCAAGGTGTGCCGGACCCCGGCACCGATGCGCACCGGGTAGCCGCGGTCGCCGAGGTCGACGTCGATCGTGTGCCAGGACGAGCCGTCCGCGGCGGCGGCCCCCTGCGGAATTCCGGTCATGTCGCACTCCCACTGTCGGTCATGTCGCACTCCCCGTCGGGCTCGGCTCCCGGCCGCGTCGCCGGTCCGCCGACACTGCGGCGGAGCGTAGTGCCGAGCCGCGCGCCGACTCCCCGTGCGCGCTGCTCCACCGCGGTCCGCAACCGCAAATAAGGGTGGGTATAGGGGGGAGGGCAGGGGGGCCAGGGGTACGGCAGAGACGCAGACTCGGGAGCGGCACAGAGTCGGACCCGAGGAGAGACCATGCAGTCCCGGCGAGGATTCCTGCTGATGTCGGCAGCTACCAGTACGGCGGTCACCCTGGGCACGATGGGCCTGACAGCCTGTTCGACCGGCGGCGAGGACACGGTGGGGGACACCCCGCAGGACGGCGGGACACTCACCTACGCGGCGTCCACCGAACCGGACAGCTGGGACCCGCACCAGGCGTCCACCGGGGTCACCGCCCGGCTGCTGCGCCCCGTCCTCGACTCCCTGGTCACGCTGAAACCGGACGGCACGGTCGCCCCGTGGCTGGCCGCCTCGTGGCAGGTCTCCGCCGACGGCCTGAGCTACACGTTCAAGCTGCGCAAGGACGTCACCTTCAGCGACGGCACCCCCTTCGACGCGACCGCGGTCAAGGCCAACTTCGACCACGTGGTCGCGCCCAAGACCGTCTCCAAGGCCGCGGCCCCGCTGCTCGGCCCCTACGAACGCACCGAGGTGCCCGACCGGTTCACCGCGGTCGTCCACCTCAAGGAGCCCTACGCCTCCTTCCTGCGGTCCGTCGCCTCCACCTTCCTCGGCTTCCACTCGCCGAAGGCGCTCAAGGAACGCGCCGCCGACCTCGGCGCGGGCGGCCCGGCCATCGTCGGCACCGGCCCCTTCCGCTTCGTCTCCCGCATCGCGGGCCAGCAGGCGGTGTTCGAGCGGCGCCCCGACTACCGCTGGGGACCCGCAGGGGCAGCGCACACCGGCGCCGCGCGGATCGACCGGATCGTGGTGAACATCCTCACCGAGAACGCCTCCCGGGTCGGCGCCGTCACCTCCGGCCAGGCCGACGTGGCGGAGGAGATCCCCGCCGCGCGCCTGGCGTCCGTACGCGCCCAGAGCGGTCTGAGCCTGCTGCGCACCGCCGTGCCCGGCACGTCGTACACCTTCTACCTCAACACCCAGCGCGCGCCCTTCGACGACCTCGGTGTCCGCCGGGCCGTGCAGTGCGCCGTCGACCTGCCCGCCATCGTCAAGGGCGTCTTCCAGGGCGAGTACCAGCCGGCCCGGTCGCCGCTGAACCCCTCGACCTTCGCCTACGACAAGAACCTCGGCGACCTCTGGGGGTACGACCGGGCCAAGGCCGGGCAACTGCTCGACGCGGCCGGCTGGACCGCACGGGACTCGGCCGGCTACCGCACCAAGGACGGCAGGCGGCTGACGGCCCAGGTCCCCTACGTGCAGAGCTTCGTCTCCAGCGACAACCAGGCCATCGCCATCGGGATCCAGGACGCGCTCAAGAAGGTCGGCATCGCGCTCGACCTGATCCCGGTCGACTCGGCCACCAGCATGGACCGCACCGCCAAGGGCGACTACGACATGTTCGCCTTCGGCTGGGAGAGCCCCGACCCGGCCCTGCTGCGCAACCTCTACCACTCGAAGAAACAGTTCGGGAAGGGCGGCATGAACGGCGCCCGGGTGCACGACGCCCAGCTCGACACCCTGCTCGACCGCGCCCAGCGCACCGACGACCGCGACCGGCTCGTCGAGCTGTACCAGAAAGTCCAGCGCAGAGTGATCGACCAGGCGTACTCGATCCCCACGTACGTCGCCTCCCGCGACTCGGCGGTACGCAGCCGGGTGCACGGACTGACCTATGACGCGTTCAGCGAACACGACCTCTACGACGCCTGGGTGAGTGGACGTTGACGGGCGGCGTACTGCGCTTCGTGCTCCAGCGGCTGGCGGCCGGCGCCCTCGTCGTCTGGGGCGCGGCCACCCTCACCTTCTTCGCCGTGCACCTCGTGCCCGGTGACACGGTGGCCGCGCTGATCGGCCCCGGCACACCCGTCACACCCGAGCTGCGCCACCAGGTCCTCGTCGGCAGCGGACTCGACGACCCGCTGCCCGTCCAGTACGTGCACAGCATGGGCGCGCTGCTCAGCGGCGACCTGGGACGGTCGTACCAGCTCAACCAGCCCGTCGGCCAGGTGCTCTCGGGACAGGTGCTGCCGACCGTGCAACTGGCGCTGTGCGCCCTGGTGTGCGCACTGCTGCTGGCGGTGCTCGCCGCCGTCGTGACGGCGGGCCGCAGCGGACTCGTCCGGTCACTCGCCTCGGCCGTGGAACTGGTCACGGTGTCCGTGCCCGCCTTCTGGCTCGGCATCGTGCTGCTGACCGTCTTCTCCTTCCACCTCCACCTCTTCCCCGCGGCCGGGGACGGCTCGGCCTCCGCGCTCGTCCTGCCCACCCTGGCCCTGGCCCTGCCGCTGGCCGGAGTCCTCACCCAGGTCATGCGGCAGGAACTGGAACAGACGGACGGCCGGCCCTTCGTGCTGACCGCCCGGGCCCGCGGACTCGGGGAGACACGGCTGCTGCTGCGGCACACCCTGCGGCACGCGCTGCTTCCCCTGACCACCATGTCCGGGTTCCTGCTCGGCGGACTGTTCGGCGGCGCGGTCCTGGTGGAGAACATCTTCGCCAGGCCCGGCCTGGGCCGGATCCTCGTCCGGGCCGTGGAGGCCCGCGACATCCCCGTGGTGACGGCCCTGGTCCTGCTGTCGGCCGTCGTCTTCGTCGTCATCAACATCGTCGTCGACCTGCTGCACCCGGTCATCGATGCGCGGCTGAGAAAGGTGACCCCATGAGCGTCGACGGCGGACCGGAGGACGAACGGAAGACCATCGGGAGGGGAGGGGCCGTGCGGGTCGGTGTCGAGGCCGCGTCGCCGACCGGGCCCCGCGCGGGCGCCCGGTGGGCGGTCCGCGGCCGGGTCCCGCTGCTGTGCGCGGGCGCCCTGCTGCTCCTGCTGGCCCTGGTCCTCGCCGTTCCCGGCCTGTTCACCGACCACGACCCGAACGCGACCGACGTCGTCCGGACGTTCCAGGCACCCGGCGCCGGCCACCTGCTCGGCACCGACCAGCTGGGCCGCGACGTGTTCGCCCGCCTGGTGTACGGCACCCGGATCTCCGTCGCGGTGTCCGCGGCGGCCACCGCCATCGGCGTCGGCGGCGGCGCCCTGCTCGGCCTGCTGGCAGCGGTCGGCACGAACCGGGCGGACGCCCTGCTCATGCGCGTCGTCGATGTCCTGATGGCCTTTCCGGAGACGCTTCTCGCCCTGCTGGTCGTCGCCGTGCTCGGCGGCGGCACGCTGAACGTCGCCGTGGCCATCGGACTCGCCGGCATCCCCGGCTACGCCCGGCTCGTACGCGGCCAGGCCCGGCTGGTGCTCGGCTCGGAGTACGTCGACTCCGCCACGGTGCTCGGGGTGCCGCCGTGGCGCTACCTCCTGCGGCACGTGCTGCCGAACATCGGCGGTTCGGTCGTCGTCCTCGCCTCCATCGGCTCCGGCGCGGCCATCGCCAGCGGAGCCGGGCTCAGCCTGCTGGGCCTCGGCCCCAGACCACCGCAGGCCGACTGGGGGTCCATGGTCGCCGACGGCAAGGACTTCCTCCAGACCGCCTGGTGGATCTCGGTCGCGCCCGGCGTCCTCATCTCCCTCGTCGTCGTGGCCGCCACCGCCATCGGCCGCCACCTCCAGGCCTCGGCGGTGCGATGAACCTCATCGACGTGCAGAACCTGAGCGTCGCCTTCGGGCGCGCGGACCGGCCCGTCGTGCGCGGCGTCACCCTCTCGGTCGCGCCCGGCGAGTGCGTCGCCCTGGTCGGCGAGTCCGGTTCGGGCAAGAGCGTCACCGCGCGGGCCCTGATCGGCCTCGCCGGACGCCGCGCCCGGGTGAGCGCCGACCGGCTGGACATCGACGGCGCCGACGCGACCCGGTTCACCGAACGCCGCTGGCGTTCCGTGCGCGGCCGGCGGATCGGCATGGTCCTCCAGGACGCGATGGTCTCCCTCGACCCGCTGCGCACCGTCGGCGCCGAGATCGCCGAGGGCGTCGCCCTGCACCGGGCCGCGGCCGGCCGGGACGTCACCGAACGCGTGGTGGAACTGCTCACCGACGCCGGGGTCCCCGAGCCCGAGAGCCGGCGCACCCAGTACCCGCACCAACTCTCCGGCGGGCTGCGCCAGCGCGCCCTGATCGCCGCGGCGCTGGCCGCCGACCCCCGGCTGCTGATCGCCGACGAACCCACCACCGCCCTGGACGCCGTGGTGCAGGCACAGATCCTGCGGCTGCTGGAACGCATCAAGGGCGAGGGGCGAGGACTGCTCCTGATCAGCCATGATCTCGCGGTGGTCGCCCAACTCGCCGACCGCGTCCTGGTCATGCGCGACGGAGACGTGGTCGAGCAGGGACCCACCGCGCAGTTGCTCACCGAGCCCCGGCACCCCTACACACGCACCCTCATCGACTCGATCCCCACCGGACGGCGCCGCACCGCACACCCGCCCGGCGAGGTCCTGCTCACCGCCGAGCACGTGGTGAAGACCTACCCCGGGCACGGGAAGGCCCCCGCCCGGCGCGCGCTGGACGATGTCTCGCTGACCCTGCGCGCGGGCGAGAGCCTGGGCGTGGTCGGCGAGTCCGGCTCGGGCAAGAGCACCCTGGCCCGGGTACTGCTCGGCCTGCTCCCGGCGGACACCGGAGAAGTGCGCCTGGACGGCGGGCCCTGGAGCACCCTGGGCGAACGGGCCCGCAGACCCCTGCGGCACCAGGTGCAACTCGTCCACCAGGACCCGTACGCGTCGTTCGATCCGCGCTTCACGGTGGGCCGGATCATCGCGGAGGCACTGCCCGCGGCAACCCGCCCGGGCCGCACGGAGCGCATCACCGAACTGCTGGAACAGGTCGGACTGGACGCCGGGCTGCTGCGGCGCCGGCCGCACCAGCTCTCCGGCGGCCAGCGGCAGCGGATCGCCATCGCCCGGGCGCTCGCGCCACGCCCCCGGCTCCTGGTGTGCGACGAGCCCGTCTCCGCGCTCGATGTCACCGTGCAGGCCCAAGTGCTCGACCTGCTCGGCAGGTTGCAGAGGGACACCGGGGTGGCCCTGCTGGTCATCACCCATGACCTCGCCGTGGTGCAGGAGATCAGCGACCGCGTGCTCGTGATGAGGGACGGCGTGATCGTCGAGGAGGGCCCGACGCGCGACGTCTTCCGCCACCCCCGGCACGCGTACACCGGCTCCCTCGTCGACGCGATACCGGAGCTGGCCCGCGCCACCGGCGGGACCACCCCGCACGGGAGTCCGTCTCCGGCTCCCGTCCCTGCCCGGAAAATCCCACAACGACGGAGTGTGCATGACTGACACCACCTGGAAGGCGGAGGCGGACGCCGACGGCTGGAGCGAGCGGGCCCGCACCGTCGCGGCCTCACTCGCCGCCTCGGCCGCGGAGCGTTCGGCGAGCGCGCGGCCGCCGCACCGTGAGGTGACCCTGCTCAAGGACTCCGGTCTGATCACTCTGCTCGGGCCCGCCGAGCACGGCGGCGGGGCGCAGGAATGGCCGGTGGCCGACCGGGTGGTGCGGATCGTCTCGGCGGCCGACCCCGCGCTCGGCGAACTCCTCGGCCGGCACTACGTCTGGGTCAGGCTCGCCTCCTTCATCGCCACCCGGGAGAAGACCGAACACATCGACGAGGTCTCGGCCCGGGCCCGGTGGCTGTTCGGGGGATCCCTCGACGTCCGCGGCGCCGCCCTCACCGTCCGCGACCGGGGCGACGACATCGTCTTCAACGGGCGCATCACCCCGTCCACGGCCGCCCGGGTCAGCGACATCACCCTGCTCGAAGGCCGCTTCCCCGACGGATCCCTGGTCAGTTCGCTCGCCATGTCCACCCATGTCGGGCTCACCTTCGAGGACGACGAGGCGGGCACCGTCACCGTGCGCGACGCCGACATCCCCTGGAGCGGGGCGCTGGGATACATCGACAAGGTCTTCCAGCCCCGCGCCTACAACGACCTCCTCGTCCCCACCCTCCACCTGGTCCTCGCCCAGGTGACGCTGGGCACGGCCGCCGGCCGTCTCGCCGCCGGCGAGCATCCGCACAGCGGCCGTACGGACCTGGGGGCCGCGCTGCGCGCGGTCGAGGACGAGGCCGACGCGGTGTCCGAGGAGGCCGGCGAGCTGCACCGCCGCGCCGCCGCCCTCACCGGCTCCGAGACCGCCGCCCACGCGGACCGCACGGCCCGCCTGCTGGCCCGGGCCCGGGCCGCGGCATCCGCCGTGACCGGGCAGAACGCCGGCTCCGTGCCCCAGCAGGACGGTGTCCGATGAACGCCCCGCTGCCCCGGATCCCGCTGTCCGTGCTCGACATCGCGCCGGTGGAACGAGGCCGCGGCGCCGCACACGCCCTCAGTACGGTGGGCGAACTGGCACGCCGCGCGGAGGAGTTGGGTTTCCTGCGGGTCTGGGTGGGTGAGCACCACGACACCCCGGGGGTCGCCAGCGTCGCACCCGCCGTGCTCCTCGCCGCGCTCGGCTCGGCGACGCGCACGATCAGGATCGGCTCCGGCGGGGTGATGCTGCCGAACCACGCGCCGCTCGTCGTGGCCGAGTCCTTCGGCACGCTGGGCACGCTGTTCCCGGGCCGGGTGGACCTGGGCGTCGGACGGGCACCGGCCACCGGCCAGGCCGTCGCGTCGGCCCTGCGCCGGCTGCCCGCGGACGCCTTCGCCGACGACCTCGGCGATCTCGTCCACTTCGTGACGGACAGCTTCCCGCCGGAACACCCGTACGCCGGTCTGACCGCCATGCCCGTACCGGCCGCGCCGCCCCAGGTCTGGGTCCTCGGATCCAGCGTCGGCAGCGCGGCCCTCGCCGGGCAGCGGGGGCTGCCGTACGCCTTCGCACACCACTTCTTCGGTGCGCGCGGTGCCGCGGAGGCCCTGGCCGCCTACCGCTCCGCCTTCCGTCCCTCGGCGCTGCTCGACGCGCCGTACGCCATGCTCACCGTGCACACCGTGTGCGGCGAGGACGACGGCCACGCGACCGGACTCGCCCTGCCCGCGGTGGTCTCGGCCCTGGAGGTCGGCGGCCTGGCCCGGCACGATCCGCTGCCCACGCCCGACGAGGCGGCCGGCTACGACTGGCCCGACGGCAAGCGCGACTACGCCGGGACGCTGCTCGCCGGGCAGGCCGTCGGCGGCCCGGAGACCGTCCGGCGGCGGCTGGCCGAACTCCTCGACGCCGCCCGGCCGGACGAACTGATGGTGACCAACAACATCACCGACACCAAGGAGAAACTCCGCTCCCTGGAACGGGTGCGGGAACTGTTCGGGCCGACCGGGGGCCGATGACCCGGGGACGACGGCGCGGCGCCCGCCCCGGGGACCGGGGAGGGGTGCCGCGCCCTGCCGTCCGTCTCACAGCGCCGCCCGCGCCTTGAGCGGTTCCCACCAGGAACGGTGCTCCTGGTACCAGCGCACCGTCTCGGCCAGACCGGTCGCGAAGTCCCGGCGCGGGACATAGCCCAGCTCGTCGCGGATCTTGGTCCAGTCGACCGAGTAGCGCCGGTCGTGGCCCTTGCGGTCGGCGACGTGTTCGACGCTCTCGTCCCAGTCGGCCGCGCACGCGTCGAGGAGCCGCCGGGTGAGTTCCAGGTTCGACATCTCGGTGCCACCGCCGATGTTGTAGACCTCGCCGGGCCGGCCCTTCGTGCGGACCAGTTCGACGGCCCGCACATGGTCGTCGATGTGCAGCCAGTCCCGGATGTTGCCGCCGTCGCCGTACAGCGGGACCTTCCCGCCGTCCAGCAGTTGGGTGATGAACAGCGGGATGACCTTCTCGGGGAAGTGGTGGTGCCCGTAGTTGTTGCTGCACCGGGTGACCCGCACGTCGAGGCCGTGGGTGCGGTGGTACGAGAGGGCGATCAGGTCGCCGGCCGCCTTGGAGGAGGAATAGGGGGAGTTGGGTTGCAGCGGATGCGACTCGGGCCAGGAGCCGGTGTCGATGGATCCGTACACCTCGTCGGTCGAGACATGGACGAACCTGTCGACCGACGCGCGGTGCGCCGCGTCGACCAGGGTGTGGGTGCCGACGACATTGGTCCGGACGAACTCCGCACCGCCGTCGATGGACCGGTCCACGTGCGACTCGGCCGCGAAGTGCACCACCTGGTCGTGCGCGGCCATCAGCCCGGCCACCAGCCGCGGGTCGCAGATGTCGCCCTGGACGAACGACAGCCGGGGCGAGTCGCGGACCTCGTCGAGGTTGGCGAGGTTCCCGGCGTAGGTCAGCTTGTCCAGGACGGTCACCTGGACGTCCCCCGGCCCGTGCGGACCGAGCATCGTACGGACGTAGTGCGAGCCGATGAAACCGGCGCCGCCGGTCACGAGAATCCGGGTCGTCATCGTGATATCTGCACCTTGCTGTGGTCGCCGAGCACCAGCCGGTGGGCGGCCGGATTGCGCGGAGCGGGAGTGACCTCGACGTCCCGGCCGATGAGCGACGCCTCCACACGGCGCACCCCGGTCACCGAGGAGCCCTTCAGGACGATCGAGTACTCGATCTCGCTGTCCTCGATCCGGCAGCCGTCCGACAGGGCCGTGAACGGTCCGACGTAGGCGTCCTTCACCACGGTGTCCGCCCCGATGATCGCCGGGCCCACGATGCGGCTGCCCGACACCTGCGCGCCCGCCTCGATGCGCACCCTGCCGATGATGACGCTCGCGTCGTCGACCACGCCCGCCACCAGTGGCTCCACGTGTTCCAGGACCGTGTGGTTGACCTCCAGCAGATCGCTGACCTTGCCGGTGTCCTTCCAGTACCCGGAGATCGTCGTCGAGCGCACGTCGTAGCGCTGGTCGATGAGCCACTGGAGGGCATCGGTGATCTCCAGTTCGCCCCGGTCGGACGGCTCGATGGCGCGTACCGCGGTGTGGATCACGGGGGTGAGGAGATAGACACCGACGAGGGCCATTTCGCTCTTGGGCACCTCGGGCTTCTCTTCGAGGCCCACCACCCGTCCGTCGACGTCGAGTTCGGCGATGCCGAACGCGCGGGGATCGGCCACCTTCGTCAACAGGATCCCGGCGTCCGGCCGCTCCTCCTGGAACGCGTCGACCAGCTCGGAGATCCCGCCCACGATGAAATTGTCACCGAGATACATGACGAAGTCGTCGTCGCCCAGGAAGTCCCGGGCGATGAGCACGGCATGGGCGAGCCCGAGCGGTGCCTCCTGCGGAATGTAGGTGACCTTGATCCCGAATTGCGATCCGTCTTTGACGGCCTCCTGTATTTCCCTGGCGGTGTCGCCCACGATGATCCCGACATCGACGATCCCGGCTTCCGCGATCGCTTCGAGGCCGTAGAAGAGAATGGGTTTGTTGGCGACCGGTACGAGCTGCTTCGCCGATGTGTGCGTGATCGGGCGCAGGCGGGTGCCCGCTCCGCCGGAGAGTATGAGCGCCTTCACGAGTGCCATCTCCACGTAGTTGTCTTCGCCACGGCTGGTCCGCTCCTGGTGCCACTGCCTTCCGTCGTCGCAGCCTTAGGAACCTGAGGAGATTGCATCACCGGCCGGACGGCCGCGGCGGTTCCGCACGGCGAGCTAGGGGGTTATCGAACGGAGTTAGGGGTCCCCGGTGCAATTCCGCTGGTGCTAGCGTCCTACTGGAATGGTGTGCGTCCGTGACTGAGTGGCGTGCCGCCAATTCCCGTGCAGGGGCCGAAATGTGTGAACCAGGACCGGAGGCGACGTGACGAGCGAGGAGTCCGCACAGTGGATCCGCCGGTTCCACCCGGTGTCGGAGGCGAAGGTCCGCCTCGCCTGCTTTCCGTACGCCGGGGGTGCCGCCGGTTTCTACCACCCGCTGTCCGGCCTGCTCTCCCCGGAGATCGAAGTGCTGGCCGTGCAGTACCCCGGACGGCAGGAGCGGTGGCAGGAGCCGGCGGTCGAGGACATCGGTGTGCTCGCGGACCGTGCCGCGGCCGCGCTCGGCCCCTACACCGGAGGGCCGCTCGCCCTGTTCGGCCACAGCATGGGCGCGGTGGTCGCCTTCGAGGTCGCCCGGCGGCTGGCCGCCGATCCGGCGGCGGCACCCCTGCTGTGGCTGTTCGCCTCCGGACGGCGGGCTCCGTCCCTCTCCGTGGACGAACGCGTCCACCTCCTCGACGACGACGGCCTGGTGGCGGAGATCGAGTCGCTGGGCGGCACCAGTCCCGGACTGCTCGCCGACGAGGAACTGCGCCGCATGGTGCTGCCCGCCGTGCGCGCCGACTACCGGGCGATCGAGACCTACCGCTGCCCGGCCGACGCCACACCGCTCACCGTGCCGGTCACCGTCCTGGTCGGCGACAGCGACCCCCGGGTCACCGTGGAGCAGGCCAGGGCCTGGTCCGCGCACACCGAAGCCGCGACCGACGCGCACGTCTTCCCCGGCGGCGACCACTTCTATCTGAGTCCGCACCGCGCGGAGGTCGCCGAGCACGTCCGGCGCCGCCTGCGCTGAGGGCTCACCGGCGCGGGACTCCTCGGCAGGACTCCTCGGGGCGGTCAGGCGCCGTCCTGGAGCGCGGCCACGGCCGCCTTGGCCGCCTTGATGGCACCCTTGTTGATCTCGTCCGTGGCCGGCGCCTTCTTCGTCTCGAAGTCGCTGCCGTTGTAAGTGACCATCACCAGGGCGTTGTTGACGCGGGCGATGACGACGCCCTCGCGGGTCTGCTGCTTGGCCTCGGTGGTCAGGTTCACCACCGAGTAGGCCGAGTCGCCGACCCCGGGTACGTCCCCTCCGCCGCTCTTCTCCGAGATCCGCTGCTCGTATTCCTTCTGCGCCGCGCTGTCGGTGTCGGAGATCTCGTAGGAGACGTCGAGCCAGCGGTAGTCGTAGCCCTTGAGCGCGTTCCAGGAGCAGGTGCGGCGCAGCTTCGAGTCCGTCGACGGGATCTCCTTGCCGGCCGTCTTGGCGCCCGGCACCAGTGAGGTGACGGTCGCCTTGGGCACGCTGCCGCAGGGTGCGGGCGCGGTGGCGTACGTCGTCGATGTGTCCGTCGACGCGTCGGTGGACGAGGACGCGGCGGCCGACGGCTGGGCGGCGGTCCCCTGGTCCGGCTGGTGTTCCGTGGCCGGTGTCGCGGCGAACGGGCCGGACGTCAGCGCCCAGCCGGCCACGGCGAGCACGGCGACCGGTGACAGACGCGCGGTGAGGGTCAGCGGCAGAGGAAGATGACGCACGGCGTACTTCTCGTGGGGGAGGGGGTGCGGAGGGTGTCCGCACTGCGGGACGCCAGTGTCACACGACTGGCTGTGGGACGAAAGTGCCAACTCGCTTCTTACCTGCGCGATGACGAGGGAAGGTGCGGACGAATCGCCCGGATCCGGGTCGATAAGCCGTGCGGGTGTCCTGGCCCCGGGGCGCCTCCGCGGTGACGGGCGTCACCCTCGCGGTGTCGCGCTCAGGCGGCGGTGCCGAGAGCGTGTGCCCCCTCGGCCACGCGGACGACCCGAGCGGAGCCTGCGCCCCCGACGGCCGCTGGAACCCACGGCTCCGGAGAGGTGCGCCGCCGTGGCCGCGGCCGGGCGAAATCTCCTGCCTATCACCGGCTCACCTTGCGTGACCAGGTGTTTCGAGGAGGCGTTCAGGTTGCTGTCAGGTTGTCCGCGCGACGGTGAAAGTCATGCACCAGAGGGTCCAAAACAATGGCAAACGCCTCTGTGGCACCAGGAGTTCACCGTGTCATCGTGCGGTCCATGACCACAGAGCACCTCCTCGACGACCGCCCCTTCGTTCCCGTCCGTGCCCTGGCGAACAAGGTGCCGGAAGTGACCGTCTACTTCTGGATCATCAAGGTGCTCACCACCGGGATGGGCGAGACCGCGTCGGACCTGCTGGCCCGGGTGCTCGGCCCGGTGCCCGCGGTCGCGCTCGGCGGTCTCGCCCTGGCCCTCTCCCTGGCCGTGCAGTTCGCCGTCCGCCGGTACATCGCCTGGGTGTACTGGACCGCCGTCGTCATGGTCAGTGTGTTCGGCACGATGGCCGCCGATGTCCTGCACGTCGGTCTCGGCGTGCCCTACGCGGTGTCCACGCCGGTCTTCCTCGTCCTGCTGGCCGCCGTCTTCGCCCTCTGGTACGCCGTCGAGCGGACGTTGTCCATCCACGGCATCCGTACCCGCCGCCGCGAGATCTTCTACTGGGCGGCGGTCCTCGCCACGTTCGCCCTCGGCACCGCCGCAGGCGACCTCACCGCCACCGTCGGCTTCGGCTACGCCGGCTCGGTCCTGCTCTTCGCCGCCGCGATCTGCGTGCCCGCGCTCGCGCACCGCGTCGCCGGCATGAACGCCGTGACCGCCTTCTGGACCGCCTACGTCATCACTCGCCCCCTCGGTGCCTCCCTCGCCGACTGGACGGCGCTCGGCCACGCCCGGGGCGGGCTGGGACTGGGGCTGGGGCCGGTCACCCTGGCCTGGACCGTCGCCATCGCCTGCTTCGTCGGCTACCTGGCCGTCTCCCGCAGGGACGTGCGGCGGTAACGCGTACCGCGGGCGCGGTCCGGAACCGTGCTCCGGCCGCACCCGTCCGATCAGTGGATGACGATGGCGAACCAGGAGCCGGCCACCTGCCCGTTCTCATGGGGCGCCCACACCTTGGCGGAGCGGTCGCCCGCGTCGCAGCCACCGGCCCAGGTGCAGCCGACGATCCGGCTCCGCTGCGGCGAGGAGACGCTGGGCAGGACCTTGGCCGGGTGAAACTTCGGGTCCGGGAAACAGACGTCCGCATGAAGGAATCGGACAGGGGAAGGCACTGCACCAGGACCGGCAAGGGCACGCGGTGAACCCCCCGTTCGCCGCCCGTACCTCCGAACCGTGAGATGACCCGTACCTCCGAACGGTGAGAAGAGAGGCCAGATGTTCACCACCCGCCCCACCCTCCAGGGCACCTTCGGCATGGTGTCCGCCACGCACTGGCTGGCCTCGCAGTCCGCCATGGCCGTGCTGGAGGGCGGCGGCAACGCCTATGACGCCGCCGTCGCGGGCGCGTTCGTGCTGCACGTCGTCGAGCCGCATCTCAACGGCCCGGCCGGCGAGGTGCCGATCCTCCTGGCGCCGGCGGGCGGCGAGGTGCGGGTGCTGTGCGGGCAGGGGGTGGCGCCCGCGGGCGCGACGGTCGCGCACTACCGGGGACTCGGCCTGGACCTGGTGCCCGGCACCGGACCGCTCGCCGCCGCCGTGCCCGGCGCCTTCGACGCCTGGCTGCTCCTCCTGCGCGACCACGGCACCAGGTCCCTCGACGACGTCCTGAAGTACGCCATCGGGTACGCGGAACACGGCCACCCGCCGGTGGAGAACCTCACCGGGACCGTCGAGAGCGTGCGCGGGCTGTTCGAGACCGAGTGGACCTCGTCGGCCGAGGTGTACCTGCCCGGCGGCGCGGCGCCCCGGCCCGGCCGCCCGTTCAGCAACCCGGCCCTCGCCGCCACCTGGCGGCGGCTGCTCGCCGAGACCGAGGGCGCGGGGGACCGGGAGGCGCGGATCGAGGCCGCCCGCGAGGTGTGGCGGACCGGCTTCATCGCCGAGGCGCTGGTACGGCAGGCCCGGCGGCCCACCCTGGACACCAGCGGCGAACGGCACACCGGCACGCTCACCGCCGCCGACCTCGCCGGCTGGTCCGCGAGCTACGAGGCCCCCGTGACGTACGACTGGCGCGGCTGGACCGTGTGCAAGGCGGGCCCCTGGAGTCAAGGCCCCGCCTTCCTGCAACAACTGGCCCTGCTGCCGCCCGAACTGCCCCCGTACGGCTCCGCCGACTACCACCACCTGCTGATCGAGGGCTGCAAGCTCGCCATGGCCGACCGCGAGGCGTGGTACGGCGACGCCGCCGACGTGCCGGTCACCGAGTTGCTGTCCGACGCGTACAACGCCGGGCGGCGGACACTGGTCGGCGACCGTGCCTCGTACGAACTGCGGCCCGGCAGCCCCGGCGGGCGCCCACCCCGGCTGTGCGACCACGCGCGCGTGGCCGGCGGCGAGGTGTCCGGGTTCGATCCGATGGGCGTCGGCGAGCCGACCATGGCGCGGCTCCCCGGCGGGCCCGGCACGGGTGCCGACGGTGCCACCCGCGGCGACACCTGCCACCTCGACGTCGTCGACCGCTGGGGCAACATGGTCGCGGCCACGCCGAGCGGCGGCTGGCTCCAGTCCAACCCGGTCGTGCCCGAACTCGGCTTCCCGCTCGGCACCCGGCTCCAGATGACCTGGCTGGAGGAGGGCCTGCCGGGCACCCTCACCCCCGGCCGCCGCCCGCGCACCACCCTCACCCCGTCCGTCGCGCTGCGCGACGGAGCCCCGGTACTGGCGTTTGGCACCCCCGGCGGGGACCAGCAGGACCAGTGGCAACTGCACTTCTTCCTTGCCGTCGCACTGCGCGGCCCGGTGCGCGGCGCCCTCGACCTACAGGGCGCGATCGACGCCCCGAACTGGCACAACGACAGCTTCCCCAGTTCCTTCTACCCGCGCGGCCGGAACCCGGGCAGCGTCACCGTGGAGTCCCGCACCGACCCGGCGGTGGTCGCGGAACTCCGGCGGCGGGGCCATGACGTCACTGTCGGCCCCGACTGGTCCGAGGGCCGGCTGTGCGCGGTGGCCCGGGACCCCGCCACCGGCGTCCTGTCGGCGGCGGCCAACCCGCGCGGGATGCAGGGCTACGCGGTGGGCCGCTGACCGGCGGCACCGGCTGTTCGTCTCGATTCCACCCGGGATGCACCGGGCCGGTGTGGATTGTCAGCGCCGCATGCTCTCATGGAGACATGATCGAAGACACCAAAACCTGGGGGTGCCCCCTGGACGAAGACCTCGGACAGCGCTCAGCGGCCGGCGGGGACGGCCTCGCCGAAGCCCTGCTGACGGAATTCCTCCCCAGCCACTCGGCAGCGGTGGAGGACGCGATCCGCGAGGCCGCGGCGACCGAGATCCTGCCCCGCTTCCGCAGGCTCGCCGACCACGAGGTCGCGCAGAAGAGCGGGCCGCACGACCTGGTGACGGACGCCGACCGCCTCGCGGAGCGGTACCTCACCCGAGTCCTCGCCGCCCTGCTGCCCGGTTCCGTCGTCGTGGGCGAGGAGGCGGTCCACGCCGACCCCGCGACCTACGAGGCGATACGCGGCGACGCGCCGGTGTGGATCGTCGACCCGGTCGACGGCACCCGTCAGTTCGTCCACGGCGACCCCGGCTTCTGCACACTCGTCGCGCTCGCCCACCGGGGCGTCCTGCTCGCCTCGTGGACCTACGCACCGGCCCTCGACCGGCTCGCCACCGCCGTACGGGGCGGGGGCGCCTTCCTCGACGGGGAACGGCTCGTCGCGGGCGCGCCCGCGCCCGGCCGGGACCTGCGCGTCGCCACCTCCCACCCGGACTACACGACCGACGAGGAGAAACACGCGCTGCTCGGACTCCGGGCGGACGGCGTCGCGCCGCGCGCCTGCGGCTCGGCGGGGCTGGAGTATCTGGCCGTGGCCCAGGGCGAGTTGGAGGCCACCGCGTTCTCCTGGGAAGCCGCTTGGGATCATGCGGCGGGCCTGCTGCTGGTCGAGGAGGCGGGCGGCACCCACCGCACGCTCACCGGCGAGCCGTTCCGCATCACCGGCGGCAACGCCCTGCCGTTCACCGCGGCACGGGACGCCGCCACGGCCCGCCGGGTACGGGAACTGCTGCGCGGCAGCGGCGACTGACCCGGGCCGCGGCGGCGGACCGGGGCACGGACACCGCCGGGACGCCGGGGCGGGGCCCGGACAACCGGGCGGTCCTGACCGTTCCCGGGGCCGCCCGGTGCCCGGTACTTCCCCCGCGCCGTCGGGATTGTCAGTGCCCCGGCATATGCTGACTCCGAGTGGCCATCGGCTGACGAAGGGGTCCGAAGGTGCCGTCGATGCTCGATACGGTCGTAGTGGGAGCGGGGCCGAACGGATTGACGGCCGCCGTGGAACTGGCCCGCCGCGGCTTCTCCGTGGCCGTGTTCGAGGCCCGTGACACGGTGGGCGGCGGGGCCCGCACCGAAGAACTCACTCTGCCCGGCTTCCGCCACGACCCCTGCTCGTCGGCGCATCCCCTGGGGATCAATTCACCGGCCTTCCGCGCCCTCCCCCTGGAGCGGTACGGCCTGGAGTGGCTGCATCCCGACCTGCCCATGGCACACCCGTTCCTGGACGGCACGGCCGCCGTGCTGGCCCGGTCGGTCGCCGAGACGGCCGCCTCGTTCGGGCCGCGCGACGCGGGGGTGTACCGCAGACTGGTCGCGCCGTTCCTGCCCAAGTGGGACACGCTGGCCCGTGACTTCATGTCCCTGCCCCTCACCGCGCTTCCGCGTGACCCGGTCACCCTCGCCCGCTTCGGTCTGGTCGGCCTGCCGCCCTCCACCTGGCTGACGAGCCGGTTCCGCGACGAACGGGCCCGGACCCTGTTCGCCGGGCTCGTCGCCCATGTCATGGCACCGCTGGGCGGCTTCGCGACCAGCGCCGTCGGCCTGATCTTCGCGCTCGCCGCACACGCCCGTGGCTGGCCCGTGGCCCGTGGCGGATCCCAGTCGATCTCCGACGCCCTCGTCGGCTACCTCAGGGACCTCGGTGGCACCGTGCACACCGACTACGAGGTCAAGCGCCTGGACGACCTGCCGCCCGCCCGCGCGTACGTCTTCGACACCTCGCCGACCGCCCTGGCCCGAATCGCCGGCTTCGGCAGCCACTACGCGGGCTACCGGTACGGCCCCGGCGTCTTCAAGATCGACTACGCCCTGGAGGGCCCGGTGCCGTGGACCGCGCCCGAAGCCCGCTCGGCCGGGACCGTGCAGGTCGGTGCGACCAGCGCGGAGATCGGCACCGCCCTGCGCGCCGTGTCCCGCGAGGGCCGGGCCCCCGACAAGCCGTTCCTGATCACCGTGCAGCCCAGCGTCGCCGACCCGACCCGGGCACCGGCCGGCCGCCAGGTCTTCTGGGCGTACGGACATGTGCCCAGCGGCTGGACCGGTGATCTCACCGACGCCGTCGAGCGCCAGCTGGAGCGGTTCGCCCCCGGCTTCCGTGACCGCGTCCTGGCCCGTGCCACCGCGGGCCCGCCCGAACTGGCCACCCGCAACGCCAACTACGTCGGCGGTGACATCGCCTGCGGCGCGGTCTCCGGTCTCCAGATCCTGCTGCGCCCGAAACCGTCCCTGTTCCCGTACCACACCCCGCACCCCGCGGTCTTCATCTGCTCGTCGGCCACCCCGCCGGGCCCGGGCGTGCACGGCATGTCGGGGCACAACGCGGCGAAGGCCGTCTGGCGGAGGCTGAGACAGGCATGACCACCATCACGCTGGTCCAGGGGGACATCACCCGGCAGACCGCCGACGCGATCGTCAACGCGGCGAACTCCTCGCTGCTGGGCGGATCGGGCGTCGACGGCGCGATCCACCGGCGCGGCGGCCCCGCCATCCTCGACGAGTGCCGCATGCTGCGCGCCTCGCGGTACGGCAAGGGCCTGCCCACCGGCCAGGCGGTCGCCACGACGGCCGGCGACCTGGACGCCCGCTGGGTCATCCACACGGTGGGCCCGGTGTACGGGGGCTCGGGCGGCGACCCCGCGCTGCTCGCCTCCTGCTACCGGGAGTCACTCCGAGTGGCCGACGCCCTCGGCGCGCGGACGGTCGCCTTCCCCGCCATCTCCACCGGTGTCTACCGGTGGCCGATGGAGGACGCCGCTCGCATCGCGGTGGAGACCGTGCGTGCCGCGGAGACGGAGGTCGAGGAGGTCAGGTTCGTCCTCTTCGACGAGCGGGCCTACGGGGCGTTCGCCGCGCAACTCCCCTGACGGAAGCGGAGCTTGCGGAGAGGGCCGGATCCGGCGGGCATCGGCTCCCCGCGCGCTCCGAAGCCCCTGACCTCCGGGGCCTCGGACCCCACCTCAGGACCAGGGCCCGGGTACGTTTTCCGCTGAGGTTCCTGGGCGCCGTAGCCGTAGCCGCCGCGGCCGTAGCCGTAGACGGGGCGGCCGTAGCCGGGTCGACCCGCTCGTCGCGGTCGTAGGTCGTAGTAGGCGCCGTGGACGATCCCGACGGCCGGGTCGCACGGCCGGACCACGTGCGCGGCGCCCTCGGCCGCGGCTCGCCCCTGGTGTAAGCGTCACGTCAGCGTCCGCCCGAAGCCCGTCAGCGTTGCGTCATGAGCCGGCGGCGGAGCGGACGGGCGGGCATAGCGTCGGCGCCGAGCCCCGCTCCGCCTCCCCGCGTCCGGGGCCGGCAAGCCACTCGACTCCAGGATGACGACATCCACCACCGCGACGTGGGCCACGACCTCCGTGTCACCCCCGCGTCGCCCCCCGATCCACCTCCGGGCGAGCGACGGCCCGGCCCTCGCCCGGAGGTGCATCAAATGCCCGTTATATGCGATATGTGAGGACTCTGTGACGGCCGAGAACAACGCCGGGCTGGTCGCCCCGACCGGCCTGCCGGCCGGCCCGGCGCCGGCCCCGATCACGCCGGAGAGCTTGCGATGACCGCGCCCACAGCAGTGAGAGAGAAACCCGAGGACCCCGCGGACGCGGTGGGACCACCCGACCCGGGCCCCCGGCGGATCGGTGCCGGGCTGCTCGACCCGAAGCAGTTGTGGCGCGCCCTGCCCGCCGCGCTGCGCAAACTCAACCCGGTGACCCTGGCCCGCAACCCGGTCATGTTCGTCACCGAGATCGGCGCAGCCCTGACCACCGGTATCGCCCTCGCCGACCCGTCCCTGTTCGGCTGGCTGATCACCGTGTGGCTGTGGCTCACCGTCGTCTGCGCGAACCTCGCGGAAGCCGTCGCCGAGAGCCGCGGACGGGCCCAGGCCGACAGCCTGCGGGGCATGCGCCGCCAGACCGTCGCCCGGCGGCTCACCGGCTGGCGGCCGGGTGCGGCGGCGGACGCCTGTGCTGAAGAGGCGGTCGGCGCGGGGGAGTTGCACCGCGGTGACCTCGTCGTGGTCGAGGCGGAGCAGACGGTGCCCGGCGACGGCGACGTCGTCGAGGGTGTCGCCAGCATCGACGAGTCGGCGATCACCGGAGAGTCGGCGCCGGTGATCCGCGAGTCGGGCGGCGACCGCTCGGCCGTCACCGGAGGCACCCGCGTCCTGTCGGACCGGATCGTCGTACGCATCGCGCAGGAACCCGGCGATTCCTTCCTGGACCGGATGATCTCCCTGGTGGAGGGCGCGGGCCGGCAGAAGACGCCGAACGAACTCGCCCTGAACCTGCTCCTGGTGATGATGACGTTCGTCTTCCTGGTGGCGGTCCTCACGCTCCAGCCGATGGCGATCTTCTCCAAGGACTTCATGGCGGCCGCGCACGACACCCAGGCGCTCACCGCCGACGGCGTCACCGGGATCGTGCTCGTCTCCCTGCTCGTCTGCCTGATCCCGACGACCATCGGCGGACTGCTCTCCGCGATCGGCATCGCGGGCATGGACCGGCTGGTGCAGCGCAACGTGCTCGCCACCTCCGGGCGCGCGGTCGAGGCGGCCGGCGACGTCAACACGCTGCTGCTCGACAAGACGGGCACGATCACCCACGGCAACCGGCGGGCGAGCGAGCTGCTGCCGCTCGACGCGGTGACGGGCCGGCGGCTCGCGGACGCCGCGCTGCTGTCGAGCCTCGAGGACGAGACTCCCGAAGGGCGCTCCATCGTCGGATACGTGGGCGAGGAGTTCAGCGCGGCCGAAGAGGTGCCCGAGGACGCCGAGTGGGTGCCGTTCTCCGCCACCACCCGGATGTCCGGGGTTGATCTGCCCGGCCGGCCGGGGACCGCGGGAGGCCGCCGGCTACGCAAGGGCGCGGCCGCCGCGGTGGCGAACTGGGTCCGCGACAACGGCGGCACCGTCCCCGTGGCCCTGGACGCCGCCGTCGAGCGGATATCGGCCTCCGGCGGCACCCCGCTCGCGGTCGCCGAGTGCCCCGACGGGGGCCCGGCCCGGCTGCTCGGCCTCGTCCACCTCAAGGACGTCGTCAAACCGGGACTGCGGGAGCGCTTCGCCGAACTGCGCCGGATGGGCATCCGCACGGTCATGGTCACCGGCGACAATCCGGTCACCGCCCAGGCCATCGCGGACGAGGCGGGCGTCGACGACTTCCTCGCCGAGGCCACCCCGGAGGACAAACTCGCCCTGATCAAGAAGGAACAGGCGGGCGGCCACCTGGTCGCCATGACCGGCGACGGCACCAACGACGCCCCGGCGCTCGCCCAGGCGGACGTCGGCGTGGCCATGAACACGGGTACGTCGGCAGCCAAGGAGGCCGGCAACATGGTCGACCTCGACTCCGACCCCACGAAGATCATCGACGTCGTCGAGATCGGCAAGCAACTCCTTATCACCCGTGGCGCGTTGACCGCCTTCTCCGTCGCCAACGACATCGCCAAGTACTTCGCGATCCTCCCGGCCGTGTTCGGCGGGGTCTACCCGGCGCTCGACGCGATCAACATCATGCGGCTGCACTCGCCGACCTCGGCGATCCTGTCCGCGGTCATCTTCAACGCCGTGATCATCGTCGTGCTGATCCCCCTGGCCCTGCGGGGTGTGCGCTACCGGCCCAGCAGCGCCGACGCCCTGCTCACCCGCAACCTGTGGATCTACGGCCTCGGCGGACTGGTCCTGCCCTTCCTCGCGATCAAGTTCATCGATGTCGCCGTCGTCCAGTTCATCCCCGGGATATGAGGACCCGCCCATGAACCTTCTGTCCAGAATGCCCTCCTGGGTGGGTCACCACGTGGCCGCGATCCGGGTGGTCGTCGTGCTCACGGTGGTCCTCGGCCTGCCCTACCCGCTGGGAATGACCGCGCTGGCCCAGGTCCCCGGCCTGCGCGAGCACGCCCACGGCTCCCGGCTGGCCGCCGGCGGCAGCGCACTGATCGGGCAGTCCTTCCTCGACAAGAAGGGCGCCCCGATCCCGTACTACTTCCAGCCCCGCCCCTCCGACGCCGGCACCGGCTACGACGCCTCGGCCTCGGCGGCCGGGAACCTCGGCCCGGAGTCGACCGTCGACGTCCTGCCGGTCCTGGGGCACCCCGACTCCGGGAAACAGAGCCTGCTCACCCAGGTCTGCGCCCGCAGCAAGGCGGTGGGCGAACTGGAGCACGTCGACGGCTCCCGCCCGTACTGCACGGCCGACGGAGTCGGCGCGGTCCTCGGCGTGTTCCGCGACGGCGGTACGACCGGGAAGGCCACCCGCGTGGTCAGCCTCGACCAGGCGTGCCCCGAAAAGCCCTTCCGCAGCACGTACGGGGGGATCACGGTCGAGTGCGCCACGCCCGGGGCCGACTACAGCAAGGCGGTCGTCACCCCCGTCCGCGGTGACGCGCCCGCGCACCCGAAGGTCCCGGCCGACGCGGTCACCGCGAGCGCCAGCGGCCTCGACCCGCAGATCAGCCCCGCCTACGCCGCACTCCAGACACCCCGCGTCGCCCGCGAACGCGGCATGACCGAGGCAGCCGTACGCAAGCTCGTCGACCGCTGCACCAGCGGGCGCGGCCTCGGCGTCCTCGGCGCACCCGCCGTCAACGTGGTCGAGCTGAACGCGGCCCTCGACCACCTCCGTCCCGTCTCGGCCGAGGGGGCCTGACCACCATGTACGGCTGGCTCCAGGCCACCCTGATCCTCGCGGTCGTCGTCGCACTCCACGTACCGCTCGGCGACCACATGGCGAGAGCCCTCGACGGCGGCCCGCACCACCGTGCCGAGCGCGCCCTGTTCAAGGTCTGCGGTATCGACCCGGACGGCGAACAGGACTGGCGGCACTACCTGTTCGCGCTCCTCGCCTTCAGCCTGGTGAGCATCGCCGCGCTGTTCACGCTGTTCACCCTCCAGGGCAGGCTGCCCTGGTCCACCGGCCACGAGGGCATGCCGTGGCGGCTCGCGCTGCACACGGCGGTCAGCTTCACCACCAACACCAGCTGGCAGAACTACGCCGGCGAGTCCACCACCGGCCATCTCGCGGTGATGGCGGGCCTCGGCGTCCAGGCGTTCGCCTCGGCGGCCGTCGGCATCTGCGCCGCGCTCGCCCTCGTCCGGGGCCTCGTGCGCCGCGACACCGACCGGCTCGGCACCTTCTGGGTCGACCTCATCCGCACGATCTTCCGGATCATCCTGCCCCTGTCGGTCGTCTGCGGCATCGTCCTGATCGCCCTGGGCGTCCCGCAGAACCTCGACGGCCCGCACACCGTCACGACGATCGCGGGCGGGCAGCAGACCCTGCTCGGCGGCCCGGTCGGCTCCTGGGAACCCCTCAAGCTGATGTCCGGCGACGGCGGCGGCATCTTCAACGCCAACAGCGCGCACCCCTTCGAGAACCCGACCGCGCTCACCAACGCGATCGAGATCGTGCTGATGCTGCTGATCCCCACCGCGTTCATCCGCACCTACGGCCGTCTCATCGGCTCGCTGCGGCAGAGCTGGACCCTGCTGGCGGTGGTCGGCATCCTCTTCGGCCTGCTGCTCGCGGCCGGCACCCTCGCGCAGAGCGCGCACAACGGCACGGTGACGGCGGCGGTCGGCGGCCCGTACGAGGGCACCGAGACCCGGGTCGGCGTCCCCGGCTCGACCCTGTTCGGCATCGCGGCGACCGGCTCGGCCGACGGCGCGGCGAACGCGTCGTACGACAGCTTCTCCAGCCTGGGCGGCGGGGTGCTGCTGTCGGCGATGATGCTCGGCGAGATCGCCCCCGGCGGCGCCGGCAGCGGACTGTACGGCTTGATCATGGCGGTGCTGATCGCGGTCTTCATCGGCGGTCTGATGGTCGGCCGCACCCCCGAGTACCTGCGCAAGCGCATCGGGTTCCCGGAGATGCGCTACGTCGTCCTGTACGCGCTGGTCGCCCCGACCGCCATCCTGGGCTGCACCGCCCTCGCGGTCGGGCTCGGCGACGGCCGGACCTCCATGGGCAACCCGGGACCGCACGGCCTGACGGAACTCGTCTACGCCTACACCTCCAACGTCAACAGCAACGGCAGCGCCATGGCCGGCTTCAACGGCGCCACCGACTTCCACGACCTGCTGATGACGGCGGCGATGCTGATCGGCCGCTACGTGCCGATGGTGTTCCTGCTCGCCCTCGCCGGACGGCTGGCCCGCCGGCAGCCGGGCGTGGTCACGGCGGGCACGCTCCAGGCCCGCGGCGTCAACTTCGTCGCGCTGGCCACCGGAGCCGCCCTCATCCTGGCGCTGCTCAACTTCCTGCCGGCCCTCTCCCTCGGCCCGCTGGCGGAGGGGCTGCTCTGAGCACGGCGGCCGTGTTACCGGGGCCCGGTGTCCCGTACTCCCTGCCACCAGGCCCCTGTTCGCCGATCGTTCACCCTCGTGTCGGCCGCCGGTCCGCACGGAACCTCGTCGCGTTCCGGACCGGCGCCCCGCCATGCCCGTGCGTCACTGAACGGCATGTGGGGGAGGCACGCTCGTTCGGCAGTTCGCACGACGACGGGTCAGACAGAGCGGTCTCGGGCCCGACGGACCCGGACGCGGCCGTGGCACTGGCCGATGCGGTCCCGCAGGCGCTGGCGGCGAGTGTGCGGGCCCGTGATCCGGGCACGGGACTCGATCTCGCCGACCGGCTGAACGCGGGGGAGGTCTGGCTCACCTGCCACCTCGTCCAGACCGCCGAACTCCCGCACAGCGGCCGGGGCACCTCCGGCCACGGCACCGACCTGAGCACGCTGGCCCTGCACGAGTACCAGCGCCCCAAGACGGTCACGGCACGGCTGGTCCCCGGAGCTGAGAACGGGACGGGACTCCGCGCCGCGCCGCCGCGTCCCGCTGTTACGCCGAGCGCGCGGGCACCTCCTGAGGTTCCGCGTCTGGTGCGGTGAGGGCACGGCCGCGGTCGGCCACAAGCGTCCAGAGGGCGAGCAGAAGCGCGCCGGCTGCCGCGAGGAGTGCCACCAGGAGGGCGCCTGACACGCCGTGAGCCTGCGCGAGAGCGCCCGACACGGCCTGCCCGCCCGCCGTCCCGAGGGGACCGCCGGCGCACAGGACGGTCATGGCAACCGCGGCCCGCTCCGCGGGAGCGAGCCGCTCGGTCGACGCGTACAGGCTGATCATGTACGGCGCGACGGTGAAGCCGGCCGGTGCGATGGCGGCCGGGAGGGACACGAGGCGGGCCCCGGCGAAGAGGACCAGCATGCCGGCGCAGAGGAGCGCGGCACCCGAGACGTAGCGGGCACGCGGGGTAAACCGCCGCGGGAGCCAGCCGCAGACGACACCGGCCAGGGCGCTGCCGATCCCGAACTCGGCGTACACGAGCCCTGAGGCACCGGGCCTGCCGATCGTGTCGGCGTACACGGTGACGGCGGTCTGGACCGCGCCGAAGACCGCCCCCATCGCCACCATCGCCAGGAACATGACGGCCAGCCGGCCGACTGGCAGTCGTGGCTTCCCCGCTTTTTCCGAACGGGGGCGCGCCGTGTCGCGGTGGGCGAAGCGAAGAGCGAAGGGGAGGGTGGTGGCCGCGATGAGGGACATGGTCACCATGGCGGGTGCGAGGGGACTGACCGATGCGAGCAGGCCGACGAGCGCGGGTCCGGCGACGAAGCCCAGCTCGTCCGCGGACGCCTCATAGGCCAGGGCGGCGGACAGCAGACGGTCTTCGCCGTGCGCGCACACCAGCCGGGACCAGTGCACGCGTACGAGCGGGCCGACCTGAGGCTGGGTCAGGCCCACCAGGACCGCCGCCGCGACCATGCCCTCCCGGGGGCCTCGGCCCGCGGCCAGCAGGGCGGCCCAGGCGGCGAGGTTGGCGACGGCGGCGGTGACGCCGACGGACCGGTGACCGTAGCGGTCGGCCAGGGCGCCGACGAGCGGGGCGCCGACGGCGACGGCCACGCTCTGCGCCGCACTGGCGAGTCCGGCGAAGACGTAGCTGTCGGTCGACGCCTGGAGCAGGATGAGCGTGGAGAGGGCCGAGGCCGCGTAGGGCAGGCGGGCGAGGAACCCCAGCGGGAAGAATCCGGCGCCTGCGATACGCAGCAGGGAACGGTAGGACACTGATGTCTCCATCGAGCACGTCGAGGAGACGCGCCACCCAGCCACCAACGCGTCGACGAGCCCGATTCAGGTCGCCAACGTAGCGCAGTCGGCGAAAGTCCGCTCCTGGCGTGGCGAATCGGCGGCCAGGGACCGCGAACCAGCCGTCGAAGACCAGCAGTCGGGAACGACGTGGTCGGCAACCGGTCCGCGCTACAGCGCGATCGACTTGTGCTCGACGTACTGCGTCAGGCCCACGCTTCCGAACTCGCGGCCGATGCCGCTGGACTTGTAGCCGCCGAAGGGGGCGTCGAAGCCGTTCGGGGCGCCGTTGACCAGGAACGTGCCGGTACGGATACGGCGGGCGACGGCGAGGCCGCGCTCGGGGTCGGTGGTCCAGACGCCGCCGCTGAGCCCGTAGGGGGAGTCGTTGGCGATCCGGACGGCGTCGTCCTCGTCCTCGAACGGGATGATCACGAGGACCGGGCCGAAGATCTCCTCCTGGGCGATGCGCAGGGAGTTGTCGACGTCGGCGAAGACGGTCGGCCGGACGTAGTTGCCCTGCTCCAGGCCGTCCAGGGCGTCCGGGCCGCCGACGACCAGCCGGGCGCCGTCGTCCAGGCCGGACCGGATGTAGGACAGCACCCGCTCCTTCTGGACGGCCGTGACCAGCGGGCCGACGAAGTTCGACGGGTCGGCGGGGTCCCCGACGGTGGTCTTCCCGGCCGCCGCCGCGACCGCGGAGACGAATTCCTCGTAGCGGCTGCGCGGTACCAGCAGCCGGGTGTGGGCCACGCAGGACTCCCCGTTGTTGCCGAACGCCAGCTGCGGGGCGGCCTGGGCCACGGCGTCGAGGTCGGCGTCCTCCAGGACGATCGAGGCGGACTTGCCGCCCAGTTCGAGGCTGACCCGCTTGAGCTGCTCACCGGCGAGCGAGGCGATGCGGCGCCCGGCCCGGGTGGAGCCGGTGAAGGCGATCTTGTCGACGTCGGGGTGGGCGACCAGGTACTCACTGGTCTCCCGGCCGGCGGGCAGGATGCTGACGACCCCGTCGGGGAAGCCGGCCTCGGTGAACAGCTCGCCCAGCAGGAGCGCGTTCAGCGGCGTTTCGGGCGCCGCCTTCAACACCACCGTGCACCCGGCCAGCAGCGCGGGGATCAACTTGACCAGCGCCGACTGGTGCGGTGCGTTCCACGGGATCACGGCGGCGACCACGCCGACCGGCTCGCGCCGCAGCAGCGCCCTGGCCCCGGACGGGCTGCTGATCTCCTCCTCCCACCCGAAGCTGTCGGCGGCGCGCAGATAGGCCGCGGTCTGCTCGGCGAGCGCGGGCTGCAGGCTCTGGGTGAACCAGGCCGGTGAGCCGTTCTCCGCGGTGATCAGGGCGGCGATCTCGGCGGCCCGGGCGGCGTGCAGCTCGTTGAAGCGGGCCACCAGCGCGCGGCGCCGCTCGGGCGGCAGGTTCGGCCAGGTGCCTTCGTCGAAGGCCCGGCGGGCGGCGGCGACCGCGGCGTCGACGTCGGCGGGGCCGCCTGCGCGGCGCGGCCGACCAGGGAGTGGTCGTGCGGCGAGCGGACCTCGATCCGCTCGTCGAGGGTGGGGGCGACCCAGTGGCCGCCGATGTACAGGTTGGCGTAATCGATCACGGTGTCCATCCATCGGAGAATGTAAGTGATTACCTACATCGCGACGGTAAACCTGTCGGGGCGCCTTTGCAAGTGGGTTCCTACTTACTTAAAGTGGAGGCATGGCACGCAACGCGGACGAGACCCGGCGCAAGATCCTGGAAGCCGCCACCGAGGAGTTCGCCGAATACGGCATCGCCGGCGCCCGGGTCGACCGCATCACCAAGAACGCGGGTGTCAACAACGCCCTGCTCTACCGGTACTTCGGCAGCAAGGTCGACCTGTTCGACATCGTGTACAGCCGACTCGTCACCGAGATCGTCGACGCCGTGCCGATCGACGCGTCCGACCTGCCCGGCTACGTAGGACGCCTGTACGACTACTACGAGGCGCGCCCTCAAGTGGTCCGCCTCTCCGCCTGGCGGCAACTGGAGCGTCCCGAGCACGCGCTCCCCCAGGTCGTGCACGAAGCGCAGAAGGACAAGGTCGAGCAGGTGGCCCAGGCACAGCGGGACGGCACCGTCTCCGCAGCGCTGCCCGCCCAGGAGCTGTGCGACCTGATGATCCTGCTCTCGCTGAGCAACACCCCGCTCATCCCGGTGGTGGGCTCCGACATCGACCGCGAACGCCGCCGTGCCACCGTCGTCGCCACCGCCGAGGCCGTCCTGGGCACCTGACCGGGGGCGGCGAGCGCTCTGCTCGTGTCGGTGTTCGCGTCCGGAGCCGTGTTCGTGCTCGCGTCTGTTCTCGTGTCCGCCTTCGTGCCCGTCTTCGTGCCCGTCTTCGTGTTCGTCCTCGTGTCCGTCGATCCCCGGCCGCCCCTCCGCTGTGCGACGCTGTCGGCAGGCGCTCGTCCCGGGCGCCGTCGTGGTCATCGGGGTGGCCGCGGTCGCCGCCATGCTGCGTGTCGGCCCCGCGCACCACATGGTGGTGGTGCGGGAAGTCGTACCGGTGGGACCGACCGCCCCGCCGGCGGGGCTCGTCCGGCCGACGGGCCGGGCCGCCGCAGCACCCCGCCGCCCGGGCGCCGCAGCGCCGCCCAAGCACCTGACAAGGAGTCGACATGACCACACCGCGGGACCTCTTGATCGTCGCCCTGGACACTCCCGCCGACCGCTCCGTCGGGCAGGGCGACCTCTCGCTGGCCCTCGCGGGAGCCGAACTGATCGACCTCCTGCGGGCCGAGGCCGTCGCCCTGGACGGCGACCGGATCCTGCCGGGACCGCCGCTGGGCATGGGCGACCGGCTGCTGGACGAGTCCGTGGCGGCGCTCGTCCGCGAGCAGCCGTACGAGTCCGTGGAGGACTGGCTGTGGCGCCGGGGCCGTGCCCTGGCCGCCGCCTACGTGGACGTCCTGGAGACCACGGGCGACGACGGCCGGCGACGCGGGCGCCGGATCGGCCTGCGCACCGACCGGACCCGGCTCGGCGACCCGGCGGAACGCGGTCGCGCGGCCGGGCGCTGGACCTCCGGCGAGCCGGTTCTGGCCGAGCTGGGGGCCGCCCTGGGACTGCGGGACGAACCGGCCGGGGGCACGGCGGGACTCCCCGAGGCGGTCGTCACCGTCCTGGCCGCCGTGAACGGCGCGGTGGTGGAACTGGAAGCGGTCCGGCAGCGGCGCAGCATCGAGGACGCCGCCTTCGACAACATCTGGCGCGCGCCCTGACCGGTGCCGGGGACGGCGGGAGCAGGGACGGCCCCGGCGGCCGGCGGATGCCGTAGGAGGCACCCGAGGTGACCTGAGGTGATCCGAGTCGATCCGAGGCGATCCAAGGCGATCCAAGGCGATCCGGCGCGGACCTGGACAGGGCACGTTGATGTCGCATTCTCGCCAGCTTCGACCCGGCCGGTGGCCGATGCTGGACGCATGCAGAAAGGCATGCACTTCGACCGGGAGCGCTGCGTACGGGCCGTGCGGTCCAAGGACGCGCGGTTCGACGGCTGGTTCTTCACGGCCGTCCTGACCACCCGCATCTACTGCCGGCCCAGCTGCCCGGTCGTACCGCCCAAGGCCGAGAACATGACGTTCTACCCCAGCGCCGCCGCCTGCCAGCAGGCCGGTTTCCGGGCCTGCAAACGCTGCCGGCCCGACACCAGCCCCGGCTCCCCCGAGTGGAACCAGCGCGCCGACCTGGTGGCCCGCGCCATGCGGCTGATCGCCGACGGCGTGGTGGACCGCGAGGGCGTGCCCGGACTCGCCGCCCGCCTCGGCTACAGCACCCGGCAGGTCGAACGCCAGCTCCTCACCGAGCTGGGCGCGGGCCCCCTCGCGCTCGCCCGCGCGCAGCGCGCCCAGACCGCCCGGCTCCTCGTCGAGACGACCGGGCTGCCCATGGCGGAGATCGCCTTCGCGGCCGGATTCTCCTCCATCCGCACCTTCAACGACACCGTCCGCGAGGTGTTCGCGCTCGCCCCGAGCGAGCTGCGCGCCCGCACCCCGCGCAGGCAGACGGCGAGCACTCCGGGGGCACTGTCCCTGCGCCTGCCGTTCCGCGCCCCGCTCAACCCCGACAACCTCTTCGGCCACCTCGCGGCGACCGCCGTACCGGGCGTGGAGGAGTGGCGGGACGGCGCCTACCGGCGCACGCTGCGGCTGCCGTACGGGCACGGCATCGTGGCGCTCACCCCGAAGCCCGACCACGTCGCCTGCCGCCTCGTCCTCAGCGACCTGCGGGACCTGCCCGTCGCCATCAGCCGCTGCCGCCGGCTGCTCGACCTGGACGCCGACCCGGTCGCGGTCGACGACCAACTGCGCACCGACCCGCTCCTCGCGCCGCTGGTCGACAAGGCACCGGGCAGGCGCGTGCCGCGCACCGTCGACGAGGCCGAGTTCGCGATCCGCGCGGTCCTCGGCCAGCAGGTGTCCACGGCCGCCGCCCGCACCCACGCCGCCCGCCTGGTCACCGCGTACGGCGAGCCCGTCGACGACCCCGACGGCGGCCTCACCCATCTCTTCCCCGCGCCCGAGTCGCTGGCCGAGGTCGACCCGGACTCACTGGCGATGCCCCGCACCCGGCGGGCCACCTTCACCACGCTCGTCGGCCGGCTCACCGACGGCACACTCCACCTGGGCGTGGAGAGCGACTGGTCCGAGGCCCGGGCACGGCTCCTCGCCCTGCCCGGCTTCGGGCCCTGGACGGTCGACGTCATCGCCATGCGCGCCCTCGGCGACCCCGACGCCTTCCTCGCCACGGACCTCGGGATCCGGCGTGCCGCCCAGGAACTCGGCCTGCCCGCCACCCCGTCCGCGCTCATCGCGCGCGCCGCGGCCTGGCGGCCCTGGCGGGCGTATGCGGTCCAGTACCTGTGGGCGACCGACAGTCACCCGATCAACTTCCTGCCGGTGTAAGGATCTACCGTGAAACAGCACACCGTGATCGACAGCCCCTACGGCCCCCTCACCCTCGTCGCCGACGACGGCGTCCTGTGCGGGCTCTACATGACCGGACAGCGCCACCGCCCCCTTGAGGAGAGCTTCGGGGACCGCGACGACACGCTCCTCGGCGCGGCCAAGGAACAGCTCGCGGCCTATTTCGAGGGCGAGTTGAAGGCGTTCACCGTGGAACTCCGGCTGCACGGAACCTCGTTCCAGCGCAGCGTCTGGGAACAGCTCAGGGCGATCCCGTACGGGGAGACCCGCAGCTACGGCGACCTCGCCGACGCCCTGGGCAACCCCCGTGCCTCCCGCGCGGTCGGCCTCGCCAACGGCCGCAATCCCGTGGGCATCGTCGTCCCCTGCCACCGCGTCGTCGGCTCCGACGGCAGCCTCACCGGATACGGCGGCGGCCTGGAGCGCAAACAGCGCCTGCTGGACTTCGAGCGGGGCACGGCGCTGTTCTGAGCGGGCATGGCCCGGCCCGACCGGCGTGCCGCTCCACGGTTTCCGGCAACTGCACGCACCGGACGCGGCGGGGCGGCGGAACGCGTCGTCAGAACGCCGAGTCCGCGAGCCGGGACAGCAGCGCGGGCAGCGAGGTGCCGATCGGCTCGCGGACCACCTCGTGCGCCCGGTCGTCGTACGGAGTCGGCTCCGCGTTGACGACGATCAGGCGGGCGCCGTGGTCGGCGGCGACCCCGGCCAGGCCCGCCGCCGGCTGGACCTGGAGGCTGCTGCCGACCGCGATGAACACCGTGCACGCCTTGGTGATCGCCAGGGCCTCGCCGAGGACCACCGGATCAAGTCGCTGCCCGAACATCACGGTCGCCGACTTCAGGATCCCGCCGCACTCCAGACACGGCGGATCCGGCTCACCCGCCTCGACCCGGGCGAGCGCGTCCTCCATCGGCCCGCGCGCAGCGCACTTCGTACAGACGACACCGCGTGCCGTGCCGTGCAGTTCGAGCACCTTGCGGGCCGGCAGTCCGGCGAGCTGGTGCAGGCCGTCCACGTTCTGTGTGATCACCCGTACCGGCGTCCCGGAGCGCTCCAGATCGGCCACGGCGTGGTGCGCGGCATTGGGCCGCGCCCGCAGCGTGCGGTTCCCGCGGCGCAGCTGCCAGGACCGCCGCCGGATCTCCGGGTCGTGCATGTAGTGCTCGTAGGTGACGAGCTTCTCGGCCTCCGGATCCCGCCGCCACAGGCCGTTCGGCCCACGGTAGTCAGGGATCCCGGAATCCGTGGAGATGCCCGCGCCACTGAGGATGGCCACGAGAGGCTTGTTCATGGGCCGAGGGTAGGGCGGGTGTTCCCGGCGGGGCGAACGGATATCCGGGCCGTCGCGGGCCCGCGGGCCCGCGGGCCCGCGCGGGGCGCGCCCGCGTGATCGCCTCCCGGCGCACAACGCGCGCACGGCTCCCACGAGGGCTAGAAAGGAATGAGGAGCCGGCGTGCCGGAGGGAGTGACCAGCGATGCAGATCGTGGTGGACCTCACCCGTTGCCAGGGCTACGCGCAGTGCGCGTTCCTCGCCCCGGAGATGTTCGAACTGCACGGCGAGGAGGCGTTGCTGTACCACCCGGCTGTGCCCGAAGGGCAGCGCGAACGCGTCCGGCAGGCCGCGGCGGCCTGTCCCGTCCAGGCCATCCTGCTGGGCGAGGAGGTGAGCACCGGTGCCCGGTGACCTCCGAGAGGGCCGGATCGTCATCGTCGGCGCGTCACTGGCCGGCCTGCGGGCCGCCGAGACACTGCGCGACGAGGGCTTCACCGGCTCCCTGACCATCGTCGGGGACGAGCCCCATCCGCCCTACGACCGTCCCCCGCTCTCCAAACAGGTGCTGTTCGGCAAGGTACCGGCGCACTCCACCGGGCTGCCGATGCGCCGTGATCCGCAGGCGGAGTGGCGGCTCGGCGTGCGCGCCACCGGACTCGACATGATCGGCAAACGGATCCTGCTGGCCGACGGGGAGGAGCTGCCCTACGACCGGGTGCTGATCGCCACCGGCACGCGGGCACGGCCGTGGCCGAACCCCCGGGAGGCGGCCCTGGACGGTGTGGTCACCCTGCGCACCAGCGACGACGCGGAACTCCTCGCCGAGCGGCTGGAAGCCGGACCGCGCCGGGTGCTGGTGATCGGCGGCGGCTTCACCGGCTCGGAACTCGCCTCGGCCTGCCGGGAGCGGCACCTGGCGGTCACGCTCGCCGAACGCGGCCCCGCTCCGCTGGTCGGCGCGCTCGGCGGGACACTGGCGAAACTCGCCGCCGCCATGCAGCGCAACCACGGCGTGGACCTGCGCTGCCGCGTCACCGTGAACGCGCTGACCAGTGACGGCGACGGCCACTTCACCGGCGCCGAACTCTCCGACGGCAGCCGCGTCGACGCGGACGTGTGCGTCGTCGCCATGGGGGCGGTCCGCAACGTCGAGTGGCTGGCGGACTCCGGGCTGGCCGCCGGGTCGCGCGGGATCGCCTGCGACGCCGGGTGCCGCGCCTTCAACATGTACGGGATCGTCACCGACGACGTCTTCGTGGCCGGTGACGTCTCCCGCTTCCCGCACCCGCTGTTCGACTACCAGTTGCTGTCCCTGGAACACTGGCGCAACGCGGTCGAGCAGGCCGAGGTCGCGGCCCACAACATGGTCAGTCCGGAACCCCTGCGCCGCCCGCACCTCGCGGTCCCGGTGTTCTGGTCCAGCCAGTTCGGGCTCAACATCAAATCGGTGGGCGTGCCCACCTACTCCGACCAAGTGGTCATCGCGCAGGGTTCGTTGGAGGCACGCCGGCTGGCGTTGGTCTACGGCTTCCGGGGGCGGGTGACCGCCGCGGTCACCGTCGACATGGCCAAGTCGCTGGAGTTCTACCAGAACCTGATCGAGACCGCCGCGCCCTTCCCGCCCGCGCCCGGCGCGTCGGACCGTCCGCCGGCGGCCGAAGTCCCGGTGCCCTCCGACGTGCCGGATCCCGGCACCCTCTACCACGGCCCCACCGTCGCGCTCACCGGTCATCTGCCGGACCGCCGACTGGTCAGGATGCCGCCCACGCGGTGACCCACCGCCCGCCCGTCCACGAGGAGTCCGTCATGACCGCCGACACCCTGCTGGAGCGGATCACCGACTACGCCAACCGCCCCGACCCCTGGCCGCTGTACGCGGAGCTGCGGGAGGCAGGCCCCGTGGTGCGGCAGACGGACGGCAGTCATCTGGTCGGCACCTACCACGAGATCGTCGCCCTGCTCCACGACCCGCGGATCAGCGCGGATCCCCGCAACCGCATCATTCCGTCCACCGAACCGCGCGCCGGTGAGCTGCCGAAGCCGCCGTTCCTGCGGCTCGACGACCCCGAGCACCACAGGCTGCGCACGCTCACCATGCGACCGTTCGGCCCGCCGCACACTCCCGCCCGGATCGACTCCATGCGCGGTGAGATCAGCCGGATCGCGGGCGAACTGCTCGCGTCGCTACGGGGCCGCGAGCAGGTCGACGTCGTCGACGACTTCGCCTATCCGCTGCCCGTCACGGTCATCTGCCGGCTGCTCGGCGTCCCGCGGGAGGACGAGCCGATGTTCCGGGAGTGGACCGACGTGATCGTCGCGGCCGCCGACATCGGCTCCCAGGAGGAGGACACCGCCGAGCGGGACAAGGCGGGTGTCCTGGCCCGGCAGGAGATGGGCCAGTACCTGCTGAACCTCGCCGACCGGCGCAAGGACCGCCCGACCGACGACATGCTGTCCGCCTATGCCAACGAACCGGACGAGGCGCTGCGGCTGACCCCCGACGAACTGGCCACGAACGCCGTGCTGCTGCTGATCGCCGGGCACGAGACCACGGTCAACCTGATCACCAACGGCGTGCTCACGCTGCTGCGCCAGCCCGCCCAGCTGAACCTGCTGCGCCGCGAACCCGGCCTGCTGCCGCGCGCGGTGGAGGAACTCCTGCGCTACGAGCCCCCGGTCCACATGCGTGAGCGGTTCCCCCTCGCCGACGTGGACATAGCGGGCACCACCCTCCGCAAGGGGTCCCGGGTGGTGCTCGTGATGGCATCGGGCAACCACGACCCCGCGCGCTTCACTGACCCCGACCGGTTCGACCCGACCCGCCCGGACAACGAGCACATCGGCTTCGGCAGCGGGGTGCACGTCTGCTTCGGCGCGCCGCTCGCCCGCGTCGAGGTCCAGACCGCGCTCGGCCTGCTCGTCCCGGTTCTCGGCGAAGCGTCCCTGGTGCAGGACCCGCCCCCGTACCGGACCAACGCCATGCTCCGCGGCCCCCGGCACCTCCCGGTGCGCTTCGGGACGGGCTGATCCGGTCGGGGCGGCCCGGTCCCTGACGTGGTGCGCGGGTACCGGGTCAGGCCACCCGGTGGCCGTTCTCCAGCTCGGCCGTGCCCGCGCCGTCGGCGAGGACGTCCAGCGCGGCCAGGACACGGCGGCCGAGGGCACCGGGCAGGTGCGCGGTGAGGTCCTCGCGGGCGACCAGCCGCCAGGACAGCAGTTCCTCCTCCTGGAGCCGGATCGAGCCGAGGTCGTCCGCGGACAGGACGCCGCCGTCGTAGAGGTAGGCCACCAGCGGCGGCCGTCCCTCGCCGTGCACCCAGTCCACGGCGAGCAGCCGGCCCGGCTCGACGTCGAGGCCGATCTCCTCGGCCGTCTCCCGGCGGGCGCCCTGGCGGGGCGTCTCACCGTCGTCGGACTCGATGGTGCCGCCCGGAAGCGCCCAGCCCGGGCGGTAGTTGGGTTCGACGAGCAGCACACGGCCCTCGGCGTCCCGGAACAGGGCGGCGGCCCCGGCGAGGACCCGGGGGAGGCTCGCGATGTACGTGGCGAAGTCTTGTGTGGTGGCCATCTCCGAAGCGTAACCAGCCCAGCTACCGCGCCGGACCGGCCAGCCGGAGCGTGCGGGCCGCCAGGTCGCTGATGCGCGCCCCGTCGAAGCCGAACACCGCGCTGCGCACCGTGTCCTCCAGCGGGTCCGTCCACTGTGCCGGGACGGCCGCCGCGCCGGTCAGCACACCGGCCACCGAACCGGCCGTCGCGCCGTTGGAATCGGTGTCCAGGCCGCCACGGACGGTGAGCGCGATGGTGCGGGTGAAGTCGCCGTCGCCGTACAGGAGCCCCGCGGTGAGCACGGCCACGTTCGGGACGGTGTGGATCCAGCCGAGCCCCGCCGTCTCCTGTGCCATCGTGGCCACGGTGTCCTCCCAGGTCATCCGGGTGGCGTGGAGGGAGAGGACCCGGCGCACGGTACGCGCGAGCCGGCTGCTCGCCGGGATCACGCTCAGCGCGGTGTCGATGGCGTCCCGCACCCCGGGTGCGGTGAAGGCCGCCGAGACCAGCGCCGCCGCCCACATCGCGCCGTACACCCCGTTCCCGGTGTGCGACAGCGCGGCGTCCCGGCGGGCCAGCGCGGCGGCCCGGCGCGGGGCGTACGGCTGGGTCCAGCCGTAGATGTCGGCGCGGATGAGCGCGCCGATCCACTCCTGGTACGGGTTGTCGTAGGTCGCCGTCAGCGGCGGTTTCAGACCGTTCGCGAGATTGCGGTACGCCGCCCGCTCCGCGGTGAACGTCTGCAGGTACGGCAGCCTGAGCAGCCACTCCTCGCCGACCTGCTCGGTGCTGAAGCCGAAGCCGTGCCTCTCCAGCAGGAGCAGCCCGAGGAGCGTGTAGTCGACGTCGTCGTCGCGGCAGCTGCCGTGGACGCGGCCGCGTACGCACTGCCGCCACTCGGGGCGCAGGTCGGCGCGGTCGCGTTCGTCGGCGGGCTCGGGCAGGTAGTCCGTGAGCGGCAGGGCGGCCGTCCGCCGCAGATAGCCGTCGATGCGCTCGCGCGTCCACACGTCGCCCCGCTCGACCGGTTTGCCGAGCATGTTGCCGGCGATCCGGCCCAGCCAGCCGCCGAGGACGCGGTCCGCGAGATCCGGTTCGGTGCCCATGGGGGTCATGCCATTGGTCTACCCGGTTTCGGCCACGGCCGGTCGCGTGTCGCCGGGGCATGACGGCCGGACCGTCCTCCGGTTAAGGTCACAGCGGCGCGACTGGCCTGACGTGCGCGGGCCTGGGAAGCAAGGGGATGGCAAGTGGCGGAGGCTGTAGTGGGCGGGACCCGGCGGGTGCTGGTGGCCGCGGACAAGTTCAAGGGCTCGTTGACGGCCGTGGAGGTCGCCGAGCGGGTGACGGCGGGGCTGCGCCGGGTGGTGCCGGCGGTGGAGGTGGAGGCCCTGCCGGTGGCGGACGGCGGTGACGGGACGGTGGCCGCGGCGGTGGCGGCCGGGTTCGAGCGGCGTGAGGTGCGGGTGGCCGGCCCGCTGGGGCAGGAGGTGACGGCGGCGTTCGCGGTACGTGGTGGCACCGCGGTGGTGGAGATGGCGGAGGCCAGTGGACTGCAACGGTTGCCCGCGGGGGTCTTCGCGCCGCTGACGGCGTCGACGTACGGGTCGGGGGAGTTGCTCGCGGCGGCGTTGGACGCGGGTGCCCGGAGGATCGTGTTCGGGGTGGGCGGCAGTGCCACGACGGACGGCGGGGCCGGGATGCTGTCCGCGCTGGGCGCGCGGTTCCTGGACGCCGAGGGGGAGCCGGTGGCGCCGGGCGGTGAGGGACTGGCGGGGCTGGCGCGGGCCGATCTGTCGGGCCTGGACGCGCGGCTGACCGGTGTCGAGCTGGTGCTGGCGAGCGATGTGGACAATCCGCTGACCGGCCCGAAGGGCGCGGCGGCGGTGTACGGGCCGCAGAAGGGGGCGTCGCCGGACGACGTGGCGGTCCTGGACGCCGCGCTGGTGCGTTACGCGCAGGTACTGGAGGCGGCAGTGGGTCCGCGCGCGGCCGGGCTCGCGGCCTCGGCGGGTGCGGGTGCCGCCGGGGGCATCGGGTTCGGGGCGTTGCTGCTGGGGGCGCGGTTCCGGCCCGGTATCGAGGTGATGCTGGAGGTGCTGGGGTTCGCGCCGGCGGTGGAGCGGGCGGCTCTGGTGATCACGGGTGAGGGTTCGCTGGACGAGCAGACGCTGCACGGCAAGGCTCCGGCGGGGGTCGCCGCGGCGGCGCGTGCGGCGGGCCGGGAAGTGGTCGCGGTGTGCGGCCGGCTGGCGTTGTCACCGAAGGCGCTGGGGGAGGCGGGGATCCGGCGGGCGTATCCGTTGACGGAGGTCGAGCCGGACGTGGCGCGGTGCATCGCCGAGGCGGGTCCGATCCTGGAGCGGGTCGCCGCCCGGATCGCCCACGACTTCCTGACCTGACACCGCGGACCGCACCCCACGGGACACGGCGAGGGCCCCGGACCGTCGGTCCGGGGCCCTCGCCGCCGTACGGCTACGGCTACTACGGCAACTGGGCCGCGCGTGCCTCGCGCCGGTTGTCGCGGAAGTTGTTCACCCGTCGGGCGGTGGCGAACAAGGGGATCACCGCGCCCATGACGAGTTGGAGCGCGCAGCCGGTCTGGAGCAGCAGCTGACCGCTCGGCGCGTCGAACGCCCAGGCGGCCAGGAGGCCCATCGACAGCACGATCCAGGACAGCATCGCCCCGGCGAGCCGGCCGCGCGGCTTCGGGTACTCCACCCGGCTCACCATCAGCCAGGCCGTGCCCAGGATGGCGAGGAGCGTCGCCACGAAGGGCAGCTCCAGCAGGACGATGGAGACCACGGTCAGCGCGCCGAAGGGGCTCGGCATGCCCTGGAACATGCCGTTCGTCGGCGTCACGCAGGAGAAGCGGGCCAGCCGCAGCACCACGGCCAGCAGGACGACGATCGCGCCCAGCGCCGCCATCCGCTGGTGCGCGTCGTCCGCGACCATGCCGTACACCAGGACGAAGTACGCGGGCGCCAGGCCGAAGCTGATCAGGTCCGAGAGGTTGTCCAGTTCCGCGCCCATCGGGGAGGAGCGCAGCTTGCGTGCCACCAGGCCGTCGAACAGGTCGAAGACGGCGGCACAGAGCATCAGGATGACCGCCGTGGCCGCGCTGTGGCGGGCCATGCCGTTCTCCTGGCTGCCGGTGAGGTGCGGGATCAGGATGCCGGTGGTGGTGAAGTACACCGCCATGAAGCCGCACGTCGCGTTGCCGAGGGTGAGGGTGTCCGCTATTGAGAGGCGGAGCGAGAGAGGCATCTCCTCCTCTTCGTCGGCCGCCTCGGCCTCGGGCACCCAGCCCGCCTGTGTCTCCGGATCAACCACGGTCAATGCGAGTCACCCCAGCCACGGTCTTCTGTCCGACCTCGACCGCGACCTCCATGCCCTCGGGCAGGTAGAGATCGACACGCGAGCCGAAGCGGATCAGACCGATCCGGTCGCCCTGCTCGACCTTCGTGCCCTGCGGGACGTAGGGCACGATGCGACGGGCCACCGCGCCTGCGATCTGGATCATCTCGATGTCGCCGAGTTCGGTGTCGAAATGCCAGACTACGCGCTCGTTGTTCTCGCTTTCTTTGTTGAATGCGGGAACGAAGCCTCCGGGGATGTGTTCGACCGACGTGACGGTGCCGGAGAGCGGTGCACGGTTCACGTGGACGTTGAGCGGGCTCATGAAGATCGCGACGCGGGTGCGCCCGTCCTTCCACGGCATGATGCTCTGCACCACACCGTCTGCGGGGGAGATGACCCGGCCCGTGGCGATCTCGCGCTCGGGGTCGCGGAAGAACCACAACATGCCCGCCGCGAGCGCGGTGGCGGGCACGGCCACGGCCTTGGCGGCGCCGGAGCGACGGGCGCGGACCAGGCTGAGGGCTGCGGTGGCGACGGTCGGGAGGAGCCACGGCGATGCTCCGCGCGCGAGGCGTACGCCGACCAGGCTGTCGCGTGGTGCAGAGGTTTGGCTGTGGGGCATGGATGACCTTCGTAGCGAATGATGCCGCGCTTCGATCGGGGGACGGCGGCTTTCCCGGGATCGTACCGGTCGTGGGCCACAACTGGGCAAGCCAGGAAGCCGAGTCGGCGGCCGAAGACCGTTGACGGGGTGTGATCTTCTTCTCGAAGAAAACGCCCCGTACTCGGACAATCAGCCCTGGATTCGATACTCTTCGAGCAACCTCCGCCCGATGATCATTTTCTGGATTTCGGCGGTGCCCTCACCGATCAGCAACATGGGTGCCTCCCGGTAGAGCCGCTCGATCTCGTACTCCTTCGAGAAGCCGTAGCCGCCATGGATGCGGAAGGCGTCCTCCACGACCTCCTTGCAGTACTCGGAGGCAAGGTACTTCGCCATGCCCGCCTCCAGGTCGTTTCGTTCGCCCGAGTCCTTTTTACGGGCGGCGTTGACCATCATGGCGTGGGCCGCCTCGACCTTCGTGGCCATCTCCGCGAGCTTGAACTGGATGGCCTGATGCTGGGCGATCGGCTTGCCGAAGGTGTGCCGCTGCTGGGCGTAGGCGACCCCGAGTTCGAAGGCGCGCTGGGCGACACCGCAGCCCCGCGCCGCCACGTTGACGCGGCCGACCTCCACTCCGTCCATCATTTGGTAAAAACCTCGGCCGGTGACACCGCCGAGCACCCGATCGGCCGGGATCCGCAGCCCGTCCATGATCAGCTCGGTGGTGTCGACGCCCTTGTAACCCATCTTCTCGATCTTGCCGGGGATCGTCAGGCCGGGCCGGACCTCGCCGAAGCCGGGCTCCTTCTCCACGAGGAAGGCCGTCATCGACTTGTGCGGTGCCGTGGCCGGCCCCGCGGACGCCTCCTCCCCGGTGCGGACCAGGACCGCCACGAGCGACGACGTACCGCCGTTGGTCAGCCACATCTTCTGACCGGTCAGGACGTACTCCTCGCCCTCCCTGACCGCCTTCGAGGTGATCGCCGCGACATCGGAGCCGAGGCCCGGCTCCGACATGGAGAAGGCGCCGCGGACCTCGCCGGCCGCCATCCGCGGCAGGAAGTGCTCCCGCTGCTCCCGCGTGCCGTGCTGCTTGAGCAGGTACGCCACGATGAAGTGGGTGTTGATGATGCCGGACACCGACATCCAGCCCCGGGCGATCTCCTCGACGCACAGGGCATAGGTGAGCAGCGACTCGCCCAGGCCCCCGTACTCCTCGGGGATCATCAGCCCGAACAGCCCCAGCTCCGTCAGGCCGTCCACGATCTGCTGCGGATACTCGTCGCGGTGCTCCAGCTCGGTCGCGACCGGGAGGATCTCCTTGTCCACGAAGTCGCGGACGGTGGACACGATCTCCTGCTGGACGTCGCTGAGACCGGCGGTCTGGGCGAGACGGGCCATCGCTACTTCTCCGTCTTCTGCGCGGGTGCGGTCGGCTCCGGGCGGCCGGGCTGCTCCCCGCCGCGCTCCTTGACGTACGCCTCGGTGGGCACCATGACCTTGCGGCGGAAGACGCACACCAGCGTGCCGTCCTGCTTGTAGCCCCTGGTCTCGACGTGCACGATGCCCCGGTCGTTCTTCGACTTGGACAGCCACTTGTCGAGCACGGTCGTCTCTCCGTAGACCGTGTCGCCGTGGAAGGTCGGCGCCACGTGCCGCAGCGACTCGATCTCCAGGTTGGCGATCGCCTTGCCGGACACGTCCGGCACCGACATGCCGAGCAGCAGCGAGTAGACGTAGTTGCCCACGACCACGTTCTTGCCGAAGTCCGTCGTCGTCCCGGCGTAGTTGGCGTCCAGGTGCAGCGGGTGGTGGTTCATGGTGAGGAGGCAGAAGAGGTGGTCGTCGTACTCGGTGACCGTCTTGCCCGGCCAGTGCTTGTACACCGCCCCGACCTCGAACTCCTCGTAGACGCGTCCGAACTGCATGGCCGTCAGACCTCCGGGACCTCGAAGGAGCTGGTGCGCCGCAGGCCGGCCGCCCGGCCCTTGCCCGCGATGACCAGCGCCATCTTGCGGCTCGCCTCGTCGATCATCTCGTCGCCGAGCATCGCGGAACCCTTCTTGCCGCCCGCCTCGGACGTGTAGTGGTCGTAGGCGTCCAGGATCAGCTCGGCGTGGTCGTAGTCCTCCTGGGAGGGCGAGAAAACCTCGTTGGCGGCGTCGACCTGGCCGGGGTGCAGCACCCACTTGCCGTCGAAGCCGAGGGCGGCGGCACGGCCGGCCACCTCGCGGAAGGCGTCCACGTCGCGGATCTGCAGGTAGGGGCCGTCGATCGCCTGGACGTCGTGCGCCCTGGCCGCCATCAGGATCTTCATCAGGATGTAGTGGTAGGCGTCCGCCGGGTAGCCGGGCGGCTGCTCGCCCACGACCAGCGACTTCATGTTGATCGACGCCATGAAGTCGGCGGGGCCGAAGACGATCGTCTCGATGCGCCCACTGGCCGCGGCGATCTCGTTGACGTTGTTGAGGCCCTGTGCGTTCTCGATCTGCGCCTCGATGCCGATGCGGCCCACCTCGAAGCCCATCGTCTTCTCGATCTGGGTGAGCAGCAGGTCCAGCGCCACGATCTGCTCGGCGTTCTGCACCTTCGGCAGCATGATGCAGTCCAGGTTCGCCCCGGCGCCCTCGACGACCGTCACGACGTCCCGGTACGTCCACTCGGTCGTCCAGTCGTTGACCCGCACGACCCGTGTCTTGCCCGTCCAGTCGCCCTCGTTGAGGAACTTGACGATGGTGTGCCGCGCCTCGGGCTTGGCGAGCGGCGCGCACGCGTCCTCCAGGTCCAGGAACACCTGGTCGGCGGGGAGGCCCTGGGCCTTCTCCAGGAAGCGGGGGTTGCTCCCGGGGACCGCGAGACAGGAGCGCCGCGGGCGCAGCCGGCCGGGCAGGTGCGCGGCGGAGCCGTTCGTCGCGGGGGCGGTGGCCGGCGACGGGCGGGCGGGCGTGGTCATGCGGGGACCTCCAGGGGGTCGAGGTTGTTCGCTCTGCGGATCTCGTCGACGATACGGCCGATGATCCCGGTGATGTCGAAGTCCTTCGGGGTGAAGACCGCGGCCACTCCGGCGGCCCGCAGCCGCTCGGCGTCACCGCTCGGGATGATCCCGCCGGCGATCACCGGGATGTCGGCTGCGCCGGCCCGGCGCAGCCGCTCCAGCACGTCCGGCACCAGCCGGGCGTGCGAACCGGACAGGACGGACAGGCCGACCGCGTGCACGTCCTCGGCGAGGGCCGCGTCCACGATCTGCTCCGGGGTGAGCCGGATGCCCTGGTAGACCACTTCGAACCCGGCGTCCCTGGCCCGCACGGCGATCTGCTCGGCGCCGTTGGAGTGCCCGTCGAGACCGGGTTTGCCGACGAGGAAGCGCAGCTTGCCGGTGCCCAGGTCGCGGGCGGTGGCCGCCACCTTGGCGCGGACGCCGGCCAGTGCGGAGCCCTCCTCGGCGGGCACGGCCACCGGTGCGGAGGAGACCCCGGTCGGTGCCCGGAACTCGCCGAACACCTCGCGCAGCGCTCCGGCCCACTCGCCGGTCGTGACCCCCGCGCGGGCGCACTCCAGGGTGGCCTCCATGAGGTTGTCGCCGCTCTTGGCGGCCTCCTTCAGCCACTCCAGCGCCTTGCACGGGCGCGGGTGGTTGAACGGCGGCTGGTAGCGCGTGTCGCGCCAGTGGCGCAGGCAGTCGACGACCCGGGCCTCGACCGCCGGGTCGACCGTCTGGACCGCGGTGTCCAGGTCGGCGGTGAGCGGACTCGGCTCGGTCGTCCCGAAGACGTTGACGCCGACGATCTGGTCCTCGCCCGACTCGATCCGGGCCCGGCGCTCGGCGTGGGACGCCACGAGCCGCGACTTCAGGTAGCCGGACTCCACGGCCGCCAGCGCGCCGCCCATGTCCTGGATCCGTTCGATCTCCGCCGAGGACTCCTCGACGAGCTGGGCGACCTTCGCCTCGACGACGTGCGAGCCCTCGAAGAGGTCGTCGTACTCCAGCAGGTCGCTCTCGTGCGCGAGGACCTGCTGGATGCGCAGCGACCACTGCTGGTCCCAGGGCCTGGGCAGGCCCAGCGCCTCGTTCCAGGCCGGGAGCTGCACGGCACGCGCGCGTGCGTCCTTGGACAGCGTCACCGCCAGCATCTCCAGCACGATCCGCTGCACGTTGTTCTCGGGCTGGGCCTCCGTCAGGCCCAGGGAGTTGACCTGAACGCCGTACCGGAAGCGCCGCTGACCTGGGTCCTCGATGCCGTAGCGCTCCCGCGTGATGCGGTCCCAGATGCGGCCGAACGCCCGCATCTTGCACATCTCCTCGATGAAGCGGACGCCCGCGTTCACGAAGAAGGAGATGCGGGCCACCACCTCGCCCATGCGCTCGCGGGGCACCTGCCCCGAGTCGCGCACGGCGTCGAGGACGGCGATCGCGGTGGACAGGGCGTAGGCGATCTCCTGCACCGGCGTGGCCCCGGCCTCCTGGAGGTGGTAGCTGCAGATGTTGATCGGGTTCCACTTCGGGATGCGGGAGACCGTGTACGCGATCATGTCGGTGGTCAGCCGCAGCGAGGGCCCCGGCGGGAAGACATGGGTCCCGCGGGACAGGTACTCCTTGACGATGTCGTTCTGGGTCGTGCCCTGGAGCTTGGTGATGTCCGCGCCCTGCTCCTCGGCGACGACCTGGTACAGCGCCAGCAGCCACATGGCCGTGGCGTTGATGGTCATCGAGGTGTTCATCCGCTCCAGCGGGATGTCCTGGAACAGGCGGCGCATGTCGCCGAGGTGCGCGACGGGCACGCCGACCCTGCCGACCTCGCCGGCGGCGAGGACGTGGTCGGGGTCGTAGCCGGTCTGGGTCGGCAGGTCGAACGCGACGGACAGACCGGTCTGGCCCTTGGCGAGGTTGCGCCGGTACAGCTCGTTGGACGCCTCGGCCGTGGAGTGGCCCGCGTAGGTCCGCATGAGCCACGGCCGGTCCTTCTGCCGCGGTTCCCGCGGCTGACGCTCGCTCATGTGCGCCTCTCAGACGTTCCGGAAGCGGTTGATGGCGTCGACGTGCCGGGCGCGCAGCTCCGCGTCGCGGACGCCCAGGCCCTCCTCGGGGGCCAGGCACAGCACGCCGACCTTGCCCTGGTGGGCGTTGCGGTGGACGTCGTGGGCGGCCTGGCCGGTCTCCTCCAGGGGGTAGACCCGGGAGAGCGTCGGGTGGATCTTTCCCTTGGCGACGAGCCGGTTGGCCTCCCATGCCTCGCGGTAGTTGGCGAAGTGGGAGCCGATGATCCGCTTCAGCGACATCCACAGATAGCGGTTGTCGTACTCGTGGGTGTAGCCCGAGGTGGAGGCGCAGGTGACGACCGTGCCGCCCTTGCGGGTGACGTAGACGGAGGCGCCGAAGGTCTCGCGTCCCGGGTGTTCGAAGACGATGTCGACGTCCTCGCCGCCGGTGAGTTCGCGGATGCGCTTGCCGAACCGCTTCCACTCCCGGGGGTCCTGGGTGTGCCCGTCCTTCCAGAAGCGGAAGTCCTCGGCGTTGCGGTCGATGATCGCCTCGGCGCCCATGGCCCGGCAGATCTCCGCCTTCCGCGGGGAGGAGACGACACAGACGGGGGTGGCGCCGCCGGCCAGCGCGAACTGGGTGGCGTACGAGCCGAGGCCGCCGCTGGCGCCCCAGATCAGGACGTTGTCGCCCTGCTTCATGGCGGCGCCGTTGCGGGACACCAACTGCCGGTAGGCGGTGGAGTTGACCAGGCCGGGGGCGGCGGCCTCCTCCCAGCTCAGGTGGTCCGGCTTGGGCATCAGCTGGTTGGACTTGACGAGGGCGATCTCGGCGAGGCCGCCGAAGTTGGTCTCGAAGCCCCAGATGCGCTGCTCGGGGTCGAGCATCGTGTCGTTGTGGCCGTCGGAGGACTCCAGCTCGACGGAGAGGCAGTGGGCGACGACCTCGTCCCCGGGCTTCCAGGCGTTGACGCCGGGACCGGTGCGCAGCACGACGCCCGCCAGGTCGGAGCCGATGACGTGGTACGGCAGGTCGTGCCGGGCGGCCAGTTCGGAGAGCTTGCCGTAGCGCTCCAGGAACCCGAAGGTCGGCAGCGGCTCGAAGATCGAGGTCCACACCGAGTTGTAGTTGACCGAGGAGGCCATGACGGCCACCAGGGCCTCGCCCGGGCCCAGCTCGGGCACCGGGACCTCGTCCAGGTGGAGGGACTTGCGCGGGTCCTTGTCGCGGGTGGCGAGCCCGGTGAACAGGTCCGTCTCGTCCTTGTGCACGGTGATCGCGCGGTACGACTCGGGGAGCGGCAGGGCGGCGAAGTCGGCGGGCGTGGCGTCCGGGGACTGTATCGCGGCCAGGATGTCCTTCACGGTCACGGTGGTGCCTCCTGCGGTGGGCGCCCTGAGGGGGCGGGACGCTGAGGGGTGCGTCGGTGCTGCTGCGGATGGGGTGGAAAGGTGCCGTCGGTTCGGCGGGGGTGGTGCTTCGGCAGCGCTTGGTGGCGCGGGAGGTTGCCTGTGACGCAGGCGTCCGGGCGCGCGGGCCGCGGCCCGCGGGGACAGTCGGTGTGCCAACGGTCTGTGCACTCCGGCCGCCCGGACTCCTCCAAGGTATGACACCGCGTGTCACGTGACAAGGCACTGGGTGCCAGAAATTGCTCTCAGATGAATTCTTTACGCAACAGATGAGCGATGATCGATCGAATGCCCCGCGACAGGCCCCAGGAGCCGTGGAATCCGCGGGACAAAACTGCCCGGACATGGCGAGAACGGCCACCCGGTGGGGGTGGCCGTTCTCACGGGAGGAATCGCGGGCCGGTCCGGGCCCGCCCGCTCAGCGGTCCTTCAGGGCCTTCTCGATGGTCCGCATGACCTCGTCCAGCGAGGCGTCGGTGCGGGCGACCGTCACCAGCACCTCGCCCTGTGAGGAGACGGCCGCGGGCGCGTCGGCCGACGGGGGAACCGCCGTCCGGCCCGCGCCGATGCCCGAGGCGAAGGTTCTGCGGACGATCGCGAAGGCGTGGTCGAGCTGGGCCTCGACATCGCCCTGGCCGTCGGCCCGCAGCCAGCGCCTGAGCACGTGGTTGTGGGCGGTGACCACGGCGGACGCGGCGACCTCCGCCAGCAGCGGGTCGTCGTTGGCGTCGTCCTCGTGCGCGTGCTCGTCGAAGTGGCCGAGGAGGTAACGGGTGAACAGGCGCTCGTAGCGGGCCACCGTCGCGATCTCGGCCTCGCGCAGGGTGGGCACCTCGCGCGTGAGCTTGTAGCGGGCGACCGAGATCGCCGGCTGGGCCGCGTACATCCGCATGACCTCTTTGATGCCGCGGCACACGGTGTCGAGCGGGTGCTCGTGCGCGGGGGCCGCGTTGAGCACGGCCTCCGCCCGGATCAGCGTGTCGTCGTGGTCGGGGAAGATCGCCTCTTCCTTGGAACGGAAGTGCCGGAAGAAGGTGCGGCGGGCGACTCCGGCCGCGGCGGCGATCTCGTCGACGGTGGTCGCCTCGTAGCCCTTGGTCGCGAACAGTTCCATCGCCGCGGCCGCCAGTTCCCTGCGCATCTTGAGCCGCTGGGCGGCGGAACGGGAGCCGGTGGCACTCTCCGGCGCGTCGGTCGTAGCTGGTGTACGTGAGGACTTGGCGGGCTGGGACATGCCCCGAACGTACTGCATGTATGCAGCGTGGCGCGCATGACCGGGATTTCCCCCGCCCTTCGGGGGCGGGGTCGGCAGGGAGCGGAGCAGGCCGCACCAGGCGTCCGTCCCGGTCCGCGCGCGCCCGCTCCGCCGGTCGCCGGGACGTTCAGCGGCGGGCATGCTCGCGGAAGCCGCGGCCGGTCTTGCGGCCGAGGCAGCCCGCGGCCACCAGGTGTTCGAGCAGCGGGGCCGGGGCCAGCCCCGGGTCGCGGAACTCGCGGTGCAGGACCTTCTCGATCGCCAGCGAGACGTCCAGGCCGACCACGTCCAGCAGTTCGAAGGGGCCCATCGGATAGCCGCCGCCCAGCTTCATCGCCGCGTCGATGTCGTCGAGGGAGGCGTAGTGCTCCTGCACCATCTTGATCGCGTTGTTGAGGTACGGGAACAGCAGCGCGTTCACGATGAAGCCGGCCCGGTCCCCGCAGTCGACCGGATGCTTCTTTACGGTGGCGCACACCTCCCGGACCGTGGCGTGGGCGTCGTCCGCCGTCAGCACGGTACGGACCACCTCGACCAGTTTCATGGCCGGCGCCGGGTTGAAGAAGTGCATGCCGATCACGTCCTGCGGGCGTGAGGTGGCGCGCGCGCAGGCGATGACGGGCAGCGACGACGTGGTGGTGGCCAGCACCGCGCCCGGCCGGCAGACCTTGTCAAGCGTCGCGAACAACTGCTGCTTGACCTCCAGGTTCTCCGCGACGGCCTCCACGACCAGATCGACGTCGACGAAGGCGTCGCAGGACCCGGCCGGGGTGATCCGGTCCAGGGTCCGGGCCGCCGCCTCGGCCGTCAGCCGTCCCCTGTCGACCGACCGGGACAGCGACTTCCCGACCCGTGCCCGGGCCGCCCGTGCCTTCTCCTCGCCGCGGGCGACGAGGACCACGTCGTACCCGGCCTTGGCGAACACCTCGGCGATGCCCGAGGCCATGGTGCCGGAACCGGCGACACCGATCGAGCCGACCGGGCGGCCCGGGGTGAGCAGGGCGCCCTCCAGCGGGGTCAGCGCGTCCCGCACCACCGAGGCGCTGCCCGGGGCCTCGTAGGTGTAGAAGCCGCGGCCCGCCTTGCGGCCGGCCAGGCCCGCTTCGCTGAGCTGCTTGAGGATCGGCGCGGGGGCGTGCAGCCGGTCCCGGGAGGCGGCGTACATGGCCTCCAGGACGGTGCGCGCGGTGTCGATGCCGATGAGGTCGAGCAGGGCCAGCGGGCCCATCGGCAGCCCGCAGCCGAGCCGCATCGCGGCGTCGATGTCCTCGCGGGAGGCGTACTTCGACTCGTACATGGCGGCGGCCTGGTTGAGGTAACCGAACAGCAGGCCGTCCGCGACGAAGCCCGGGCGGTCGCCGACCGCCACCGGTTCCTTGCCCAGCTCGACCGCGAGGTCGGTGACCGCGGCGACGGCCTGCGGTGCCGTCAGCACCGACGAGACGACCTCGACCAGCCGCATCGCGGGCGCCGGATTGAAGAAGTGCAGGCCGAGCACGCGTTCCGGGCGGGCCGAGTCGGCGGCCAGCCGGGTCACCGACAGGGCGTTGGTGCCCGTCGCCAGGATCGCGTCGGGCCGCACGATGCCGTCGAGTTCGCGCAGGACCTGCTGCTTGATCTCGTACGACTCCGGGACCACCTCGATGACGAGGTCGGCGTCGGCCGCGGCCCGCAGGTCGGTGGTGGTGCGGACCCGGGCGAGCGCGGCCGCGCGCTCCGGCTCGCTCAGCCGGCCCCGCAGCACCGCCCGCGCGGTCGCGGACTCCAGGGCGGCCTGGGCGGTGGCGGCGGCGGCCTCGCTGACGTCGATGCCGACGACGTCGCGGCCGGCCTTCGCGAGCACCTCGGTGATGCCGGTGCCCATGGTGCCGAGGCCGATGACGGCGACGATCCTGAGTGGGGACAGAGGGGTGTCGGGCGGGGGAGTGGCCATCGCGGGACTCCAGGGATGAATGAGGGTGACGACGGGGGATCGCGCCCGGTGCGCACGAGAGCGGACGGGGTACGGAAGGAAGTCGGGTGCTGTCGGACTGCGGGCGCGCATCACGCCCGGTGCCGTCGCCGCGGGCGAAGACGCCCGGGGGCGGCCGGACCGACCGGCTCTGTCCCGAAGCCGGGTCGTACTGCGGTACACGGGGTACCGGATCGACCTGCGCCCACGACGGCCGCGTCACCAGACCGTCGCGAACGGAAGCGCGAGTGTCACTCGCTCGTCTGAGCTTAACCGGTGGGTAACGAGCGCGCTAGCCTCTTCGCTCCGCGGGGGCGCGTCGTCCTTGTCGTTCCGCTGCGGGTGCTGGGTGGCCTGGCGCCCGCGGGGCGGAGCCGCGGACGATACCGCTCCGCGCCCCCGGGACGCGGCGGAGTCGTGCCCGGCGTCGGTCCGCACACCCCCTTCGGGGACGGGCCGGCGCCGCGGACGGTACCGGCTCGCGCCCCGTGCGAGCGCTCCCTTTCAGGGTGCCGATGGCGCCCCCTAACCTGGAGCACGTGGACGAAGAGTTGCGATTGCTCACGGAGCGCTTACGGCAGGAGTCGCGGGGGACGGCGGCGTACGAGCGGCTGGCCGCGACGGACGACGACGACGAACTGGCTCAGGTGCTCGTCGCGGCCGGGCAGCCGCTCTGGGCCAGGGAACTGGCCGCGTTCCGGCTGGGTGTGGCGGGCGACCGGCGGGCCTTCGAAACGCTCGTGCTGCTGCTCAACCACCGGGACCCGCCGCGCTGCGCCTCCGCCGCCCACGCCCTCGCCCGCCTCCGCGACCCGCGCACCGCCCGTGCCGCCGCGGCCCTCGCCACCAACGAACTGCGCGTCGCCTACGCGCTGTACCCGGTCCGGCTCCTGGTACGGCTGCGCGCCCCCGAGTCCGTACCCGCGCTGATCACCACCCTGGAGCGGCGACTGCGCCCGCACGATCCCTACCGGCGGGTGGCCCTCGCCTGCGTGGAAGGGCTCGGGACGCTCGGGGACGCCCGCGCCCGGCGCGTGCTCAACGAGGCCCTGGCCCATCCGGCGCTCGCCGAGGCCGCGGTGCACGCCCTGGCCCGGATCCCCGGCAGACGGTGACGCCCGGTCAGCCGGTCAGCGTCCTCACGTAGCGCACCTCGGGCACCGGCACGCCGTCCACGTCGAAGGGCTCCTCCGCGCCGTCGGCCTGGAACCCGCACCGCTGGTAGAAGCCCCGGGCGGGCGCGTTCTCCTTGAGCACCCACAGGAACATCCGGGGGTGGCCCGCCACCGCGCGCTGCCCGACGGACTCCGCGAGCAGCGCCCGCCCGACCCCGCTCCCCAGCCGCCCGGGATCGACGTACAACGCGTACAACTCGGCGTCGGCGGTGCGCACTTCACCGTCCCGGTACGGGCCGTGCGCCGCCCAGCCGACGACCTCGCCGTCCTGTTCGGCGACCAGGTTCACCACCGGGCCCGCCCCGGCGCCCAGGCGGGCGCGGTGCCGATCGGCGTCCGCCCGCACGCTGAGCGCGTCGAGATGAGCCTGCGGCATGAGACCCCGGTAGGCGCGCTGCCAGCCGTGCACACGGATCTCCGCGACACGGTCGCAGTCGGCCCACTCCATGGACCGCACCAGTGGCACGCTCACCCGCCCACCACCGCGAGCGCCTCGACCTCCATCAGGAACTCCGGGCGCACCAGCGCGGCCACCTGCACGGCGGAGGCAGCCGGGAGCCGGTCGTCGGGTATGTGCGCCGCGCGGGCGGCACGGATCGCGGGCATGTGGGCCATGTCCGTGACGAAGTAGGTGAGTTTGACGACGTCCGTGAAGTCCGCTCCGGCGGCGGCCAGACAGCGCCGCAGGTTCTCGAACACCTGGCGGGCCTGGGCCGCCGGGTCGCCCGCGCCCACGAGTTCGCCGTCCCCGTCCAGGGCGAGTTGGCCGGAGACGGCGACGAACCGGCCGGTGGCGGCCACGACATGGCTGTACTGGGCGGCGGGCGCGACCCCGGCGGGAGCGGGAATCCTGATCGGCTCGGTCATGCGTCCATGATGGCCCACGCCTGTGACAACGCCCCGGGGCCGCCCGCCCGTGCGGCGCTCAGCCGCGGAAGCCGAGCAGACCGTGCAGGGCCGCGCCGCCGGACGTGACGGGCGCCTCCTTGGTGGTCAGCGGTTCGGGGTCGGGCGTCCGCTCGCACTCCGCGTCCGCCGTGCCGGCCCCGTGCGGCACCGTGCCGTCGGTCAGATACCTGGTCAGATGGTCGTCGAGGCAGGTGTTCCCGCTCAGCGTGATGCCGTGGTTGCCGCCGCCCCGCTCGACCACCAGGCTGGAGCCGCGCAGCAGCCGATGGACCGTCACACCGCCCTCGTACGGGGTGGCCGCGTCGTCGGTCGCCTGGAACAGCAGCGCCGGCGGCAGCTCTCCGTTGGCGATGTCCACCGCCTGCCGGGGGGCCGTGGGCCAGAAGGCGCACGACGCGTTGTACCAGGTGTTGTTCCAGGCCGTGAACGGCGCCTTGTCGTACACCGCCCAGGTGTCCCGGCGCCACCGGTCCCAGTCGCGCGGCCAGAGGGCGTCGCGGCACTGCACCGACGAGTAGACGCTGAAGCCGTTGTCTCCGGAGCGGTCGACGGCCGCGAAGTTGCCGTACGCCTTGACCAGCGGGTCAGTCTTCTTGCCGTTCACGTACGCCGAGAACGCGTCGGCGAGATAGGGCCAGTAGCCGTCGTAGTAGCCGCCCGGCATGTAGATGTCCTCCAGCTCGGCGGCGCCGACCTTGCCGCCTGCCGGCCTCGCGGCCAGCGCCGCCCGCATCGCGTACCACTTGGCCTCGACCGCCGCGGGATCCGTGCCCAGCCGGTAGGCGCCGTCGTGCCGGGCGATCCAGGCCATCAGGGCGCGGTGGCGGTCGTTGAAGGCGACGTCCTGCCTGAGGTTGTCCCTGTACCAGACACCGGTCGGGTCGACGATCGAGTCCAGGACCAGGCGGCGCACCCGCTGGGGGTACAGCTTCGCGTAGACCGCGCCCAGGTAGGTGCCGTACGAGTAGCCGAAGTAGTTGATCCGCTGCGCGCCGAGGGCCTGCCGGACCGTCTCCAGATCCCGTGCGGCGCTCACAGTGTCGATGTACGGCAGCACGTCCGCGTACTTCTTGCCGCAGTCGGCGGCGAACTCCTGCACGCGCGTGAGGTTGGCCTTCTCGATCGCGGGCGTGCCCGGCACGGAGTCGGGGCGCACCGGGTCGAAGTGACCGGGGTGGCAGTCCAGCGCGGGCGCGCTCCGGCCGACGCCGCGCGGGTCAAAGCCGATCACGTCGTACTGGGCCGCCACCGCCTTGGGCAGCGCGGACGCCACGAACCCGGCGAGCGTCCGGCCGCTGCCACCGGGACCGCCCGGGTTGACCAGCAGCGGGCCCTGGTAGGTCTGGGCGGTGTGCGGGACGCGGGAGAGCGCGAGCGTGATCCGCCTGCCCTGCGGGTGCGCGTGGTCGAGGGGCACCTCCAGGGACGCGCACTGGAGTGTCGGATAGTCGGCGGTGCCGCACTTCTTCCACGTGACGCTCGCCGGCCGGGCGACGGAAGCGGCCGTCGCGGCCTGCCGGGCGCTCGCGCCCGCGGGGTGGGCCGTGAGCGATCCGGCGACGACGGCGGCGGCACCGCACAGCACGGCTGCGCGTGTTCTCATTGCGTCCTCCCAGGACGGAGGGGGTCGGACCGCGAGGGTCGCGGTCCTCGCCGCATCGTCCCGGAGAGGACGTCCGGAAGAACCTGTTAGGGCGATACTTGACCCAATTGGGTCGTGGGATGCGCTCGAACGCTCTCAGATCAGCGTGAGCTGGACCGGCTCGGCCGCCTCCGGTCCGTGGGCCGGCGGCGGCACGGGCTCCGGCGGCCGGACGCGGCGCGGCATGCCCGGCCGGGTGGGGCCGATGCCGTACTCCTGGGCCAGTTCGTGCACCTGACGGGTGATCCGGCGCTGGTACCACTTCGGCGCGTAGGCACCCTCCGCGTACAGCCGCTCGTAACGGCGCACCAGGTGCGGGTGGTGCTGCCCGAGCCAGGCCATGAACCACTCACGGGCTCCCGGCCGCAGATGCAGCACGAGCGGGGTGACGGAGGTCGCCCCGGCGGCCGCGATCGCCCGCACCGTGGCCCGGAGCTGGGCCGGGTGGTCGCTGAGGAATGGGACCCCCGGTGCCATCAGCACGCCGCAGCCGATGCCCTGCTCGCCGAGGGTCCGCACCACGTCCAGGCGGCGTTCGGGCGCGGGCGTGCCCGGCTCCACGGTGCGCCACAGGCCGGGGTCGATGAAGCCGGCGGAGACGGAGATGCCGACGTCCGTGACCTCCGCCGCCTGCTTGAGCAGGTCGAGGTCGCGCAGGATCAGGGTGCCCTTGGTCAGGATCGAGAAGGGGTTCGCGTGGTCGCGCAGCGCGGCGATGATGCCCGGCATCAGCCGGTAGCGGCCCTCGGCCCGCTGGTAGCAGTCGACGTTCGTGCCCATCGCGATGTGCTCGCCCTGCCAGCGCGCGGAGCCGAGCTGGCGGCGCAGCAGCTCCGGCGCGTTCACCTTGACCACGATCTGGGTGTCGAAGCCGGTCCCCGTGTCGAGGTCCAGGTAGCTGTGGGTCTTGCGGGCGAAGCAGTACACACATGCGTGCGCGCAACCGCGATACGGGTTGACGGTCCACTCGAAGGGCATGTGCGAGGCGCCAGGCACCCGGTTGATGATCGAGCGGGCCCGGATCGCGATGACATGCACGCCCTGTGCCCGTGAGGGCCTAGTTAAGGCGCTCGCGGTTCAGGCGAACGCCTTCCCCGGGTATGAGACGGACACCATTGAAGACACGGCGGCCCCTATGGTGACGCAGGTCGCGGAGAGTACCGCCGACGTCCTCCGCCACACTCCGGAGTGCAAGGTTCGCAAGGGCGGCCGTTACTACTGGGACTGTGACTGCGGAGTACGCGACGACTGACCACAACACAGCCCCGCCAGGGATCACCCGGCGGGGGCTTTTTGCGTTGTGCTCCGTGCAGCCCGCCAAGATTCGGTCGTAGCCGCTCGCGTTGCTCTACGCCCTCTTGACTACTGCACGCCTTGGCGCAATTCTCGTAGAACATTGCGCAATCTGCGGGACAATGGAGGTCATCGTGGCTTTACGATCATTCGGGAAGGACCCCGAGACGAACGGAGACCACTGCCCGACGGTGTGGTTCGACGAGGACAAACGGGAGCTCGTGTTCCAGGGGTGGACGGCGGATGACGCACTCCGGGCACAGTGCCTGTTGACAGGGCCGATCCCCGATACGGAGGGGGTCGTCAGGCTGCCCGCTCGCATGGTGCAACAGATCAGGGAGGCGTGTGATGCCGCAGAGGGTGACGCCGTTCGCTGAACTGCTCGCGGGATGCCGGTCGTCCGCCGTTCACCTGGAGATGCGAGACGTCTACGGCGTGGCCGAGGAGGACGCCGACTTCGCTGCATGGCGAGGCGGTTGGAGGTACGACATCAACGACCGCTCGTCGTGGTGGAACGGCTTCCATGACGCTGTAGCCGACGCCGTGGTACGGGGAGTCGTCATGCGTCGTGCCCGCGTCGTCTCGGAGCCGGTAAGTGAGTACATCCGTTACGAGCACACGTGCACGCCGCAGAACATCGCGGCCGGCGAAGAAGTCCGGTGGCTTCCCCGGCGTCTGGCGTCCGATCTCCTGCTTCCTGGCAACGATCTGTGGATCTTCGATGACCGACTGATCCGGTTTAGCCTGTTCGCAGGTGACGGGTGGTTCCTAGAAGACGTGATGGAGGATGCCCCCGACGTTGTGAAGCGGCATGCTGAAGCCTTCGAGGCGGTATGGTCCCGTGCCATCCGTCACGACGACTACCAGATCTGAGCACACCAGCCGATGCAATCTCCCTACCCTTCTGCTGCTCTTGACGAGGCGCGCCGTGCCATCGCGGAAAAACTCCGGGAGTTGCGACGTGACGCGGGGCTGACGGGTAGGGAGGTTGCCGCTCGGGCTGGCTGGCTGCCGTCGAAAGTGTCGCGCCTCCAGAGCGCGACGACGCCCCCGTCCGACGACGACATCCGCGCGTGGTGCATGGCCTGCGGAGCTGAAGACAAGATCCCGGATCTCCTTGCCGCCAACCGCACAGCCGACTCCATGTACGTCGAGTGGCGCCGTGTGCAGCGAAGCGGCCTTCGACGGCTCCAGGAGTCCAGGATCCCGCTGTACGAGCGCACGCGGACGTTCCGCGTCTACAGCTCCAGCGTGATACCTGGCTTCGTTCAGACCTACGAGTACGCCGCTGCGCTTCTGGGGAACATCGCACGCGTCCACGGAACGCCGGAGGACGTCGATGACGCAGCGGTTGCCCGTGTCGAGCGATCCCACATCATCCGCGAGGGGAACCATCGATTCGCATTCCTACTTGAGGAGTCCGTACTCCGCCACGTCGTCGGAGACGCGGCCGTAATGGCGGGGCAACTCGGGTACCTGCTCTCCGTCATGGCGCTGCCGTCTGTGTCTGTCGGCATCATCCCCGCGGGACGCGAACGGGGCATGTGGACGGTAGAGACGTTCACGCTGTTTGACGAGGACCGGGTATCCGTCGAACTCCTGACGGCCGCAGTCACCGTTACGGCGCCGGGTGAGATCTCGATGTACGAGCGTGCCTTTGAAGAGATGAAGTCGCTTGCACTCTTCGGCGCTGACGCTCGGGGACGCATCTCGGCAGCGATTGACTCTCTCGACTGAAGTCGCATAGAACCTTGTAGAACTTAGTGGAATCTCCTCGCCGTGCGTACCTGCCTTCGTCGTGTGACCCCACGGCGGAGGTGCCGGTATGGCACAGGCAAGAGCGCTACAAGATCCCGTAGAACTGACTGACCCACCCACCGCTACGCCTCCTGTCGCAACGCCGGGATGCGACGTATGCGGTGCGCTGGTGAAGCAGTGGATCCAAGCGATGAAGCAGGGAAGCCCTGCCTGCGATCCGTCGCACGGTAAGGATCTGGCAGTGGAGATCGGCCGGCATCCACACGACTGGAAGAAGCGGGGGAGGAAGTGACGATCCCCGAATCGACTCTGAGTGACCGTCAGGCGGACCTTCCATCCCCCGAGTTGGTCGGCCTCGTTGACGCGTCAGAAGATCCGTCAGAGGGTGAGTGGTGGCAGGCGTACGGCGGGCAGCTTGATGTGGCGTCCGGCGTAATCGCCTTCCCGCTCGGCGCTGCGCCCCCGTGCCCGTTCGCGGAATGCCTGCGTCATGGGGGCGGGAATGCTGCTTCGTGACCTCACGACGCCCCGTCTCGGTCTGGTCAATCCGGACACCTGCCGCGTCTGCTGCTCGCTCCGCACCGGACTGACCGAAGCCCTTGAAGCGGGGGATGCTGAGGCGGGGGAGGCCGTGGTGATTGGGATGTACCTGCATGTGCAGCGTGGTCACCCGGACGACCCGCGCACGGTCGTGGACCGGTCCCGGGCCGTGACACCCCGGCCTGCGGTCTGATCCCCACAGGCCCGCGGACCGGGCGACCGTGCGTCCGGCGCGCGGTGGGCGCGACGGGAGTGCAAGTGCCGGTGCGGTCGGCCCGCTGCACTCCCGTCAGCGTCCTGAAAGTCCCCGTCCGGCTGTCTCCCCTGTGGCGGATGGGCGGGGTTTAAATGCCGCCTCTGGTCTCTAGCATGGCGAGGCAGGGGGCGGGCCATCCAACAACGTCGGTGAGGATCAAACGACCTGTCACGGTTATCCGATGGCTCTGTCCCCGGACGGAAAGGTCTATACGTGCCTTGAGTGCTGGAAAGAGGTCCCGGCATAGCAGTAGGTAACCGCCCCCTGTAGCTCAGTGGCAGAGCAGGTGCCGTATCGCTGCAAGTCGAACGGCCGCGTCAGGTACCCGGCCTCCGGTTCGACTCCGGGCAGGGGGACTGCTCGCTCTGTCGGTCTTCCGCGGGCCGGAAGACCGACAGGAGGGCTGTACAGCGCATCACCTCCAATCGGCAACGACGAACGAGAGGTAAGCGAATGACCGTCATCGCAGAAGCGCCGACTCTCCAGGCGGCCGGCACTCCACGATTCCTGTGGCTCGACCTGACCCGGAAGTGCCAACTCTCCTGCACGCACTGCTACAACGAGTCAGGGCCCGAGGGTACACACGGCACGATGACCGCCGACGACTGGCGCCGAGTGCTCGACCAGGCACATGCGGCCGGCGTGACCGGCGTTCAGTTAACCGGGGGTGAGGTAACGATGCACCCCGAAGCCCCCGCTCTCGTCGAGTACGCGTCGCGACTTGGCCTGAAGGTCGAGGTCTACAGCAACCTTGTACACATGACCCCTGAGTGGTGGGGTGTGCTCCTGCGCACCGGGGCCGGTCTCGCTACGTCCTACTACTCTCACTGGGCTGACGACCACAACGCCGTCACCAGCCGACCGACGCACGCTCGGACCCGTGCGAACATCGAATGGGCCGTGAAGGCCGGGGTCCCGATCCGGGTATCGATGGTCCGGAGTCAGCCGGACCAGGACATCACGGAGACCGTAAACGAACTGCGAGCCATTGGCGTCCAGCGTATCCGCAGTGACCGTGTGCGCCCCTTCGGCCGTGGCAGCAACGGCGATGCGCCGGACGTGGCCGGTCTTTGCGGCCGGTGTGGTGTGAACCGAGCGCCGATCAGCCCAGACCGTACAGTGAGCCCGTGCGTGTTTTCGGGCTGGCTCGACGCTGGCAACGTCCTGACGTCGGCCCTGGCCAATATCCTCAGCAGCCCTGCCATGTTGGCCGCGAACGCTGCTGTCCTCGAACGCGGCACCGTGTCACCCGCCTTCGGTGGTGACGACGACGAAGAAGAGGACGACAACGACGACGGGTGCTCGCCCGGATTCCCGGGCAGTTCATGTACTCCGAGGAACTGAGAGGCACATGCGCACCGATAGTCCAGCGTCAGAAATCGTTCCTCTGATCCAGGATTACACTGGTCCGGTTACCGAGATCAGCCGGACCGAACAGGGGAATAGTTCGGACCTGACGGCCATCGTTGATTGCGCGAAGGGTCCTTTCTTCGTGAAGGCCATGCGCAATCGGCCCGGTGGCCGGCGGAAGTCTCTTGTCAGGGAGAGGAAGATCAACGCCTATCTTGGGCACATCTCTCCGCCCCTGTTGTGGGACGTGGAAGCAGAAGACTGGCTGATCCTGGGCTTCGAGGTTGTCGAGGCTCGAGCGGCGGACTTCACACCTGACTCGACGGATCTTCCTTTGGTCATGGACGCACTTGCGCAGGTCGGCCGGCTGCCGCTTCCAGAGATTGCCCGAAACTGGGCTGAAACCCGGTGGGATCGGTTCGCCTCAGACACCTCGGAAGCTGAGCTGTTCCAAGGTGACTCGCTGCTCTACACGGACATCAATCCGGACAACATGATGGTTCAGGGCCGGCGCGTGAAGGTCTTGGATTGGGCATGGCCGACCAGAGGAGCCGGGTTCATCGACCCTGCGCTTCTGGTTGTCCAGCTCATCGCATCTGGCCACAGTCCCGCGAGCGCGGAGAAGTGGGCGGCACAGTTGGCGGCATGGCGCCGGGCCGATCCGAGGGCGATCGATGCCTTCGCTGTGGCCAACCTGCGTATGTCCGTTGCGTTCTCCGAGCGGGAGCCGGATGAGGACTGGCTGAAGTCCATGGTCACTGCGTGCCGGTCGTGGACCGACTACCGAGGAGTCACCCCAAGCGCCGCGGCGGCGTCGGCCCTGCCGTGCACGGGCTGTGCCGGCTCCACTGTGAGGTTCTCCCAGCGCATCACGCCTCCTCGGTAGCGCTGGCCCCAGAATAGAACATTCGTTCGCATGATCGTGCGGGGGTGGTTTCCGAGCGCTTCCGGCACCCCGATTTGGTGGCCGGGGACCGGGGTGGTTGGCTTGCCCCGATCCCGAGAACTCAGGTCCTGGAGGAAGTCAATGGCGCAGGTCGAGGCCACTACGGAGCGGGTCGTCGCGGCGGACGCGGAGACGGTGTTCGACGCTCTCGCCGACTACCGCGGCACGCGCGCGAACATGCTGCCCGAGCAGTTCAGCGAGTACGAGGTGCGCGAGGGCGGCGACGGCGAGGGCACCCTCGTCCACTGGAAGCTCCAGGCCACCAGCAAGCGCGTCCGCGACTGCCTCCTGGAGGTCACCGAGCCCACCGACGGCGAACTGGTCGAGAAGGACCGCAACTCCTCGATGGTCACCGTCTGGCGGGTCACCCCGGCGGGCGAGGGCAGGTCCCGGGTCGTGGCGACCACCACCTGGACCGGCGCCGGCGGCATCGGCGGCTTCTTCGAGAAGACCTTCGCGCCCAAGGGTCTGGGCCGGATCTACGACGCGATGCTCGCCAAGCTCGCCGCCGAGGTCGAGAAGTAACCCAAGAAGCAGACCGTGAAGGGGCGTTGGCCTCCTCACCGGTTCGAGTGGATCTCCGGGCCGCCCGGCATGATTCCGTAACTCGTCGCGCTTGCTCGCAGTTGTCGCCTCACGCGGGAATTGTGTGGCAGCGCGACGAGGGGAGCGGTACGTGGGCGGGACGACTCTGATGGAGCACGACCCGGTGGAGCACGAGCCGGTCGAGCACGAACGGGTCGAGCACGAACGGGTCGAGCACGAGCGGGTCGAGCACGAACGGGTCGAGTCGGTTGTGGTACCTGCGACCGTGGCCCCGGCGCCCGCCCCTGCCCCCGGGCTGAGCAGGAGCCGCATCCGGCTGGTCTTCCTCGGGCTGATGCTCGCCCTGCTCCTCGCCGCCCTGGAGCAGATGATCGTCGCCACTGCGCTGCCGAAGATCGTCGGAGAACTGCACGGCCTGGACAAGATGTCCTGGGCGATCACCGCGTATCTGCTCACGTCCACCGTGGGGCTGCCGATCTACGGCAAGCTCGGCGACCTCTTCGGCCGCAAGGCCGTCTTCCAGTTCGCCATCCTCGTCTTCGTCCTCGGCTCCGCGCTGGCCGGACGGGCGCAGAGCATGGACCAGCTGATCGCCTTCCGCGCCGTCCAGGGCGTCGGAGCCGGCGGGCTGATGATCGGCGTGCAGGCGATCATCGCGGACATCGTGCCGCCCCGCGAACGCGGCCGGTTCATGGGCCTGATCGGCGCCGCCTTCGGCCTCGCCTCGGTCGCCGGACCGCTCCTCGGCGGCTACTTCACGGACCACCTCTCCTGGCGCTGGTGCTTCTACCTCAACGTGCCCTTCGGCCTGGTCACCCTGGCCGTCATCACCGTCGTCCTCAAACTCCCCAAGCAGCGGGTGCGCGCCCGGCTCGACGTGCTGGGCGCGCTGCTGCTCGCCGTCGCCTCCACCTGCCTGGTGCTGCTGACCACCTGGGGCGGCACCGAGTACGCCTGGGGCTCGCGCCAGATCCTCGGCCTCGGCGCGGGCGCGGCGGCGGCCACCGTCCTCTTCCTCGTCGCCGAACACTTCGCCGCCGAACCCCTCATCCCGCTCAGACTGTTCCGGGACTCCGTCTTCGACGTCACCGGCCTGGTCGGCCTGGTCGTCGGCGTCGCCCTGTTCGGCGCCGCCAGCTACCTGCCGACCTTCCTGCAGATGGTCGACGGGGCCAGCGCCACCGAGTCCGGCCTGCTGATGCTGCCCATGATGGGCGGCATCGTCGGCGCCTCGATCATCTCCGGGCAGCTCATCAGCCACACCGGCCGCTACAAGATCCACCCCATCCTCGGCGGCGTCCTGTCGGTGGTCGGCATGTGGCTGCTGTCCCGGCTGGAGATCGACACCCCCCGGCTGCACTACAGCATCTGGATGGCCGTCCTCGGCGCGGGCATCGGCATGGTGATGCCCGTCCTGGTCCTGGCCGTGCAGAACTCCGTGCGCCCCGCCGACCTCGGGACCGCGACCAGCGCCAACAACTACTTCCGGCAGATCGGCGGCAGCGTCGGCGCCGCCGTCTTCGGCACCCTCTTCGCCGGCCGGCTCGGCGACGCCCTGAGCGACCGCCTGCCCGCGCGGGACGGCACGCAGCTGCCGGACCCCGAGTCGCTCACCCCGCAGCTGGTGCACGCCCTGCCCGCGGCGCTGCGCGACGCCTACATCCGCGCCTACGCCGACGCGATGCCCCGGATCTTCCTCTATCTCGTCCCGGTGCTCGCGCTCGGCCTGCTCATCGCCTTCTTCCTCAAGGAGAAACCCCTGGTGTCCCACAACGCCCCCGCCCCCGATCAGGAGACCGCGCCGGTGACCGCTCCCATCCCGCAGGCCCGTTCGCCCTACGCCGCCGGGATCCCCGTCTGCGGCACCGTGCAGCACCCCGACGGCACCGTGGTGCCCCGCGCCGCCCTCACCCTCATCGACGTGGCCGGACAGCAGATCGGGCGGGGCGCGAGCGGCGACGACGGGCGGTACGCGCTGTCCACGCCGGGCGTCGGCTCGTACGTCCTGATCGCCGCCGCGGGCGGCCACCAGCCGCAGGCCGTCTCCGTGACCGTCGGCGAACGGCCGGTCGAACTCGACGTCGTGCTCGGCGGCGCGGGGCGCCTCGCCGGTGCCGTGCTGACCGCCGACGGCTCCCCGGTGCGGGACGCCACCGTCACCCTCACCAACGTGCACGGCGAGGTCGTCGCCACCACCCGCAGCGGGCGCGAGGGCGGCTACCTGATCACCGAACTGGTCGCCGGCGAGTACACGCTGGCGGCCAGCGCGCCCGCCTTCCGGCCCGCGGCGCTGCCGGTCAGCGTGCAGGCGGCCCGGGAGACCCGGCAGGACGTCGAGCTGGCGGGCGGCGCCGTCCTGCGCGGCACCGTGCGGGCCGGCGGCGGACGGGCCGTCGAGGACGCGCGCGTGACCCTCCTCGACGCGGCCGGCAACGTCGTGGACACCCTCACCACCGGCCCAGACGGGACGTTCCGGTTCGTCGATCTCTCCTCCGGCGAGTACACCGTCATCGCCGCCGGGTACCCGCCGGTGGCCACCGTCCTCCAGGTCGCCGGCGGCGGGCGCACCGAGCGTGACCTCCAGTTGGGGCACGAGGACTGACCCGGCTCCCGGGGGGCGCGAACGCGGTGTGCGCCCCCCGGGAGCGCGGCCCGGCCAGCCGGAGCGATCATGCGGAGCCAATTCCGGCGTTGGCACACATCGCGACCGGACGTAGCCGTACGGTAGGGGCGGGCGGCACAGATCTTTGCGGAGCCGTGGGGAGAAAGGGCCTGGGCCATGGACCGTGGCAGCGAGAGGGACAGACCTCCCAGCCGCGGGGCTGGTGACGGCGCGGCGGGCCGCATCCCGCTCGCCGTGATCGTCGTCGACCGCGACGGCCTGGTGTCCCACTGGAGCACCGGCGCACGCCGGCTGTTCGGCGCCGCCAAGGACGAGGCCGTCGGCCGGCCCGTGCTCGACCTGCTGCCCGTCTCGGGAGCGCTCCCCGACGACGACGCGATCACTCCGTACGGGGCGTACGCGGCCTATGACGACCTCGGACCCGACCTCGGATCCTCCCTCGACGGACGGCTGAACTACCCGGCGGCGGGCCGTGCCCGGCTGACCGTGCCGGACCGCGACCGGGACCCCGCCCGTGGCCGGGTGGACGTGGTGTGGTGGGCGTACCCGCTGGTCGGTCCGGGCGACGAGCGGCTGCTGGTGCTGGCCGCCGACGCGGACCGGCTGCACCCGGGCGACCCGGACGACCCGCGTCCGACGGCGGCGTTCGAGCGGATCGCCCCCGGCTTCGCCCTGCACACCGACTTCCCCGGCGCCGACGACCTGGCCCGCCGGCTGCCCGAGATCCTGCCCAGCATGAGCGTCGGGGAGGGCGCCCGCATCGTCGCGCAGATCCTCGAACTGGGCTATCCCGTCCTGGAGTTCAGCCAGAACGACCGGGTGCCGGTGACCCCGGACTGGGGCGTGGCCCGGCGGACCGAGCGCCTGGCCCGCCGCGCGCGGGCGGCCCGGGTCGCGGCGCAGGGCCTGCCGGTACCGGAGGACCTCACCGACGAGGACGGCGAGGACCTGGAGTTCGCGGCCGTCCGTGAACGCCTCGAATTCCTCAACGAGGTCAGCGGACGCATCGGCACCTCCCTCGACCTCTCCCGGACCATCATCGAGGTCAGCAAGGCCGTCGTACCGCGCTTCACCGACGTCGCCGGCACCTATCTGCGCGAACAGGTCGTCGCCGGCGAGGGCTTTCCCGACGGTGTGCCGGACACCACCACCATGTGGCACCGGGTCGCCCTGGAGCACACCGACGAACCCGGTCGCTGGGACGACGTCGTCCCGGTCGGCGAGGCCATGCCGTTCCCGGCGCACACCCCGTTCTTCCAGTGCATGACCACCGGCGAGCCCGTCCTGGTACCGCGCATCAGCGAGGAGCTGGGGCACGCCATCGCCTCGCAGTTCGAGAAGCGCGACATCCGGCCGCTCATCAGCCGCCGCTCCATGCTGGTGGTGCCGCTGAAGGCACGCCACGTCGTCCTCGGCTTCATGATCCTGCTGCGCCACCCCGAGCGCGTCGAGTTCAACGACATGGACCGGGTCACCGGCGCGGAACTCGCCGCCCGCGCGGGCCTCGTGCTCGACAACGCACGCATGTACACCTACCAGGAGAGCGTCGCCGAGACCCTCCAGGACAGCATGCTGCCGCACATCCCGCCGCGCATGGCGGGCTGCGACATCGCCACCCGCTATCTGCCCGGCACCCTGCTCGGCCGGGTCGGCGGCGACTGGTTCGACTCCGTCAAGCTGCCCGGCGCCCGCACCGCGCTCGTCGTCGGTGACGTCATGGGCCATGGCCTGAACTCGGCGGCGATGATGGGCCAGCTGCGGACCGCCGTACAGACCATGGCCGCCCTCGACCTGCCACCGGCCCAACTGCTGCGCAACCTCGACGACCTCGCCCAGCGGCTCGGCGACACCTACTTGGCGACTTGCCTGTACGCCGTCTACGACCCGATCGAGAGCGAGCTGCTGATCGCCAACGCGGGCCACATCCCGCCCGTGCTGGTACGGGCGGACGGCCGCAGCGAACTGCTCGACCTGCCCACCGGCGCCCCCATCGGCGTCGGCGGCGTGCCCTTCGAGGCGGTGCGGGTGCCGGTGGCGCCCGGGGACCGGCTGGTGATGTGCACCGACGGGCTCGTGGAGGTGCGCGGCGAGGACATCGGCGTCGGTCTCGCGACGCTCTGTGAGTCCGCGGCCCACCCGGCCGCCTCCATGGACGACGCCTGCGACACGATCATCCGCGCCCTCAACACGCACGGCGGCCGCAAGGACGACGTGGCCCTGCTGATGGCCCGCCTCAACGGCATCGGACCGGAGGACGTCGCCGAGTGGCGGCTCGGCCTCGACCCGGCGGAGGTCGGCCGGGCCCGCGCCGCGGTGGGCGAGCAACTGCACGAGTGGGGCCTGTCCCGGCTCGCCGGCAGCGCGGAGCTGCTGGTCAGTGAACTGGTCACCAACGCCGTACGGCATTCGCACAGCCGCCCGGTCCAGCTGCGGCTGGTGCGGGGCGAAACCCTGCTGTGCGAGGTGGACGACGACGATCACACCCTGCCGACCCTGCTGAGCGCCGGGCCCCAGGACGAGTCGGGGCGCGGGCTGCGCGTGGTGAGCACGCTGGCCCGGGAGTGGGGCACGAGCCGTACGAACGCCGGGAAGACTGTCTGGTTCGAACTGACGGCACGACGCCGCTGACCGTCCGGGCTGACCGTCCGGGGACGGCTCGGCGGCAGTTCACAACGGGTCAGCGGCAGGTCAAGGGACGACTTCAGGGAAAGCCCGGGGAAAGCCCCGGGATGGTTCAGGGGCGTGCGCGGGTGTGGGGGTCGCACGACGGCGTACGAGAAACAGGTGCGTGGTGTAGGAACGCGCCACGCGCTTGTCGCCGGGACCCGCACGCGATAGACCGTACGAACCCGCCACTTCTGGCGGACAGGCGTCGCATCCTGGGGAGTTGGGCATGAGCGTGACGAGTCGGTACCGGGCGGCCTGGGAGGGGTTCTGGCGCGAGGCGCCCGACGAGCCGGGCGCGGTGTTCTGGGACGCGGATCCGGCGCTGACCGCCGCGGTCCACCTCGACCTGTTCGCCCCGCACCTGACCGACCCCGCTCTGCCGCTGGTCGACCTCGGCTGCGGCAACGGCACCCAGTCCCGGTTCCTCGGCGGGCGGTTCCCGCGGGTCCTGGGCGTGGACATAGCCGAGGCGGCCCTGGCCCACGCCCGGCACGCCGACCCCGCGGGCCGGGCGACGTACCGGCAGTTGAACGCCGTCGACAAGAGCGAGGCCGAGACGCTGCACGGGGAACTCGGCGACGCGAACGTCTATATGCGGGGCGTGCTGCACCAGGCGGAACCCGACGACCGGCAACCGCTGGCGGACGGGATAGCCACCCTGGTGGGCGCGCGCGGCCGCGCCTTCCTGGTCGAACCGTCCGAGGCCGCCGGCGGGGTCCTGCGGAGCCTGGCCCAGGGCCCGGCGGGCCCGCCCGCCAAGATCGTCCCGATCTTCCGCCACGGCATAGCGCCCGGTGCGGTGGCCGACGACGCGGTGCCCGCATACCTGCGGTCGGCGGGGCTCACGGTCCTGGCGAGCGGCGAACTGCCGCTGGTCACGACCGAGTCCGCGCCGGACGGCGGACGCATCGAACTGCCGTCGAAGTGGCTGGTGGCCGGAGCGGCCGGCTGACCCTCGCCGGCCGATCGCCGGTCTGTTCCGGCGGACCGGGGGAGCGTGGCCCGCGTCGGCCGGTTCCGACCGCCCAGGGGCCCGGCCCCCGCCCCTGGTCCGGCCGGTCCCCGGGTGCGTCACCCGTGGTCCGGCTGCTCCTCGGGTGCGTCACCCTTGGTCCGGTTGCCCCTCGGGTGCGTCACCCGCGCTCCGGCCGGTCCCGCGGTGTCTCACCGGCCGGACCGCTCCGCGCGGGCTGCCTCGGCGAGCAGCAGGTGGGCCAGGCCGCGGGCCTCGTCGGCGGTCAGCGAGGCCCAGGTGCCCGGCTCGCCGTCCCGGTCCTTGCCGACGTCCAGGGTGACCCGGCTGATGGGATTCTCCGGTGTGGCCAGCGTGAAGCACTTCACGGCGATCCGCCGGCCGCAGCACGTCACGAGGGACACGCCCTCGCCCCGGCCGGACAGCTCCTGACCAGTCATCACTCCCACGCCCTTCCTCGCCGTCGTCGCTCCCCATGGAGTACGTCGCGGTACCCGACCGGGTATGGAGGACAGCGCCGGCCGGACCCGGAATGTTCCCGCCCGGGGTGAAGACCCTCCGCTCCGGCGGGTCCGACGGTTTTCTGCCGCTGATCATGGCCGGTAGGCGCCGTACCGCGTAACGTGCGCGGCATGAAGATCCTCATCAGTGCGGACATGGAGGGCGCCACCGGCGTCACCTGGCCGGCCGACGTGCTGCCGGGGACACCGCAGTGGGAGCGGTGCCGGTCGATGTTCACCTCCGACGTCGACGCCGCGGTACGCGGCTTCCTGGACGGCGGGGCCGACGAGGTCCTCGTCAACGAGGCCCACTGGACCATGCGTAACCTGCTCCTGGAGCGGCTCGACGAACGCGCCCAGATGCTCACCGGACGGCACAAGTCACTGTCCATGGTGGAGGGCGTGCAGCACGGGGACGTGGACGGCGTCGCCTTCGTCGGCTACCACGCGGGCGCCGGCATGGAGGGCGTCCTCGCCCACACCTACCTCGCCAACTCCATCACCGGGGTGTGGCTGAACGGCGAACGGGCCAGCGAGGGACTCCTCAACGCCCATGTCGTCGCCGAGTACGGGGTGCCCGTGGTCCTCGTCACCGGCGACGACGTGGCCTGCGAGGACGCGCTCGGCTACGCGCCGCAGGCGCTCAAGGTCGCCGTGAAGGACCACGTGTCGCGGTACGCGGCCGTGTGCCGTACACCGGCCAGGACCGCCGCCGACATCCACGCCGCGGCCAAGGAGGCCGCCGCACTCGCGGTGCGCCACGATCCGGTCCGCGGCGGCCCGTTCACCATCGCGCTGGAGTTCGACGCCGAGCACCTGGCACAGGCCGCCACCGTGGTGCCGGGCGTCGAGCGGACCGGGGAGCGGAAGGTGGCGTACACCAGCGACACCATGTACGAGGGGATCCGCAGCTTCAAGGCGGTCACCACCATCGTCTCGGCCGCGGTGGAGGAACAGTATGGCTGACCGGCGCGCACTGGACGAGGTCGTCCGGTTCACCTCCGACCTGATCCGGATCGACACCACCAACCGGGGCGGCGGTGACTGCCGGGAACGGCCCGCCGCCGAGTACGCGGCCGAGCAGCTGGCGGGCGCCGGCCTCGCACCCGCCCTCCTCGAACGCACCCCGGGACGGACGAACGTCGTCGCCCGTGTCGCGGGCACCGACCCGTCGGCCCCGGCCCTGCTCGTCCACGGTCATCTGGACGTCGTCCCGGCACAGGCCGAGGAGTGGAGCGTGCACCCCTTCTCCGGCGAGATCCGCGACGGGGTCGTCTGGGGCCGGGGCGCGGTCGACATGAAGAACATGGACGCGATGATCCTCGCGGTGGTCCGGTCCTGGGCACGGGAGGGCGTGCGCCCGCGGCGCGATGTCGTCATCGCCTTCACCGCTGACGAGGAGGACAGCGCCGAGGACGGCTCCGGGTTCCTCGCCGACCGGCACGCCCACCTCTTCGAGGGGTGCACCGAGGGCGTCAGCGAGTCGGGCGCGTACACCTTCCACGACGGCACCGGCCGCCAGATCTACCCGATCGCCGCCGGTGAGCGCGGCACGGGCTGGCTGAAACTGACCGCGCACGGCCGGGCCGGGCACGGCTCCAAGGTCAACCGGGAGAACGCGGTGAGCCGGCTGGCCGCCGCGGTCACCCGCATCGGCGACCATGAGTGGCCGCTGCGGCTCACCCCGACCGTGCGCGCCGCGCTCACCGAACTCGCCGCCCTGTACGGCATCGACGCCGACCTCGACGGCCCCGACGGCGTGGACGGGCTGCTGACGAAGCTCGGCCCGGCCGCCAAGCTGGTGGAGGCGACCGTCCGCAACAGCGCCAACCCGACCATGCTGGACGCGGGCTACAAGGTGAACGTGATCCCGGGGCAGGCCGTCGCCTACGTCGACGGGCGGTACCTGCCGGACGGCGAGGACGAGTTCCGCGCCACCCTGGACCGGCTGACCGGGCCGGACGTGGACTGGGAGTTCCACCACCGGGAGGTCGCCCTCCAGGCGCCGGTCGACTCGCCGACGTTCGCCGGGATGCGGGCCGCCATCGAGGAGTTCGCACCCGAGGGGCACGTGGTGCCGTTCTGCATGTCGGGCGGCACGGACGCCAAGCAGTTCTCCCGGCTCGGCATCACCGGCTACGGCTTCACCCCGCTGAAGCTCCCCGAGGGCTACGACTACCAGGCCATGTTCCACGGGGTCGACGAGCGGGTGCCGGTCGAGGCGCTGCACTTCGGCGTCCGGGTCCTCGACCGCTTCCTGCGGACGGCATGACGATGGGGGATCACATGACGACCATGGCGTACGGCTCCTGGCCCTCGCCCATCGACGCGGCCCTGGCCGCCGCGCACGACGGCCACCCGGAGTGGGTGGGCTTCGTGGGCGACGAGGTCTGGTGGACGGAGCCGCGGCCCGCCGAGGGCGGGCGCCGGACCCTGGTGCGGCGGCGTGGCCCGGAGGCGGGGCATGCGGCGCCGACGCGGGCGGGCGCGGACGGCACGGAGGAGTCGCTGCTGCCCGCGCCCTGGAACGTGCGCAGCCGCGTCATCGAGTACGGCGGCCTGCCCTGGGCCGGCGTGATGTCGGCGGACGGGCCGCTCGTGGTGTTCGTGAACTTCGCCGACCAGCGCCTGTACCGCTACGAACCGGGGAGCGAGCCGCGGCCGCTGACACCGGTCTCGGCGGTGGGCGGCGGACTGCGCTGGGCCGAGCCGCGGATCGACCTGGAACGCGGCGAAGCGTGGTGCGTGCTGGAGGAGTTCACCGGCGAGGGGCCCGGCGACCTGCGGCGCGTCGCGGCGGCCGTGCCGCTGGACGGCTCGGCCGCCGAGGACCGCGGCGCCGTACGCGAACTCACCGCCGAGCGGCACCGGTTCGTGACCGGCCCGCGGCTCTCCCCGGACGGCCGCCGTGCCGCCTGGCTGGCCTGGGACCACCCGCGCATGCCCTGGGACGGCACGGAGCTGATCGTCGCGGACGTCACGGCGGACGGCACCCTGCGCGGGGCGCGGACGGTGGCCGGCGGACCGGCGGAGTCCGTCGCCCAGGCCGACTGGGCGGCCGACGGGAGCCTGCTGTACGCGAGCGACCGCAGCGGCTGGTGGAACCTGTACCGCGACGGCACCCCGCTGTGCCCGCGCGAGGAGGAGTTCGGCGGGCCGCTGTGGAAGCTCGGCCACCGCTGGTTCGCCCCGCTGGACAACGGGCTGATCGCGGTCGTGCACGGCCGTGGCGCCAAGGCCCTCGGGGTGCTCGACCCGCGGACCGGCGAGATCACCGACGCCGCCGGGCCCTGGTCGGAGTTCGAGGCGACGCTCGCCGCGCACGGCGACCGGGTCGTCACCGTCGGCGCCGGCCCGCGCAGCGGGTACGAGATCGTCGAGCTGGCGGCCGGGACCGGCCGGGCCCGGGCCGTCGCCGCCCGGCACACCGATCCGGTCGACCCGGCCTACTACCCCGAGCCGCAGGTGCGTACCTTCACCGGCCCCGGCGGACGCGACGTGCACGCCCACGTGTACCCGCCCCACCACCCCGGCGTCGAGGCGCCCGCCGGCCGGCCGGCGCCGTACGTCGTCTGGGCGCACGGCGGCCCCACCGGCCGGGCTTCGCTGGTACTGGACCTGGAGATCGCGTACTTCACCTCCCGGGGCATCGGCGTCGCCGAGGTCAACTACGGCGGCTCGACCGGATACGGCCGCGAGTACCGCGACCGGCTGCGCGAGCAGTGGGGCGTCGTCGACGTCGAGGACTGCGCCGCCGTCGCGCTGGCCCTCGCCGAGGAGGGCACCGCCGACCGCGACCGGCTCGCGATCCGCGGCGGCAGTGCGGGCGGCTGGACCAGCGCGGCCTCCCTGGCGAGCACCGACGTCTACGGGTGCGGCACGATCCTCTACCCGATCCTCGACCTCACCGGCTGGGGCACCGGGGAGACCCACGACTTCGAGTCGCGGTACCTGGAGGGTCTGGTCGGACCGCTCGCCGAGGTCCCCGAGCGGTACGCGGACCGGTCGCCGTCCGAGCACGCCGACAAGGTCTCCGCGCCCTTCCTGCTGCTCCAGGGCCTGGACGACGTGATCTGCCCGCCCGTACAGTGCGAGCGCTTCCTCGCCCGGATCGCGGGGCGCGGGGTGCCGCACGCCTACCTCACCTTCGAGGGGGAGGGACACGGCTTCCGCAGGGCGGAGACGATGGTGCGCGCCCTGGAAGCCGAACTCTCCCTGTACGCCCAGGTGTTCGGGCTGGACGTGCCGGGGATCCGCAAGCTGGAGCTGCATACATGAGAGAACTCGTCCGGCCGCCGCGGCTCGCCCCCGGGGCGCGGGTCGCGGTGGTCGCCCCGAGCGGGCCGCTGGCAGAGGACCGTCTGGAGGCGGGGCTCGACGTCCTGCGCGGCTGGGACCTCGACCCGGTCGTGCAGCCCCACGCGCGGGACCGGCACGCCGAGCTGGGCCATCTGGCGGGCACGGACGCCGACCGGGCCGCCGACCTCCAGCGGGCCTGGTGCGATCCGGACGTGGCGGCGGTGCTGTGCGCCCGCGGCGGCTACGGCGCCCAGCGCATGGTCGACCTGCTCGACTGGGACGCGCTGCGGGCGGCTGGCCCGAAGGTGCTGGTCGGTTTCAGCGACACCACCGTGCTGCACCGGGCCTTCGCCGACCGGCTGGGCCTGGTCACGCTGTACGGGCCGGCCGTGGCGGGCATCGACTTCATCAAGAACACACGGGCGCAGGAGCATCTGCGGGCGACCCTGTTCGCCCCGGAGACGGTCCGCACCATCGCCGCCGGGGGCCCGGCGCTGGTACCGGGCCGGGCCCGCGGGATCACTCTGGGCGGCTGCCTGAGCCTGCTCGCCACCGACCTCGGCACACCGTTCGCCCCGCCGGTCGCCCGGGGCGGGCTGGTGCTGCTGGAGGACGTGGGCGAGTCGCCGTACCGCGTCGACCGGCTGCTGACCCAGCTCCTGCGCGCCGGCCGCCTGGACGGCGTGGCGGGCGTCGGGCTCGGGTCCTGGGTCAAGTGCGGTCCCTACGAGGAACTGCGCGCGGTGTTCGCCGACCGCCTCGGCGATCTCGGCGTCCCCGTCCTGGAGGAGATCGGATTCGGCCACTGCGACGGGGCGCTGACGGTGCCGTTCGGCGTGGCGGCCGAACTGGACGCCGACGCGGGCACCCTGACGCTCGACGAACCGGCCCTGTGCTGACCGCCGTGGACGGCCGGGCGGCGCGCTGAGCGGGACATCCCTCACCCGGGCCGGCGACCGTCGTCGGAGCCCGGAGCCCGGAGCCCGGAGCCCGGAGCCCGGAGCCCGGAGCCCGGACCCCGGTGGCCTGCGACGGCGTAGGGTGGCTGGATGCCGCATACCGTGTCTCGTTTTCTCGCCGAGGGGCCCCGGGTGGGCATACGGCACTTCACCTACGGTGACGGGCCGGAGTTCACCACCCGCGCCCGGGAGAGCAAGGACCTGCACCATCCCTGGCTGTTCCCGCCGCTCACCGACGCCGCCTACGCCGCGTACGCGAGCGTGCTGATCGAGGACCCGACCAGAGCCGGATTCCTGGTCTGCGAGCGGGACGGCGGGGACATCGCCGGCTTCATCAACGTGAACAACATCGTCGAGGGCGGCTTCCAGTGCGGCGCCCTCGGCTACGGCGCCTTCGCGCACGCGGCCGGGCGCGGGCTGATGCGCGAAGGGCTCGACCTCGTGATCGGGTACGCGTTCGGGCCGCTGCGGCTGCACCGGCTGGAGATCAACGTCCAGCCGGGCAACGCCGCCTCCATCGCCCTCGCCCGCGGCGCCGGCTTCCGCCTGGAGGGCTTCTCACCGAAGATGATCTTCATCGACGGGGGCTGGCGGGACCACGAGCGCTGGGCGATCACCGCCGAGACGCGGGCTTCCGGTTGACCTTCATGGTGTCCAGGTCCGTGACGGTCGACTTCAGACCCGTGAACCCGTAACCGAGCCCGGTCAGGTGGGCCTCGGCGCGCTCCTCCGCGAGCGCCGCCGCCATCTCCTCCCCGTCGGCTGCGTCCGACACCACCACGTACCGCAACGAGAAGTGCTTCAGCGGCCGTGCCTCGTACGACAGCGACCCCTCCTCGGTGAACCGCATGCTCGTCATCCCGTGCTCCGCGGCCTCGGCCAGCAGCCGGTCCCGGGCCTGCTCGGTCAGCTCCGCCCAGGTGCCCCGGACGATGACCCGGTAGGTGTGCCGCTCACTCATGTGCCGTTCCGTTCTTCGCACGATCCGATGGACGGCTGACTCTACGTCGGCGAGGACCCATCGCAGGCGGAATTTCACGGTGGCCGACGCCCCCGGTGACCCGGGCGGCCCGCGTCCGCAACCGTGCCCGGCCGCGGCCCCGGCGAACCCGTCACGCCGCCGCGCCCGAGGCCGGTCTCCCCGCTGGTGCGTCGGCTGCCACGCCACCGGCTGCGGCACCGACCCGCACGACCCGGCCGGGTGCCCCGCCCGCCGCCTTTGCGCAATCCTGACCGGCACCGCCCCTGGTCGGCTCGCGCCCGGCCCGGTTCCATGGTGATCGTGACGACGATCCGACGTGAGGTACTGAGGCTGCCCGCCGCGGAACTCGGCGAGGACAACCCGCTGCCCCCGCTGCGCCCCCTCGACGAGATGCACCGCATCGAGGACCGGGACCGCGACGAGATGCCCCGCGACATGGCCGGGCAGATCGGCTACGAGCCGCTGCACAGCCTGCTGCCGGTCCACGTCAGGGACGGCTACGACCGGGCGCGCGCACCGCGCGGGATCGACGCGCTCGTGATCGAGAACGACCGGCTGCGCGCCACCGTCCTGCCCGGCCTCGGCGGCCGCGTCGCCTCCCTGGTCCACCTGCCGACCGGCCGTGAACTCCTCTACCGCAACCCGGTGTTCCAGCCCGCCAACTTCGCCCTCAACGACGCCTGGTACTCCGGCGGCATCGAGTGGAACATCGGCGCCACCGGCCACACGACCCTGTCCTGCGCGCCCCTGCACGCCGCCCGGGTCGCCGCCCCCGACGGCGGGGAGATGCTGCGGCTGTGGGAATGGGAGCGGCTGCGCGACCTGCCCTTCCAGGTGGACCTGTGGCTGCCGGACGGCTCCGACTTCCTGTACGTCGGCGTGCGCGTCCGCAACCCGCACGAGCGGCCCGCGCCCCTCTACTGGTGGTCCAACATCGCCGTGCCCGAGGAGTGCCGGGTCCTCGCCCCCGCCGACGAAGCCTGGTACTTCGGCTACGAGCGCCGCCTGCGCCGGGTGCCGGTGCCGTCGTACGAGGGGACCGACCGGACGTACCCGCTGAACAGCGCGCACGCCGCCGACTTCTTCTACGAGGTCCCGGACGGCCGCCGCCGCTGGATCGCCGCGCTCGACGCCGACGGGCACGGGCTGGTGCAGACGTCGACCGACGTGCTGCGCGGGCGCAAGCTGTTCGTGTGGGGCACCCAGCCCGGTGGCCGCCGCTGGCAGCGGTGGCTGACCGAACCCGGCACCGGCGGCTACTGCGAGATCCAGGCCGGGCTCGCCCGCACCCAGCTGGAACACGTCCGGCTGGAGGCGGCGGGCGAGGTGTCCTGGCTGGAGGCGTACGGACCGCTGGACGCGCCGTCCGACGGGGCGTGGCCCGCGGTGACCGGCGGCGCGGCGGAACGGCTGGAGACGCTGTTGCCACGGGCCGACGTCGAAGCCGCCTACGCCGCCTGGAAGCCGTGCGCCGACACCGCGCCCGGCGAGATCCTGGCCACCGGCTCCGGCTGGGGCGCGCTCGAAGTGCTCTGCGGCGGGTGGAAGCTGCCCGGCACGCCCTTCGACGAGTCCACCCTCGGCGAGGCCCAGGCACCCTGGCTGGACCTGCTGCGCACCGGCTCCTTCCCCGAGCCGCGGCGGGTACGGCCACCGCACCCCACCCTCGTCGCCGCGCACTGGCGGGAGCTGCTGGAGAGCGCGCCCGCCACCCCGCTCAGCGAGTACCACCTCGGCATCGCCCAGTGGCACGCCGGCGACCGGGCGCAGGCGGTGCGCAGCTGGGAGCGGGCCCTGCCGCTCGCTCCCTCCGGCTGGCCGCTGCTGCGCTGCCTCGCCGTCGCCGACCAGGAGTCCGGCCACCACGCGCGGGCCGCCGACCGGTACGCCGATGCCTTCGACGACCTGTGCCGGGAGCGGCGCGACGACGGTCCGTCGTGGACCGCCGCCACCGCCGCGCTCGGCCGTGAGGCCCTGGAGGCGATGCTGGCGGCCGGGCGCGTCGCCGAGGCGCGTGCCGTGTGGCGGCGGCTGTACCCGGCGATCCGGCGGCGCGGCCGGTTCCGGCTCCTGGAGGCCGGGCTGCTGCTCGCCGAGGGGCGGCCCGCCGAGGCCCGCGCCGTCTTCGACGAGGGCTTCGAGGTGGCCGACCTGAGGGAGGGTGCGGAGACCATCGGTGTGCTGTGGTCCCGCCTCGCCGACGAGCCGCTGCCCGCCCGCTACGACTTCCGCATGCGGCCCGCCACGCCCTGAGCCGCCGGCGGCGGCACGAACGGCGGGGCGGTCGGGTCGGCTCCGGTGGTCGGGTCAGCTCCGGTGGTCGACGTACTCGAACACCGAACCGTCGGGGTGCATCGCGAGCAGAGTGCGGCCCGCCGGTGTCGGCACCGGACCCGCCAGGACGTGCGCGCCGAGGTCCGTGAGCAGCCGGTGGGCCTCGTCCACGTCCTTGACGGCGATGGTCGCGGTCACCTTGCGCAGCAGCTCCAGCTCGGCCTCGGGGCCGCTCATCAGGAGGAAGGAACCGACCGCGGCGACCTGGACGCCACCGCTTGCGGACCGCATGGCCCTGCCGCCCGCGAGGCGTTCGTAGAAGGGGATCGCGGTGTCGAGGTCGTCGACGCAGATACGCAGTGAGGCGCCCAGAATCTCCATGGCCACGAGCCTAGTTGGGCCGCCCGGCCGATGAGATCGCTTCCTCCGATCACTCACCGTACCCGGCCGGGTCGTCCGCAGGACGTCCCGCCGACCCGGGCCCGTCGGACGGTGTCCGCGCCGGGCCGCCCGTCCGCCGGCGTCCGTCGGATGGTGTCCCTGGCGGGACGTCGGCCGCCCGGTGTCTGTCGGGCGGTGTCCGCGGAGCGTCGCCGGTCGGGCGGTGTCCGTCGGGCGAGCGCACCCGGCCGGGTCCGGCGGGCGTCGCGATCACCGCCCCGTCGGTCGGAGATTTCCCGTTTTGAGTGCGGCGCTCGGGGGGACGCGGAGGGCTCGGACCCGTCGCACCGCTGGAGGCCACCGTGAGCCGACCCCGCATCGTGATCGTCGGCGCCGGATTCGCCGGGTACCGTGCGGCCCGCACGCTGTCCCGGCGCACCGGACAGCAGGCCGACGTCACCCTGCTGAACGCGACCGACTACTTCCTGTACCTGCCCCTGCTGCCCCAGGTCTCCGCGGGCACCCTGGAGCCGCGCCGCGTCACCGTCTCGCTCACCCGCACCCTGCGCGGCGTGCGCCTGGTGCTCGGCGTCGCGGACCGCATCGACCTCGACGCGCGGTCCGTGCACTACACCGACCCCGAGGGCCGGACGGCCACCCTCGGCTACGACCGGCTCGTGCTCGCCGTCGGCAGCGTCAACAAACTGCTGCCGGTCCCCGGTGTCGCCGAGTACGCGCACGGTTTCCGCGGTCTGCCCGAGGCGCTGTACCTGCGTGACCACGTCACCCGCCAGCTGGAGCTGGCCGCCGACGACGACCCGCGCGGCGCCGCGGCACGCTGCACGTTCGTCGTGGTCGGTGCCGGCTACACCGGCACGGAGGTGGCCGCGCACATGCAGCGGTCCACCGCGGAACTGGCCCGCAGGCAGACACTGCCCGACGGGGTGCGGCCCCGCTGGCTGCTGCTGGACGTCGCGCCGCGGGTGCTGCCCGAACTGGACGAGCACCTGTCGCGCACCGCCGACCGCGTGCTGCGCCGGCGGGGTGTGGACATCCGCATGGGTACCTCGGTGCAGGAGGCCACCCACGAGGGGGTCCGGCTCACCGACGGCGAGTTCGTCGAGACCCGCACGCTGGTGTGGTGCGTCGGCGTCCGGCCCGATCCGCTGGTCAGGGACGTCGGCCGCCCACTGGAGCGCGGCCGGCTGATCGTCGACCCCTATCTTCAGGTGCCCGGGCAGCCCGAGGTCTTCGCGTGCGGCGACGCGGCAGCGGTGCCCGACCTGGAGCGGCCCGGTCGGCTCACGCCGATGACGGCGCAGCACGCCTGGCGGCAGGGCGCGGTCGCCGCCGACAACGTGGCCGCCTCGCTCGGTGTCGGACAGCGCCGCCCCTACCGCCATCGCGACCTGGGTTTCGTCGTGGACCTCGGCGGGACCCGGGCCGCCGCCGACCCGCTCGGCCTGCCGCTCTCCGGCCTGCCGGCCGCGGCGGTCACCCGCGGATACCACCTGGCGGCGATGCCCGGCAACCGGGTCCGGGTCGCGGCCGACTGGCTCCTGGACACCGTACTGCCACCGCAGGCCGTCCAGTTGGGGCTGGTGCGCTCCTGGTCGGTGCCGCTGGACACGTCTTCCCCCGAACTGGCCCGGGTGCCGGGCGGACCCGCGCCGAGCACCGGGAGCCCTCCCGGCCCCGACACCCCCACCGAAGGAGCCCCATGAACACCGCAGAACTCACCGAGCTGGCCCAGCAGCTGAGGGTGGACAGCGTGCGCGCCGCCGCCGCGGCCGACTCCGGGCACCCCACCTCGTCGATGTCCGCCGCGGAGCTGATGGCGGTGCTGCTCGACCGCCATCTGCACTACGACTTCGAGCGCCCCGCCCATCCCGCCAACGACCGCTTCGTGCTGTCCAAGGGACACGCCTCGCCCCTGCTGTACGCCGCGTACAAGGCGGCCGGCTTCGTCGACGACGCCGAACTGCTGACCTTCCGCTCGCTCGGCAGCCGACTGGAGGGCCACCCCACCCCGCGGCGGCTGCCGTGGGTGGAGACGGCCACCGGTTCGCTCGGCCAGGGGCTGCCGGTGGGCGTCGGCATCGCGCTGGCCGGCAAGCGGCTGGACCGCACCGGCTACCGCGTCTGGGTGCTGTGCGGGGACAGCGAACTCGCCGAGGGCTCCATCTGGGAGGCCGCGGAACACGCGGCGTACGAGCACCTGGACAACCTCACGCTGATCGTGGACGTCAACCGGCTCGGCCAGCGCGGCCCGACCCGGCACGGCCACGACCTCGACGCGTACGCCCGCCGGTTCCGTGCCTTCGGCTGGCACACGGTGGAGATCGACGGCCACGACGTCGAGGCTGTCGACCGAGCCTTCACCGAGGCCGAGTCCACCAGCGGACAGCCCACCGTGATCCTCGCCCGCACCCTCAAGGGCAAGGGCGTCGCCTCCGTCCAGGACCGCGAGGGTCTGCACGGCAAGCCGCTGCCCGACCCGGAGGAGGCCGTCGCCGAGCTGGGCGGCCAGCGCGACCTGCGGGTACAGGTGCACGAGCCGCGCACCGCCCGCCCCACGCGCTTCGTCCCGACGGAGGTCCTGGAGCTGCCCCGGTACGCGCGGGGCGACCGGGTCGCCACCCGGGACGCGTTCGGCGAGGCGCTCGCCGCACTGGGCACCGCCCGCGGGGACGTCGTCGCCCTGGACGGCGAGGTCGGTGACTCCACCCGTACCGAGTTCTTCGCCAAGGCGCACCCCGACCGGTTCTTCGAGTGCTACATCGCCGAACAGCAGCTGATCGCCGCCGCGGTGGGCATGGCGGCGCGCAGCTGGGTGCCGTTCGCCTCGACGTTCGCGGCATTCTTCACGCGCGCCTTCGACTTCGTGCGCATGGCGTCGATCAGCGGCTCCGGCATCAATCTGATCGGCTCGCACGCGGGCGTCTCGATCGGCCAGGACGGGCCCTCCCAGATGGGCCTGGAGGACCTGGCGATGTTCCGGACCGTGTACGGCTCGACCGTGCTGTACCCGTGCGACGCCAACCAGACCGCGAAGCTGGTCGCCGCCATGGCCGGGCTGCCCGGCGTCCGCTATCTGCGCACCTCGCGCGGCGCGGGCCCGGTCGTCTACGACCCGGACGAGGACTTCCCGATCGGCGGCAGCAAGGTGCTGCGTTCCTCCGCCGCGGACCGGATCACCGTGGTGGCCGCGGGCGTCACCGTGCCCGAGGCGCTGGCCGCCGCCGACCAGCTGGCGGGCGAGGACATCGCGGTCCGGGTCGTCGATCTGTACTCCGTCAAGCCCGTCGACCGGCACACCCTGCGGCTGGCCGCCGAGGAGACCGGCTGTCTGCTCACCGTGGAGGACCACCACGAGGAGGGCGGCATCGGGGACGCGGTGCTGGACGCCTTCGTCGACGGCCGTGCGGTGCCCCGCCTGGTCCGGCTGGCGGTGCGCACGATGCCGGGGTCGGCCGCGCCGGACGAGCAGCTGCACGCCGCCGGCATCGACGCCCAGGCGATCGTGTCGGCGGCCCGGCTGCTGGCCCGGGAGGCAGTCCCGGGCTGAGCGGGCCGGACCGGAGGGGCGACGCGGACGGGCGGGCCGGGCACCGCGCGGCGGCAGGCCGGGACGCGTCGGCGCCCGGCCCTTCCGTCTCGCTGCGGCCGGCCGCCGTTCCGCAGGGGGGCGGCCGGCCGAAGGGAACGCGCCGGACGTCACCAACGGTGTTGGCGGCTGTGGTCGCGGCCTTTCGTGTGGAGCAGCAGGCCGCGGACCAGGAGGCCCAGCAGCCAGACGACCAGCAGCGCCAGCGCGAACCACCAGAGCAGTTTCACCAGGAACCCGATGCCGAACAGGATCAGTACCACGAGCAGGATCAGCAGGATGGGAATCATCAGGGGCACCTCCTGCGCGCCGGGTTTCCCGGTAGCCGCGGATCAGGCGTCCTTACGGCACAGGATTTCCCCGTGCAGCACGGCGAACCAGGCGTCCTTGCGCGCACCCCACTCCCGCCAGGCGTCGGCCACGGCGCGCAGCTGCCCGGCCGTCGCGTGGCCGCCCTGGACGGCCCGCTCGGCGTACGAGGAGGCCACGGTCCGCTCCGCCCACAGCCCGCTCCACCACGCCCGCTCCTCGGGCGCGGCGAACGTCCAGGTCCCGGAGCCGGCCGTGATGTCCCGCAGCCCCGCGGCCAGCGCCCAGGACTTCAGGCGCCGCCCGGCGTCCGGCTCGCCGCCGTTGGCACGGGCCACCCGCCGGTACAGGTCCAGCCAGTCGTCCAGGCCGGGCAGTTCCGGGTACCAGGTCATCGCCGCGTAGTCCGAGTCGCGGACGGCGATGAAGCCGCCGGGAGCGGTCACCCGGTGCATCTCGCGCAGCGCCTGCACCGGATCGCCGACGTGCTGGAGCACCTGGTGGGCGTGGACCACGCAGAACGTGTCGTCCGGATAGTCCAGGGCGTGGACGTCGGCGACCGCGAAGTCGACGTTGGCCAGCCCGCGTTCGGCGGCTGTGGCCCGGGCCTGCTCCAGGACGCCGGGTGCCTGGTCGACGCCGGTGACCCGCCCGTCCGGGACCAGCGCCGCCAGGTCGGCGGTGATCGTCCCCGGACCGCAGCCGATGTCCAGGATCTTCATGTGGGGCTTGATCGAACCGAGCAGATACGCCGCGGAGTTGGCCGCGGTCCGCCAGATGTGCGACCGCAGCACCGACTCGTGGTGCCCGTGGGTGTAGACGGCGGTCTCCCGCGGTTTCGGCATGGTTCTACCCCTTCGCGTCGTCGCTCCGTACCAGTCCGCCGGGGCCCGCGGCCCCGGTCTGCGGCACGCCTCACCGTACGCGCGCCAACCGAATGATGAGACCGGTGTTTCAGGATATGGACGAACGGTGGGTGGCCCGGCGGGTGGTGGCCGGGCAGGTGGTGGCCGCGCGGGTGGTCCGGTCCGCGCGCAGCGGCCGGGGGACGGCCGGCGCCCGGGGCGGTGACCGGGCCGCGCTTCAGCCGTCGTGCCGGCGGGACCGGGTGCGGCGGCAGAGGTCGAGCAGCCACGCCCGCACCGCGTACCGGTGGCCCGGAGACAACCCCCGGAGACAACGGGGAGGACACCTGGGCCCATGGGGCGACGGGTACCCTGGACCGGTCGTCCCCCGCCCCCGGGCGGAGCGGTCGAGCGGGAGGAACTGAGAGGAACCGGTATGCGTCTGCTCCTGGTCAGGCACGGCCAGACCCCCTCCAACGTCGGGGGACTGCTCGACACCGCGGTACCGGGACCGGGTCTGACCCCTCTCGGGCAGCGGCAGGCCGCCGCCCTGCCGCTGGCGCTCGCCGACGAGGACATCGAGGCCGTGTACGTCTCCACCCTGGTCCGCACCCAGTTGACGGCCGCCCCGCTGGCCGCGGCCCGCGGCCTGGACGTCCGGATCCGGGACGGCGTCCGCGAGCTGTCCGCGGGCGACCTGGAGATGCTCCCCGGCGACACCGAACCGGGCCTCGCGTACATGAGGACGGTGTTCGCGTGGGCGGGCGGTGACACGGCGCTGCGCATGCCCGGCGCGGAGACCGGCGCCGAGACGCTGGCCCGGTTCGACGCGGTGGTCGCGGAGGCCGCCGAGGCCGTCGCCGGGACGGCCGTGGTCGTCAGCCACGGCGCCGCGATCCGCATGTGGACGGCGGCCCGGGCACACAACGTCGACGTCCCGTTCGTCGCCGGCCATCCGCTGGAGAACACCGGTGTGGTCGTCCTGGAGGGCTCCCCGGCCGACGGCTGGAAGGTGCTGTCCTGGGAGGGCGCGGCACTGGCGCCGGCCGGGGCCAGCGGCCCGACCGGCGAGCCGCAGCCCGTGCGGCCCAGGACCGCGGAGCCCGGTGCGGACGGCCCCCCGACGCGCTGACGAGCCCGACGAGCCGGCCGGCGGGAGCGGCGTCCGTCCGGCCGGTCGCGGCTGGACAGTCTGCCGGGACACGTACGGGCGTCCCGCCGGGACAGGCCGGGACGGTCGGCCGGAACGTGGCTGGACATCCCGCCCGGACACGGCCGGATAAGCGTTTGCCGCAAACAGGTGGTGGCCCGCAGAATTCCTCACCATGGGACATCTGGAAGCCGCGCACCTGGAGTACTACCTCCCCGACGGGAGGGCGCTGCTCGGCGATGTCTCCTTCCGGGTCGGCGAGGGCGCCGCAGTCGCCCTGGTCGGCCCCAACGGCGCGGGCAAGACCACCCTGCTCCGGCTGATCTCCGGGGAGCTGAAGCCGCACGCCGGCACGGTCACGGTCTCCGGCGGCCTGGGCGTGATGCGCCAGTTCGTGGGATCCGTACGGGACGAGACGACCGTGCGCGACCTGCTGGTGTCCGTCGCCCCGCCGCGCATCCGCGAGGCCGCGCGCGCGGTCGACCGGGCCGAGCACGCCCTCATGACCGTCGACGACGAGGCCGCGCAGATCCAGTACGCGCAGGCCCTCGCCGACTGGGCGGAGGCGCGCGGCTACGAGGCCGAGACCCTGTGGGACATGTGCACCACGGCCGCCCTCGGCGTGCCCTACGAACGTGCCCAGTGGCGGCAGGTGCGCACCCTCTCCGGCGGTGAGCAGAAACGGCTCGTGCTGGAGGCGCTGCTGCGCGGCACCGACGAGGTGCTGCTGCTCGACGAGCCGGACAACTACCTCGACGTGCCCGGCAAGCGCTGGCTGGAGGAACGGCTGCGGGAGACCGGCAAGACGGTGCTGTTCGTCTCGCACGACCGTGAACTCCTCGCCCGCGCCGCGGAGAAGATCGTCTCCGTCGAGCCCTCTCCCGCGGGCGCCGACGCCTGGGTGCACGGCGGTGGCTTCACCACCTACCACGAGGCCCGGCGCGAACGCTTCGCCCGCTTCGAGGAACTGCGCCGGCGCTGGGACGAGAAGCACGCGCAGCTGAAGAAGCTGGTGCTGAGCCTGCGTCAGGCGGCCACCAAGAGCCACGAGCTGGCCTCCCGCTACCAGGCCGCCCAGACCCGGCTGCGGAAGTTCGAGGAGGCCGGACCGCCGCCCGAGCCGCCGCGCGAGCAGGACATCCGGATGCGGCTGAAGGGCGGCCGCACCGGCGTACGGGCGGTGACCTGCGTGGGCCTTGAGCTGACCGGCCTGATGAAACCCTTCGACCTGGAGGTCTTCTACGGCGAACGGGTCGCCGTGCTCGGCTCCAACGGCTCCGGCAAGTCGCACTTCCTGCGGCTGCTCGCCGGTGACGAGGTGGCGCACACGGGGGAGTGGAAGCTGGGCGCGCGGGTCGTCCCCGGCCACTTCGCGCAGACCCACGCGCACCCCGAGCTGGCCGGCCGCACCCTGCTGGACATCCTGTGGAAGGACCACGCCCAGGACCGGGGCGCCGCCATGTCCCGGCTGCGCCGCTACGAGCTGACGAACCAGGCCGAGCAGCCCTTCGACCGGCTCTCCGGCGGCCAGCAGGCCCGCTTCCAGATCCTCCTGCTGGAGCTGGCGGGCGCCACCGCCCTGCTGCTCGACGAGCCCACCGACAACCTCGACCTGGAGTCCGCGGAGGCGCTCCAGGAGGGCCTTGAGGTCTTCGAGGGGACCGTCCTCGCGGTCACCCATGACCGCTGGTTCGCCCGCTCCTTCGACCGCTACCTGGTCTTCGGCAGCGACGGCCGGGTACGCGAGACCGCTGAGCCGGTCTGGGACGAGCGCCGGGTGGAGCGGGCGCGCTAGCGGCCCGGCCGGATGTTCGTACAGTGGATTCCAGGGACCAGTGGGTTCCAGGGACCAATGGATCTCATTGACCAGCGGATTCAGGAACGTGAGACACGACGAGCGGGGCACACCATGACCGGAGTCGACCCGGACCGTCTCGACGACCAGCAGCTCATGAAGGAACTGGAGACGATCCACCGCACGCGTCACGACACGCTGCTGTACGGATCGAACGACGCGTTGCGCGCCCACAACGAGCGCATGGCGCAGCTGGAGGGCGAGTACCTGCGCCGCAACCCGCGCCGTCCCGTCGCCGCGGGCCGTACCCGTGAGGGCGCGCGTGAGCGGCGCTGCGGGGGCGCGGTGACCCCCGACGTCACCGCCACCTGAGGCGGTGCCGCACCGTCCGGGCCGGAACCGCGGACCGGAGCGCCCGGCCCCGCCGCGCGGACCGCGGCACGCCGCCCGTCCGGAGCGCGCCGCCCGCGCGCACGTCCGTCCCAAGTACCGTCCGTCCCGCGGACGTCGGTGCCCGGACCCGGCCGGGTCCGGTCGGACGCGGTCAGCGCCGCCGCGCGGTCATCGCCTCGGCCAGCTCCTGCACGCTGCCGTAGCGGGCCGACCGCGGCAGCCGCCGTACCGCCTCGATCAGGTCGTCGTGCGCGCGCCCGTGGCGCAGGGCGTTCGACAGCTCGCCCGGACCGGCCGGGAAGAGACGGCGGCCCAGGAGCCGGGCCAGCTCCAGCCGCACCGACTCCAGGGACGTCCCGGTCGCGTTCCCCGGCCGCACCGGGCCGCGCCAGATCTCCGGGTCGTCCTCCGCGGGGGGTTCCGGGTCGTACCACTCCTCGGTCCGGGTGGGGTGTCCGGACCTGAGCAGATCCTTCAGTTCGTGTTTCATCTCGTCGTCCCGGTGCACGCTGAGCCGGTCACTGCCTCGCTGCATGTCTCCCTCCACATCTTTCACGGGTTGTTCACCGCGTACCCGGGGACGGGCGGCCGACACACGGTTTCGGCAGCGGGCGGCCGGCCGCCGCGGCGCCGAAAGGGCCGGTCGGCCGAGGTCACCCGCCCGGCGGTTCGCGTCCCGCTAATGGGGTCCGGCCGCGCGCGGGGTGCGGCCCGGCGGGCTGTGATGGCAGCGGAGGGCATGACCGCCGTGCCCCCGCCGGGACACGGCCACCGTGCTCCCGCGGCCGCCGCTGCCAAGGAGTCCGCTCATGCGCCGCACCGCCCGTGCCCTCGCCGTGGCCGCCCTGACCGGCGTCGTCGTGGGCACCGCCTCGGCCGGGTCCGCGGCTCCCGCGGCCGGTCGCGTCCGGCCCGACGGCACGGCCGCCGCGTCCCTGCCGTGCCCCGCCGCCACCGGCGGCGCCGCTCCGGACGCCGTCGCCACCCCCGACATCCTGACCGGTACGCGGGTCACGGCGGGCGGGCTGCTCGGCGAGGACCGTGCGGCGGCCGACGGCGACTGCGCCCGTGGGACCGGCACGCCGGGGCGGACCCCGGGTACGGCGGCCTCCGGTGTGCCCCGGGAAGGCGCGGGCCGGCTCGACGACACCGGGACGGCCACCGGCAGGGACGGGATCACGGGCAGGGAGGGCACCGGCGCGGACGGGATTACCGGCGGGGACGGGATTACTGGCGGGGACGGGATTACCGGCGGGACTGGGACCGGGATCCCCGATCCCGGTCTTCCCGGGACAGGGCTCGCCGGGACCGGGATCCCTGATCCGGGCCTTCCCGGGACAGGGCTCGCCGGATCGGGGATCCCCGATCCGGCGCGGTCGGGCGCGCGCGACTCCGGCGCCCCGTACACGGACCCGTACGGCACGGGCGCCCCGGACACGGGCAGGCACGACCCGGACCCGCAGCAGGGCACCACGCACGCGCCCGGCACCGGCCGGTACGAGGACGGCACACAGGACGGCACACAGGCCGCCCAGGAGGGCGGCACGCACGCGTGCGGACCCGCGGAGCAGTGCGGCGACGGGCGTACCTGCGACGAACCGCGGGCAGGCGCCTCCTGCGAACCGGCCGACGGCCGGCGCGGCGCGAACGCCGGGGCGGGCGGCGCCTTCAACGAGTCGGTCCCGGCGCTGGTCGCCGGTGGCGTACTGATCGCGGGCGCGTTCGGTGCCGCCGTGCACCGGCTGTGGCGCCGGCAGCCGGACACGGACGGCTGACACCGTACGGGACCGGACCCCGGACACGGACGCGGGACGACGGTACACGTGACCGGACACGGACACGGACGACGACGGGGCATGTGCACGAGGCGCGCGAGGCACGGACCGGACCGTACGGGGACAGGACACGGCACCACGGACTGCGCGGAGGCGGAGATGCGGCGGACGGACCCCGAGGGCCACGGTCCCGTCCGGTACGGTCCGTCCCTGCCGGACGACGGGCTGCCCGTCCTGCCGGAGCTGGCCGAGGTGCTCGCCGCGCACGCCCGGCACGCCGGGGGAGAACCGGTGGGCGGCGCACCCATGCTCCTCGACGCGGCCGCCGGCTACTGGGCACGGCGCGGCCTGCCGAGCGGTCCCGACCGGGTGGCCGCCGGACCCGGCGCGCCCTCCCTGGTCCACGCGCTGACCGCCGCGCTCGGCGGTGACGTGCTGGTGCCGCGGCCCTGCGCCGCCTGGTGGGTGCCGTACGCACGCCTGCTGGGACGGCCCGTGTTCCACGTGGCGACCCCGGCCGAGTGCGGCGGCGTCCCGGACTCGGCCGCCCTGCTGGAGACGGTGCGCCGGGTACGGGCGGAGGGAGGGGATCCACGGCTGCTCGTGCTCTCCGTGGCCGACGACCCGACCGGTACCGTCGCCCCACCCGAACTGGTGCACGAGGCCGTCGAGGCGGCCGAGGGCGAGGGACTGCACCTGATCAGCGACGAGACCTGGCGTGACACCGTGCACGCCCCACGCGAGACCGTACTGCTCAGCCCGGCCGAGATGGTGCCGGACCGGGTCACCGTCGTCACCGACCTGGCGGGCGCCGTGCTGCCGCCCGGCTGGCCCGCCGCCGTCGCCCGCTTCCCGCAGGGCCCGGCCGGGCAGGGGCTCCACGCGCGCGTGCTCGACGTGCTCACCGCGCTGGGCGCCGCCGTCGCGGGCCCGGTCGCAGCCGCCGCCGCGTACGCGCTCGGCGAACCCGAGCCCTTCGCCGTACGCCGCGCCGCCACCGTACGCCTGCACGCGCGCGTGGCCGCCGCTGCGCACGCCGTCGTGGTCGCGGCGGGCGCCCTGGCCCGCCCGCCGCAGGCCGGACGCCACCTGTACGCCGATCTCGGTCCGCTGCGCGCCGCGCTGGTCGCGCAAGGGGTCGGCGACGCCCAGGAGTTGGAGGACCTCCTCACCGCCCGGCTCGGCATGCCCGCGCCCGGCGGCCACCGCTTCGGCGACGACCTCGGGGCGCTGCGGGTGCGGCTGGCCACCGGGCCGCTGCTGGACGGCACGGACGAGGAACGCACGGAATGCCTCACGTCACCCTCACCGTTGGAACTGCCACACGTGCAACGCGCGTTGATCTCCTTGAGGTCGGTCTTCGACGATCTCCGCGACGACGCTCAGCGATGGGAGCCTCCTCGATGACGCAGCAGACGCCGCAGTCCGGGTCGACCACCACGGCCACCACGACCACCACGCCGACCGGAAGAGCCGGCGCGACCGGCGTCCCGGCTGCCGTCGCACCCCCGTTCCCGCCGCTCGCCGAACCCCGCACGCTGGGCGAACACCGTTTCTGGCCACGGGCCTTCCACGACCGGCTCACCTCGCCCCTGCCCGGTCTCAAGTCCCTCGCCCGCTTCGCCCGCGAGGGTTCCGTACGGCCCTCGCCCGAGGGCCTGGCCGACATCCCGCGGCTGCCCTACGAACCCGCCCCGCTGCCCCGGGTCGACGCCCGCACCGTCGCCGTCAGCTGGGCGGGCCACGCCAGTTGGGTCGTGCGGATCGGCGGCCTGACGGTCCTCACCGACCCGGTCTGGTCCCGCCGCATCCTCGGCACCCCGGCCCGCATCACCCCGGTGGGCGTCGCCTGGAGCGCACTGCCGCGGGTGGACGCCGTCGTGATCAGCCACAACCACTACGACCACCTGGACGCCCCGACGCTGCGCCGGCTCCCGCGCGACACGCCGGTGTTCGTACCCGCGGGCCTCGGCCGCTGGTTCCGGCGGCGCCGGTTCACCACCGTGACCGAGCTGGACTGGTGGGAGGCGGCCGAACTGTCCGGTGTCCGCTTCGACTTCGTGCCCGCCCACCACTGGTCCAAGCGCAGACTCACCGACACCTGCCGCAGCCTGTGGGGCGGCTGGGTGTTCACCGACCCGGAGGGACAGCGGGTCTACTTCGCGGGTGACACCGGTTACGGCCACTGGTTCCCCCGGATCGGCCGCCGCTACCCGGGCATCGACCTCGCGCTGCTCCCCATCGGCGCCTACGACCCGCGCTGGTGGCTCAGCGACGTGCACTGCGACCCGGAGGAGGCGGTGCGCGCGGTCCGGGACCTGGGCGCCCGCCGGATGGCGCCCATGCACTGGGGCACCTTCGTCCTCTCCGCCGAGCCCGTCCTCGAACCGCTCATCCGGGTACGGGCCGAGTGGCGGAGAGCGGGCCTGGACCGCGCGGACCTGTGGGACCTGCCGGTGGGCGGCTCACGGGTGCTCGGCTGACACCGGGTTCACACGGGTCCGTGGGTGTCCGTCCGGGGCCGGGCCGTCCCGCGCATCCGGCGCCACACGCCCGGCGCCCCGCTGATCACCACAGTCAGCACGACCGCCGCGACCACCCCCTGCCACGGCTCGTCGAACAGCGAACCGCCCAGGATGCCGACCAACTGGTACGTCACCGCCCAGGCCAGACAGGCCGGCAGGTTGCCGCGGGCGAAGCGGCGCAGCGGCCACTCGGCCATCAGGCAGGCCAGCATCACCGGTATGCGGCCGGCCGGGACCAGCCGGGACAGCACGAGCACCGCCACCCCGTGGTCGGCCAGCTTCTGCTGCGCCTGGGTCAGCCGGTCCTCGGGGGCCCGTGCCCGGATCGCCTCCAGCCAGCGCGAGCCGTTCCTCGACCCCATCCCGCGCCGACCCAGCCAGTACAGCGCCACGTCCCCGAGGAACGCGGCCAGCGAGGCCGTCGCGAACACCAGCGCCAGTGCGAACGGGGCCGTCTGGTGGAAGGCGACCACCGCCGCCGAACTCACCAGCGCCCCGGTCGGCACCACCGGCACCAGCGCCCCGATCAGCACCAGCAGGAACAGCGTCGGATACCCGATCGCCTGCTGGGTGGCCTCGGGCGGCGTGGTGGTCGTTGCGGCCGCGAGCCAGCTCACCTCGCGACCTCCAGCCGTACGCCCTCTCCGTGCCCGAGCTTGTGCACCGCCACCTGGGGCGCGGCCTCCGCAGCGAGGCGCACGAACTCATCGCCCGGCGCATGGAACTCATGGGGGCGCACGGCGTCCATCCCGATGGGCCAGTACGTGCCGTAGTGCACCGGTACCGCGCTGTGCGGCGCGAGCCCGGCCAGCGCCCGCGCGGCCCGTCCCGCGTCCAGATGCCCCTCACCGAGGTGCGGGCCCCAGCCGCCCACCGGCAGCAGGGCCAGGTCCACCGGCCCGACCTCCGCGGCCATCGAGTCGAACAGCCCGGTGTCGCCGGCGAAATAGGTGCGTGCCTGGCCGTCGACGACGTACCCCAGCGCGGGGGAGCGGTGCGGGCCGACCGGCAGCCGACGCCCGTCGTGCAGCGCGTGCACCACGCGGACGACCAGGTCACCGACCTCGATCCGGTCACCGGGGGACACCTCGGTGACCCGCAGCCCGTCGAGCCGGCGCAGTCCGGGCACCGCCCGTGGTGCGCCCCGGGGCACGAGCAGGCGCGTGCCCCGGGCGAGCCGGGCCAGCGAGGGCAGGTGCAGGTGGTCGGCGTGCAGGTGGGAGACGAGCACCAGGTCCGCGCGGTGGGCGTCCGGCGGCGGCAGCGCGCCCCGGCGGCGGCGCAGATGCGCGAGCCGTCGTACGAACAGAGGATCGGTCAGCACACGTATGTTCGAATCCTCGATCGTGCAGGTCGCGTGACCCCACCAGGTGACCTCCACCGGCACCTTCTTCGCCTCCTTCGCGCGACTCCCCCGAAGCCTACGGGCAGGAGTAGGGTCGGCGGCGAAACCCGGAGGTGAGGGGGGCTCCATGGGACCGGTTCGGGTCACGGCGATCGCGAGTCTGACGCCGCTCGAGGAACTGGAGGAGGATCCCTTCCTGGTGGATTCCCGCAGTCAGCACGCGATGTGCGCGCACTGGGCCGCCGAGCGTGGCTACGTCGTCGCCCGCGAGCTGCTGGTGCGGGGGCTCAGGACCGACCACGGAGTGCTGTGGGACGGGGTGCGGCCCGGCGTGGACGTCTTCGTGGCACCGAGCCGCCGGGTCCTGGAGAGCGCCTTGTCCTCGGTGGAGCAGTTCACCGCGGAGTGCGCGCGGCGCGGGGTGCGCGTCGAGACCGTCGGCCGGGCCGAGCCGTGCTACGACGCCCAGATGAAGGCCCGGGTGCACCGCCGGCTCTCCATGCCCACCGCCGGGTACGACGGCAGGTAGCGGAGCACCGGGGCGGCAGCCGGGGCACGGGGGCGGCAAGCCGGAGCACCGGGCGGCACCGGCCCGACGCCGCCCGTCCGGCCGTATGACAAGGTGGGCGGACAGGTCCGCGGCGGCGACGGGCCGGAACGTGAGGGGTGCGGGGCGTGCGTGGCGGGCGGTGGCGGCGAATACTCAGCCAGGTCGGGCGGAGCGTCACGGTGTGGGCGGTCTCCACGCTCACCATGCTGGTGCTCGCCGCGATCCTGCCCGACTTCCAGCTCCAGTCCGCCGACGGCGACAGCGCCACCCGCATCGCCGTCACCGCCGCGCTCGGCGCGGGCGCCTTCGGTGTGCTGTCGGCCGTGGTCTGGCCCGTCCTCGTGCGGCTGCTGCTGCTCGTGCCCGCGCTCGTCCTCGGGCTGCTCGTCTTCTTCCTCAACGGCTCGCTGCTGCTGCTCGCGCTGCGCATCAACCCCACCGGCCGGGGCGCCGTGGCCCCCGAGACCGCCGTCATCGTGGCCGCCGTGATGTCCGCCGTCGCCTCCGCCACCAGCGCCGCCCTGGTCGTCCGGGACGACGAGGCGTACCGGCGCCGGCTGCACCGGCTCGCCGACCGGCGTGGCCGCTTCCGCCCGCCGTGCCCGGTGACCCCCGGCACCGTCTTCATCCAACTCGACGGCGTCGGCCACGAGGTGCTCACCGGAGCCGTCGCCCAGGGGCTCATGCCGACCGCGGCCCGCTGGCTCGGCACGGGCGACGGACGGCGCCCCAGCCACCGGCTGACCCCCTGGCGCACCGACTGGTCCAGCCAGACGGGCGCCAGCCAGCTCGGCATCCTGCACGGCAGCACCTTCGACGTACCCGCCTTCCGCTGGTACGAGAAGGAGCACCGCGAGGTGATGGTCTGCAACCGCCCGGCCAGCGCCGCCGAACTCCAGCGCCGCGCCGTCGTCCGCACCGGCGACGGCGGACTGCTCGGCGCGGACGGCGCGAGCCGCGGCAATCTGTTCAGCGGCGGGGCCGACGAGCAGGCCCTCGTGCTGTCCATCGCCGCCCGCCGCCGCGGCCGCGAGAACCGCTCCCGGTCCGGCTACTTCGCCTACTTCTCCGACCCCGCCAACGCCGTCCGCACCGCCCTGTCCTTCTTCGCCGAGGTCGGCCGTGAGATCTTCCAGTCCACCCGGGCCCGGATTGGGAAGCAGCGGCCGCGGGTGGGGCGCGGCGGCCTCTACCCGCTGGTACGCGCCTTCGCCACCGTGGTCGAACGGGACGTGGTGGTCGCCGCGGTGGTCGGCGACATGCTCGTCGGCCGCACCGCCGTCTACGCCGACCTGGTCGCCTACGACGAGGTGGCCCACCACTCCGGTCCGCACAGCCAGGACGCCGCGCTGGTGCTGCGGCGGCTGGACCGCTCGCTCGCGCTGATCGAGAAGGTCGCCGAGCACACCCCGCGGCCCTACCGGATCGTCGTCCTCTCCGACCACGGGCAGAGCCCCGGCGAGACCTTCCACGCCCGCTACGGCCTCACCCTCGGCGACCTGGTCCGGGCCGGCAGCGGGCTGCCCGTGCCGCGCCGCGCCGAAGGGACCCGCAGCGGTACGGAGGCACGCGCCGCCGTACGCGCAGCCCTGCGCAGGCCGGTCGAGGAGGGCAGTGAACAGCGCCGTCCCGTGCGCCGCCGCTCCGAGCCGATCGTCCTCGCCTCCGGCAACCTCGGCCTGGTCTCCTTCCCGGACGTGCCGCACCGCATGACCAAGGAGGAGATCGACGCCCGCCACCCCGCCCTGCTCGGCACGCTCGCCAACCACCCCGGCATCGGCTTCCTGCTGGTGCGCAGCGCGGAGCACGGCGGGGTGGTCCTGGGCGCGTACGGCGCCGAGATCCCGCTCGACCGGCTCGCCGACGAGCCCGGCCCGCTCGACCGGTTCGGGCCCGGTGCCGCCGACGCCGTGCGCCGTACCCATTCCTTCCCGCACGCCGCCGACATCATGGTCAACTCCGCGTACGAGCCGGACGACGGCGAAGTCCTCGCCTTCGAGGAGCAGATCGGCTCGCACGGCGGGCTGGGCGGCGCCCAGGCCCGGCCGTTCCTGCTGTCACCCGTCGAACTGTCCGCGCCGGCCGCCGACGGCCGGCCCCTGGTCGGTGCCGAACAGGTCCACCGTGTCCTGCGCCGCTGGCTGAGTGAGTCCAACGGACCCCAGGTGCCCCTGCCCATGGACACCGGCACGGCCGCGAGCACGGAGCGGGCCACGGGTACGGAGCGGGACGCGGGTACGGAGACGGTCCCGGACTCGGACGCGGACAGCCAGGCGGCCTGAACACCGCTGGTGCGCCGGGGAAGAGGAGAGCGCCGGCTGCACCTGCGGTGTGGCTCTCGGCACCCCGGTCGAGGGACCGGGTGCCGCTCGGCGCCGTACGAGCCGGGTACCCGCCGACCGTCGTGGTGGCGGGCAAGGCCCGGTCTTCAAGGTGCGGTGAGCGCGGATGTGATCGGATGGGGCCGGTACTCTCCCCGGCCCGTGCCGGGAAGGGGGCGCCCCGCACCGGGACCACACGCGAAAGGAACAACCGTGGCTACCACGCGCACCGCACACACGGTCTGGGAAGGCAACCTGCTTGAGGGCAACGGAGTCGTCACCTTCGACTCCTCCGGCATCGGCGAGCAGCCGGTGTCGTGGCCGTCGCGTGCCGAGCAGGCGAACGGCAAGACCAGCCCGGAGGAGCTGATCGCCGCCGCCCACTCCAGCTGCTTCTCCATGGCCCTGTCGAACGGCCTGACCAAGGCGGGCACCCCGCCCACCAAGCTCGTCACCTCGGCCGACGTGACCTTCCAGCCGGGTCAGGGCATCACCGGCATCCAGCTGAGCGTCGAGGGCACCGTCCCGGGTCTGGACAACGACGCCTTCGTCGCCGCCGCCGAGGACGCCAAGAAGAACTGCCCGGTCAGCCAGGCCCTGGCCGGCACGACCATCACGCTGTCGGCGAAGCTCGCCTGACACCGGTCCGTTCCACGGTGCCGCGCCCCCAGGGGGGTGCGGCACCGCCCTTTCGGGGTACTCGGCATTGACAACGGCGCACTCAAGTTTTGTGCTGGATGGGGGCACGCCCGGGCGGAAGGGGACGGAGATGGCACGCGCGGTCGGGATCGATCTCGGTACGACGAACTCGGTGGTGGCCGTCCTGGAAGGCGGTGAGCCCACCGTCGTCGCCAACGCCGAGGGGGCGAGGACCACCCCGTCGGTCGTGGCCTTCGCGAAGAACGGCGAAGTGCTGGTCGGTGAGGTCGCCAAACGGCAGGCCGTGACGAACGTGGAGCGCACCGCGCGCTCCGTCAAGCGGCACATGGGCGACGCGGACTGGCGCTTCCCGGAGAGCGGCACCATCGACGGCACCCGCTACCGGGCCCAGGAACTGTCGGCGCGGGTGCTCCAGAAGCTGAAGCGGGACGCCGAGTCCTACCTCGGCGAGGACGTCACCGACGCGGTGATCACCGTACCGGCGTACTTCGACGACGCGCAGCGGCAGGCGACCAAGGAGGCCGGCGAGATCGCCGGTCTGAAGGTGCTGCGGATCATCAACGAGCCGACGGCCGCCGCCCTCGCCTACGGGCTCGACCGCGGCGAGGAGCAGACCGTCCTCGTCTTCGACCTCGGCGGCGGCACCTTCGACGTCTCCCTGCTGGAGATCGGCGACGGTGTCATCGAGGTGAAGGCCACCAACGGCGACACCCACCTCGGCGGTGACGACTGGGACCAGCGGGTCGTGGAACACCTGGTCACGAAGTTCAAGGGGGAGAACGGCATCGACCTCGGGGCCGACAAGATGGCCCGGCAGCGGCTGCGCGAGGCCGCCGAGAAGGCCAAGATCGAGCTGTCGTCCTCGTCCGAGACCGGCATCAACCTCCCCTACATCACGGCGTCCGCCGCGGGCCCGCTGCACCTGGACGAGAAGCTGACCCGCGCCCAGTTCCAGGAACTCACCGCCGATCTGCTCGACCGCTGCAAGACCCCCTTCCACCAGGCGGTCAAGGACGCCGGAGTGAAACTCTCCGCCGTCGACCACGTGATCCTGGTCGGCGGCTCCACCCGGATGCCCGCCGTCACCGACCTGGTCAAGGAACTCACCGGGAAGGAACCGCACAAGGGCGTCAACCCCGACGAGGTGGTGGCGGTCGGCGCCACCCTCCAGGCCGGGGTGATCCGCGGCGACGTCAAGGACGTGCTGCTCCTCGACGTCACCCCGCTGTCCCTGGGCATCGAGACCAAGGGCGGCATCATGACGAAGCTCATCGAGCGCAACACGACCATCCCGACCCGCCGTTCGGAGATCTTCACCACGGCCGCCGACAACCAGCCCTCCGTGGGCATCCAGGTCTACCAGGGCGAACGCGAGATCGCCGCGTACAACAAGAAGCTGGGCGTCTTCGACCTCACCGGACTGCCGCCCGCCCCGCGCGGTGTGCCGCAGATCGAGGTGGCGTTCGACATCGACGCCAACGGGATCATGCATGTCTCGGCGAAGGACCTGGCCACCGGTCGCGAGCAGAAGATGACGGTGACCGGCGGCTCCGCCCTCCCCAAGGACGACATCGACCGCATGATGCGGGAGGCCGAGCAGTACGCGGAGGAGGACCGCAGGCGCCGTGAGGCCGCCGAGACCCGCAACCAGGGCGAGCAACTCGTCTACCAGACGGAGAAGTTCCTCCGGGAGAACGAGGACCGGATTCCGGCCGGCACCAAGGCCGAGGTCGAGTCGGCTACGGCGGAACTGAAGACGCTGCTGGACCGGAACGCGACCGACGCGGCCGGCGCCGACACCGCCGCCCTGCGCACCGGGGTGGAGAAGCTGGCCTCCGTCAGCCAGCGGATGGGCCAGGCGATGTACGAGCAGGCCGGGCAGGGCAGGCAGCAGACCTCGGCCCGGACCACCGAGCACTCCGCGCCGGCGGACGAGGAGGACGTGGTCGACGCGGAGATCGTCGACGACGAACGGAACACCAAGGGCGGCGCCGCCTGAGCCGGGCCGGCGGCCCTCGCCGGGCCGCGGCGTACGCGGACGGCGAGGGCCCGGAGGGGGGGGCGCCCGGTCAGGCGGTCAGCAGGCGTCGCAGGTCCGCGGCGTACTTGCGGACGAGGGACGCGGACAGGTGCGGGATGTCGCGCAGGGCGCCGATACCGGTCTCCTGGACAGCCGCCCGGAAGCGGGCCGACGGCACGACCGAGCCGGCCACCGGCGGCTCCGGCTCCTGGAAGCCGTGCAGCAGCGGCAGCACCGAGTGCTGCCGCTGTGCCTCCGGCAGGGCCCGGAGGGCGGCCTCCAGGCGGATCAGCCAGTCACGGTGGTCCTCGATGCGTTCGACGCGGTGGCCGTCCTCGGCCAGCCAGTCCACGAACGTGTCCAGCGAGACGCCGTCGTCGTGCGGGTTCACGAGGCTGAAGGTGCGGTACCCGGCGGCGGCCGGACCCAGCGCGACGACCGCGGCGGCGGTGAAGTCGACGGGCAGTCCGTCGTAGTGGGCCCGCGGCCGTCCGCCGTCCGCGGCCCGGTAGAAGGACCGCGGGGCCAGGCCCGTGGCGAGGACGCTGAACAGCAGCCGGGTGAACATGTCCGGCACGTTGAGCTGCCCGGCGTACCGGCTGTGCGCCAGGATCATGTTGGAGCGGAACACCGTCACCGGCAGTCCGCACAGGTCGTGCGCCTCGCGCAGCAGCACCTCACCGGCCCACTTGCTCGTCGCGTACCCGCTGGCGTACCCGTCGTCGACCGGCTGGGCGGGCAGCGCGGCGCGGACGTCGGAGTCCTCGTCGAGCGGCCCGTCCGCCCGGGACGCGGACACGGCCACGCTGGAGATGTACGTGAACGGCTTGAGCCGGCCGGTCAGGGACAGCCGGATCAGTTCGGCGGTGCCGACCACGTTCGCGTCGAAGAGGTGGTTGTAGGGCAGGACGTGGTTCACCAGCGCACCCGCGTGGACGATCAGGTCCACCTGCTCGGCCAGCCGGTCCCAGGTCGCCTCGTCCAGACCGAGTCCGGGCTCGGCGATGTCGCCCGCCAGGACCTCCAGGTGCCCGGTGGCCAACTCCGCGAAGTGTCCGGTCAACCGGGCGTCGGCGGTGCCGAAGGCGTCGGTCAGACGCTGCCGGGCGGCCGTCGCGTCCTTGCCGCGGACCACGACGGTCAGCGTGCCGCCCGCGGGGGCGAGCCGCTCCAGCCACTCCAGGGCGAGGAACCGGCCCAGGTATCCGCTCGCACCCGTCAGCAGGACATGGCGCGGTTCGCCCTCGGTGCGCGGCAGCGACCGGGCGCCGTCCAGGGTGCGGGTGTCGAGGAACCGGTCCAGGGTGAGGTCCTTGGCGTACACCTCGGTGACGTCCGCGCCGTGCACCGACGTGAACGCGGGCCGGGTCGTGGCGGTCGCCCGCTTGGCCTCGACGTACGCGGCGAGCTGCCGCAGGTCGTGCGCCGGGCTGATGATGACGTCGACGGGCACCCGGATGCCGAAGGTGTCGTGCAGCAGGTCGGACAGCGACACCGCCGAGAGGGAGTCGCCGCCGAGGTCCCGGAAGTGCGCGGCGGGGCTCACCTCGGCGGTGGCACCGGCGAGCAGCGCCCGTGCCGCCCGCTGGACCGTCTCAAGGACCGGCCGGCCGGCGCCCGTACGGCGCAGGTCGTGCAGTTCCTGGCTCTCCCGCTCGGCGAGGTCGGCGTACAGCTGCTCCAGCCGTTCGCCGTACCGCTCCACGAGCTTGGGCCACAGCAGTTTGCGGTGGTCCGAGAGCAGCCCGTTGGCCTGGCTGAACGGTTCGGTCTCCAGGAGCAGGCCACGCGGAATCTCGTACGAGTTGAGGCCCCGGTCCTTCGCGATCTGCTGAAACGATTCGCTGAGCAGTTGTTCGAGACGGCCGCTCTCCTCCCCGTACCGGGCCAGGGCGTCCGGGGTGGGCACGACGACGGCGAGCAGGTACGAGCGCTCGCTGTTGCCGTGGACGAAGATCTGCCGCACCAGTGGCGCGGCCGCGAAGAACGCCTCCAGCCGGGAGGTCGCCACGAACTCGCCCTGGGACAGCTTGAGGACGCTCTTGCGGCGGTCCACGACGGCGATCCGGTCCGGCGCCGTCTCCGCCACGATGTCCCCGGTCCGGTAGTAGCCGTCCGCGTCGAACAGGTCCGCCGTGAGTTCGGGCTGCCGGTAGTAGCCGGGGATGACCGCGTCGGTCCTGAGCAGCAGCTCACCGCGCGGGTGCGGGGTGTCGGTGCGGAAGTAGCCCAGTTCGGGCACGTCGGCCAGCTTGTAGTCGGTCACCGGCGGGCGCAGCAGTTCGCCGTCGACGGAGATGCCCGCCGCCTCCGTGGACCCGTAGACGATGTGCAGCGGTATGCCGAGCAGGGCCTCGATGAACTCGGTCAGTTCGGCGGACAGCGGCGCGGAGCTGTTGCTGGCCCAGGTGACGCGTCCGCCGAGGACGTCGTCGCGCAGGTGGGCGCGCGCCTCGGCCGCGGCCGTCCTGGGGTCGGCGCCCGCGTCCGTGCGCCGGTTCAGCTCGCTCCGGTAGCGCTGGTGGAGCATCTCGCACACGCGGGGCACGAGGGACAGTTCGGTGGGGCGTATGAGGGCGATGTCCTCGAAGAACGTCGACAGGTCGCTGGTGGCGGTGAAGCAGGTGACACCGCCGCGCACCAGCGCGTTCTTCAGTGAGGAGTGGCCGGCGACATGGCTCATCGGCATGTAGTTGACGGTGACGACCTCGGTGCCGGCGAACAGTTTCGACCAGGCACCGCCCCACATCGCCCTGGCCAGCCGCTCGGTGTACATGGCGCCCTTCGGGGTGCCGGTGCTCCCCGAGGTGTAGATGAGCATCGCGAGGGGGTCCTCGTCGTCGCCGGGCGCGTACAGCGGCGCGTGCGGCAGCTTTGCGCCGAGGGCGAGGACGTCCGACAGGGCGACCACGTCCACGTCCCGGCCCGCCTCGGCGAGGAGTGCGGCGGCGGCGGAGATCCGGTCCGCCTGGTCCTCGGCGCCCGGGTGGTGGTCGAAGACGACCAGGCGCTGCACCGACGTCGTGCGCCGGGCCAGTTCGGCCGCCGCGTCCAGCCGCTCGACGCTCGCGGCGAGAAGGAACGGCTCGGTCTCCGCCACGATGGACGCCAACTGCTCGACCGGGGCGCTGGTCTGCAACGGCACGCTGACCGCGCCGAGATGGACGCAGGCCAGGTCCAGGGTCGCGTAGTCCCGGCTGGTGAAGCCGAGCAGGGCCACCCGGTCGCCCGCGCTCAGCGGCCGCTCGGGATGGCGGTGCCATTCGCTCGCCACCGCGCGGATGCGGTCCCACAGTTCGCGGTAGCTGGTCGTTTCGTAGCGTGGCAGCAGCCGGACCGACACCCGTCCGGTCCGGGCGTCCCGCACGAACTCCTTCGCGCGTTCAGCGACGGCGGGCCGGTCCGCATGGCGCTCAAAGACGTCTTCCATTACTTGCGCAAGTCGCAATGTTGTCTCCGCGTCGCATAGTTGGCGGATCAGTGTCGTGGGGGGAAAGGAAAGATGCGCATCGGCAGAGCGGTTCGTCCTCGGGGATCCGCGAGAAAAAGCGCCGGTCAGGGATCCCCGCCCAGATGCTAAGCAGACCGGATCGGACGCGCGGACAAAAACACCACGGATCCGTCAGGTCGGGTGCGGCGGCGTGCTATTCCCGGCCACGGAATACCGGAAGAGAAGAAGGGCCCCGCGCGGGTATTCCGGCGCGGGGCCCGAGGCCGTTCCGTACGGTGTTCGTACGGCGTCGCTCACCCGGCGGTGCTCGGGTGATGTGCCGTTCATACGGCGGTGCTCATGCCCGGTGTCCGTACGGCGGTTCGCGGTGATCGTCCTGCGCGGTGCTCACACGGTGCCGAGGGGTTCGGCCTCGTAGGCGCGGTGCAGGAGGTCAAGGAAGGCGGGGGCCTCCGGTAGCGGTACCTGGCCGATCCGGTGCACCGCGACGCCCGGGGTCCAGGAGTTCAGTACGGCGCAGCCGGCCAGTGAGGGCAGGTCGGCGAGGGTGATGTCCGCCTCGCGCTGCGGGACGTCCAGGCGGTCCAGCTGCCTGCGGACGATGCCCATGGTGACTCCGTGCAGCATCTCGGCGGAGGGCCAGACCACACCGGAACCGTCCCAGAACGCGAGGTTCCAGATGGACGCCTCGCTGAGCCGGCCCCGGTGGTCGAGGAAGGCGGCGTCGTCGAAGCCCTGGGCCACTGCCTGGCGCAGGAAGAACGTCTTGGCCGGTTCGCCGACGTGTTTCACCGACGGCAGGAACCGTTCGTGGCGCACTGCCGAGAGCGCCAGCGGCCCCTTGGGGCCGTGCGCGGGTGGCGCGGTGCGGATCAGCACGTCAGGGAAGGTGCCGGGGTCGGTGGGGGTGAACTCGCCGGCCGGGTTGTGGAGCGTGACCGTCAGGGAGAGGTCGGCGGGTGCGTCCCGCAGCGCGTCCCGCAGTTGGGACCGTACCCGGTCGTCGGGCGTGGCGCGGCCGAAAAGCTCCAGCGAGCCGTGCCGCAGCCGCGCCAGGTGCAGGTCGAGGCCGCGGACCCGGCCCCCGCGCACCTGCATCGCCGTGAAGTGGGCGTACCCCATGAAGGCGAGCGGAACCAGGGTTTGTGCGGTGGGTGTCTCGCCGTTGTGCCGGACCAGGAATTCCTGAGGAAGTGCCATACCGGGACAACGACGGGATTTCCGGGCGGACACTCTCCGCGGCGGCCCGCCGAAACCCTAGGCTCCGGACTCCGTCGAACGCTCTGGCCCCGGACCTCGCCGGGGCCGGGGCTAGGCGTTCGCGGCCTGCTGTGCGAAGCCGTCGAGCAGTACCTCCAGGCCCACCGCGAAGTCGTCCTCGGTGGGTCTGATCGGTGACTGGCCGGGTTCGTCGTCGCCGGGCAGGAGCTGCTGCGCCACGCGCTGGATGGAGGCGCCCTGCACATACGACCAGACGGTGAGGGTGAGCGTGCGGGCCAGCTCGGGGTCGTCGGTCAGGTCGGCGAGCGCGTCCGTCATCCAGTCGAGGCACGTGGTGTCGGAGAAGTGGCGGGCGGACGCCTGGGTGACGAGGGTCCAGGGATGCTTGCGGTAGACCTCCCGGTCGAGTTCGACCGCGAGCCGTACGGCGTCGCGCCAGTGCGGTGGTGGTGGGGACGGATAGGGGTGCTCCTCACAGACCGAGCGGGTGATCGCCGTGAGCAGCTCGTCCTTGTTCGCGATGTGCCGGTACAGGGACATGACCCCGGAGTCGAGGTCGTGGGCTAGGCGCCGCATGGAGAGTGCGGCGATGCCCTCCGCGTCGGCGATGCGGATCGCGGCGCTGATGATGGCGCGTCGGGTGAGCCCGAGTGAACTCGCCTGCCCGCCTTGCGTCTTGATGGCCATGCTGTAGTCTAACCAGCGACATGGGTACGCCGTACGCACAATCACGCGTACGGCGTACGCCAGGCGTTTCGCGTACGCCATACGCGTGATATTCGCGTACACCGTATGCATGGTGTGCCGACGAACGTGTCCGACTTTGCGTGAACAACTTCGCACCTTCCCTTGAAAGGTTGCCCGTGACTTCCCTGGATTTAGTCGCGGAGCGTGCCGACCGGCGTGCCTGGCTGGGCCTCCTGATCGTGCTCGGTCCGGTCGCCCTCGTCGCGATGGACGGCTCCGTGCTCTACCTCGCGATGCCGAGCATCACCTCCGCGATCACCCCCACCACCGACCAGGCCCTGTGGATCCTCGACATCTACGGCTTCGTGGTCTCGTCGCTGCTCATCGCGTTCGGCAACCTCGGTGACCGCTACGGCCGGCTCAAGTTCCTGCTCGTGGGGGCGCTCGTCTTCGGAGCCGGCTCGGTCGGCGCGGCGTTCTCCCCGAACCCCGAGGTGCTCATCGTCTGCCGGGCCCTCATGGGACTCGGCGGCGCGACGCTGCTGCCCTCGGGCCTGGCGATCATCAGCAACATCTTCCGCAACCCGAAGCAGCGGGCCCAGGCCATCGGCATCTTCGCGGCGACCTTCGCCGCCGGGTTCGCGGTCGGTCCCATCGTCGGTGGTCTGCTGCTCAACCGCTTCGCCTGGGGATCCGTCTTCCTGATCAACATCCCGGTCGTCGTCCTGTTCCTCGCCTTCGCGCCCGTGCTGCTGAAGGAGGTGCGCGAGGCGAGCCCGGGACGGGTGGACGCGCTGAGCGTGCTGCTGTCCGCCGTCGGCATCCTGCTGACCGTGTACTCCGTCAAGTCGGCCGCCGCGTCGGGCTTCTCCACGTCCCAACTGCTCATCGGCGCCGTCGGCCTGGTGATCGTGGTGCTGTTCGTGCGCAGGCAGTTCACCCTGGAGTACCCCCTGCTCGACCTGAGGCTGTTCCGCGACCGGGTCTTCACCGTCGCGATCCTCACCGGTCTGCTCTCGCTGGTCGCCTGGGCCGCGGCCGGCTACCTCAGCGGCGTCTACCTCCAGTCGGTTCTCGGCCACAGCGTGCTCGCCTCGGCCCTGCTGGCCGTGCCCGGCGCAGTCGTCCTCACCGTGACCTGCGTCGGCACCAGCGCGATCGTCGACCGCGTCGGCAAGCGCGCGGCCCTCATCGCTTCGCACTTCGCCATGGGCGTCGGCCTGTTGCTGATGCTGTTCGCCGGGGTCGGCGGCGGGGTTGCGGCGTTCATCGCCTCCACGATGATCGCGGGCATCGGCTACGGCCTGTCCTTCAGCCTCGTCGCGGAGACCGCCGTCGCGGCCGTGCCCGCCGAGCGGGCCGGATCGGCGGCGTCCATCGCCGAGATGAGCAACGAACTCGGCAATGCCCTCGGCATCTCGCTGCTCGGCTCCCTGGCGGCCGTGTGTTTCCGGCTCCTCGGGCCGGACCTCGCCGGCACCCTGGGCGAGACGCTGGAGGCGCCGGGCATCACCGCGGCCGCGGCCCGGGAGGCCAAGGACGCCTTCGTCTCCGGCATGCACGTGGCGATCGCGGTGGCGAGCGTCCTGTCGCTGGGGCTCGGCTGTCTGGCGGTGCGCTGGGTGCCGCGGCAGGCGGCGGCCGAGTAGCCCGCACGGCCGGTCCGGCGGCCTGGCGTTCCCGCGGCGCTCGCCGGGCCCGGCCGGACCGGCCGCTGCCGTCGGGTCAGGCCGCCCGCCGCGTCGGTGGCTTGATCCAAGTCCGGAAACGGGTGCGCTTGACCCCGACTTGACACTCTCGTTCCGTATGGTGGCCGTCACCTTCTGTGGTCGTTACAGTCTGGAGGGCCGTCATGGGGGTGACGTCACGGCAGTTCCTGGAGGAGGGGATGGTGTCGCAGGTCACGCATGCGACGCCGGGGCCGCGTCGCGGCCGCCGGCAGGCGTGTCCGGTACGGGGGGACCTGTCGGCGCGGAGACGATGTCGTCGCACGCGTGGATCGGGTGCCGCCCGCGAACGCCGCCCGCCGGGCCAGCCCGCGGAGCCGGTTCCCGAGTCCTTCCGAGTCACGTCCGTCCGAGGCGGCCGGGGCGAACCGGTCCCGGCCGCCGGCGGCACGCCGAAGCCTGCCCACCCTTCGCAGCCAGGCGGCAACAAGGAGACCCGTGACCTACGTAGACCTGCTTCCCGCGACCACGGGGCATGGAACGATCCCCGTACCTCCGGCACACGCACACGACGTGACCTTCGCCGAACTCTGCTCCCGGCTCTTCGCCTCACTGCCCCGAAGTGACCAGTACCGGAAGGGCATCTACTATTTACGTGGCCTTCTGGAGGCCGAGGGGCGGAAATCCATACGCGCCATCGCGGCACTGTTCGAAGACCACGTCTCGGAACAGAACCTGCACCATTTCATTTCCTCCTCCACCTGGGACTGGGTGCCCATGCGGCAGGCACTGGCCGGTCATTTACTGGCCATGGCGCAGCCGCAGGCATGGGTCGCCCAACCCATGATCATCCCGAAGTCCGGACGTCATTCCGTGGGCGTGGACCGGCATTTCTTCCCGGACCTCGGGCAAGTGCTCAATGCCCAGCGGGCGATCGGCGTATGGGCCGCCTCGGACGAACTGACCGCACCGCTCAACTGGCGCCTGCACCTGCCGAAGACCTGGCTCAAGGACAGTCACCGGCGCACCCAGGTCGCGATACCCGACGGCATGAGACCCGAGACCCTGACCGAATGCCTGGTCGGGGCCTGTGCCGAGACCGTGCTGGGCTGGGGGCTGCCGACGCGGCCCCTGGTCGTTGACACCTGCGAAGGCCACACGGCGACGATCTTCCAGGAGTTCGCCGCCTCCGGCGTGCCCCTTCTGGTGCGCGCCGCCCGCGACCTGTGCCTGACCGTGACCGATCCGCTGCTGCCCGCGAGCGGCGGCAGAGTGCTGCCGGCGGCTCAGATCATGGACCTCGCCCGGGATCTGCGGCGCCCCGCCAGCTGGACCGACTCCCGTCTCGACCTCGCACGCCACACCCACCTGGCGGCCACGGTACGGGTCGCCCTGCCCGTCTCGGCCCCGGGGCAGACCGGCTGCGGCGACCTGGCCCTGCTCGGCGTGCAGGACAAGCGCCGGCGCGGCCGGACCCGGCTGTGGCTGACCAACATGACCCATGCGCAACCAGGTGTGCTGGTACGCCTGAGCAAACTCACCGAGAAGGTCGACCGGGACGTCACGGAGATCTCCGACGGCGTGGGCATCCGTGACTTCACCGGACGGTCCTTCGGCGGATGGCACCGGCACGTCACCCTCGCCTCGGCCGCGCACACCGTCGTCGCGCTCTCCGGCCGGCCCCGCTGACATTCCCCGTTTCCCTGTCTCCGGCCCTTTCTCCGGATTTTCATTCGCGTACACATCATGAAGGCAGGCGGTCCGTGTACCGCCTGCCTTCTTTGATTTCAGCGCGTCACCACCCACGGCAAACGCAACGGTTGGGGGGAACAGGGCATCCGACACCCGTGCGAAACGCGGGACTTGACGGACTTCCGGGCACCTGACACATCACAGCGGAAATCATTGGCAGCCCATTCCGCGCTGTACATGCTCGGTGGTGCCGACGGGACACGTCGGCCTTGGACGGGGGGTTCGAGTCCGGCGCTGTGGCCGATTGCTTGTTCTTCTTTCATTTCCCTGCCAGCTGCCATTGATGCCGTATGAACGGAAAGTGGCGGAAAGGTTTTTCCAAACGGCCATCCATGATCGGAGAAACAGTGGACGACGTGCTGCTCGACATCAGCTACGAGACGGCTCTCCAGCAGCCGCCCTGGGCGGACACCACCCGCCTCAGACAGGTCCGTGAGGAACTGGCGGGACTTCCCCCGCTGGTGGCCGCCGAGGACGTCGACACCCTGCACGGCCTGCTCGCCCGGGTCGCGGCCGGTGAGGCCCAGGTGATGCAGGCGGGCGACTGCGCCGAGGACACCGCGGAGAGCACCGCCGACCACGTCGCGCGCAAGGCGGGACTGCTCAACATGCTGGCCGGCGCACTGGAGATGGAGAGCGGCAGACCGGTGGTGCGCGTCGGCCGGATCGCCGGCCAGTACGCCAAACCCCGTTCGCAGCCCTTCGAGACCGTCGGCGGCCTCGAACTCCCCTCCTACCGCGGCCACATGGTCAACAGCCCGCTGCCCGACCCGGTCCTGCGCGTCCCCGACCCGGACCGCATCCTCACCGGCTACCGGGCGGCGGCCGCCGTCATGGGCCACCTCGACCGGCACGGCCCGCGGGGCACCGCCCCGATCGGCGCCCCCGTCTGGACCAGCCACGAGGCCCTGCTGCTGGACTACGAAATCCCCCTGGTCCGCCGGGACACGGCCGGCCGGCCGCTGCTCACCTCCACCCACTGGCCCTGGATCGGCGAGCGGACCCGGCAGGTCGACGGCGCCCACGTGACCCTGCTCGCCCAGGTGGCCAACCCCGTCGCCTGCAAGGTCGGCCCCACGATGACGGCCGACGAACTCCTCGCCCTGTGCGAGCGCCTGGACCCCGCGCGCACCCCCGGCCGGCTCACCCTGATCGCCCGGATGGGCGCCGACGCGGTGGCCGCGCGGCTGCCGGGGCTCGTCGAGGCCGTACGCGCCGCCGGGCACCCGGTGATCTGGCTGAGCGACCCCATGCACGGCAACACCGTCACCGCTCCCGGCGGGCTGAAGACCCGCCTCGTCCGCACGGTCACGCAGGAGATCGAACGGTTCCAGACCGCGGTCGTGACCGCCGGCGGCACACCCGGCGGCCTGCACCTGGAGACCACCCCCGACGACGTCAGCGAGTGCGTCACCGACGAGTCCGCCCTCGACACCGTCGGCTCCGACTACACCAGTTTCTGCGACCCGCGGCTCAACCCCGCCCAGGCCCTGGCCGCGGTCGGCGCCTGGTGGGTGAGCCGTCAGGCGGCGCCCGCGGTCGCCGCCTGACCGCGGCGCACACCTCCGGCACCGACCAGGAACCCCAGGAAAGGAATGACATGGCGGGCATACCCCCCATCGAGCCCTACCCGCTGCCGCGGGCCCAGGACCTGCCGCCCAACACCGCGCGCTGGACCGTGGACCCCGACCGGGCGGCCCTGCTCGTCCACGACATGCAGCGCTACTTCCTGCGACCGTTCCCGGACGCCGTCCGCGGCCCGCTCGTGCTCAACGCCACCCGGTTGCGCGGCCTGGCCGCCGAGCTGGGCATACCGGTCGGCTACACGGCCCAGCCCGGCGGCATGACGGAATCGGAACGCGGCCTGCTGAAGGACTTCTGGGGGCCGGGCATGCGCGTCGACCCCGCCGACCGCGAGGTGGTCGAACCGCTCACCCCCGCCCCGCGGGACGCGGTGTTCACCAAGTGGCGCTACAGCGCCTTCTTCCGCTCCGGACTGCTGGGCTGGCTGCGCGGGCACGGCCGCGACCAGCTCCTCCTGTGCGGTGTGTACGCGCACGTCGGCGTACTGATGACCGCCGTCGACGCGTTCACCCACGACATCCAGCCGTTCCTGGTGGCCGACGCCGTCGGCGACTTCTCCGCCGACCGCCACCGCCTCGCCGTCGAGTACGCGGCCCAGCGCTGCGCCGTGGTCACCACCACCGACACCGTCGTCGCCGCCCTGGAGGCGGCCACCACGGTCCGCCTCGCCGACGCCCCCGAGGTGACCGCATGACGGCGGACCGGACGGCAGCCCGGCCCACCGTCCCGGCGGCCGGACTGCTCGACCGGATCCTGGCCCCCCGGCCCCCCGCCTACGCTCTGCTGCACCGGCCGGAGGCCACCGGCCCGGCCACGCTGGACGTGCTCGTCGGCGACATCTCGGCCCCCGCGACCCTCGCCGACCTCCCCGATCCGGCACACCTGCCCCTCCCCGGCACCGCACACCACGAGGTCCTGGCGCTCATCCCGTACCGGCAGATCGCCGAACGCGGCTTCGCCTGCGTGGACGACCGCGCACCGCTCCTCGCGATGACCGTGACCGGCCAGGGGCGACTGCCGGTCGCCGAGGCGCTGCACCGGCTGCCGGCCACGCCGATCGCGCTGACCGGCGAGCACTTCGACATCACGGACGACGCCTACGCCGGGATCGTCCGCAAGGTCATCGCCGACGAGATCGGCGAGGGGGAGGGCGCCAACTTCGTCATCAAGCGCTCCTTCGTCGCGGACATCACCGACTACACCCACCACAGCGCGCTGTCGTTCTTCCGGCGGCTGCTGCTCGGGGAGTCGGGCGCCTACTGGACCTTCGTCGTCCACACCGGGGAACGCACCTTCGTGGGCGCCACCCCCGAACGGCACATCAGCCTCACCGGCGGCACCGCCGTCATGAACCCCATCAGCGGCACCTACCGCTATCCGGCCACCGGCCCGACCCTCTCCGGCGTCCTGGACTTCCTCGCCGACCGCAAGGAGGCCGACGAGCTGTACATGGTCGTCGACGAAGAGCTGAAGATGATGGCCAGGATCTGCCGGGCCGGCGGACGCGTGGCGGGCCCGCAGCTCAAGGAGATGGCACGGCTCGCGCACACCGAGTACTTCATCGAGGGCCACAGCGAACTCGACCCGCGCCTGATCCTGCGCGAGGGGATGTTCGCCCCGACCGTCACCGGCAGCCCACTGGAGAGCGCCTGCCGGGTTATCAGCCGGTACGAGCCGCACGGCCGCGGCTACTACAGCGGCGTGCTGGCCCTCATCGGCCGGGACACCAACGGCGCACCCGCGCTCGACTCGTCCATCGTCATCCGCACCGCCGACATCGACGCGGCGGGCCGGGTGCGGATCGGCGTCGGCGCCACCCTCGTACGCCACTCCGACGCCGCCTCGGAGGTCGCCGAGACCCGGGCGAAGGCGGCCGGCCTGCTCGCCGCCCTCCGGGCGGACGCGGGACCCGCCCGCCCGGACCCCCCGGCCGCGGGCGGCGAACCCGGCCAGGACCCGCGGGCCACGCGCGCCCGGACCCCGGACCCGGCCGTGCCGGTCCGGTTCGCGGCCCACCCGGAGGTCCGGTCGGTCCTGGAGCGGCGCAACGCCACGCTCGCCGGTTTCTGGCTGGCCAAGGACACCGCCCGCCGGTGTGCCGTACCGGACCTCAGTGGCCGCAGCACCCTGGTGGTGGACGCCGAGGACACCTTCACCTGGATGCTCGACCACCAACTGCGCTCGCTGGGACTCATGGTGACGGTCCGCCGCTTCGACGAGCCGTACGACTTCGACGGGCACGACCTCGTCATCATGGGCCCCGGTCCCGGCGACCCCCGGCAGACCGACGACCCGAAGATCGCGCACCTGCGCGGCGCCGTCGACACCCTGCTGCGTGAACGCCGCCCGTTCCTCGCCGTCTGCCTCAGCCACCAGGTGCTTAGTACCCGGCTGGGCTTCCCCCTGGTCCGCCGGGAGGTCCCCAACCAGGGCGTGCAGCGGGAGATCGACTTCTTCGGGAGCCGGGAACGCGTCGGCTTCTACAACACGTTCGCGGCCCACAGCGCCGAGGACGAGGCACGGTGCGACGGCGTCGGCCCGGTACGGGTGAGCCGCGACCCCGGCACCGGCGAGGTGCACGCACTGCGGGGCCCGCACTTCGCCTCGATGCAGTTCCACGCCGAATCACTGCTCACCGAGGACGGCGTACGCCTCGTCGCCGCGCTGTCGAGCGAGGTGCTGTCCGCGCGGACGACCTGAGACCCGGCCGGGCGGGGGGCGGCCGAGCGCGCCCCGCCCGGCCGCTCCACCGCTTCCCGCACCCCCGCCTGCCGAAGGACCCCCGATGAGCACCGACCTGCCCGCACCAGCCACCGTCACCACACCGCTCGCTTCAGCCACCGCCACCGCACCGCCCGCACCGGGGAGCGCCGTCCTGACCGCCCGCATTCCCGGCTCGAAAAGCATCACCAACCGGGCCCTGCTGCTGGCCGCCGCGGCATCCGGCACGACACGGCTGCACGCCCCGCTGGTCAGCGACGACACCCTCGCGTTCCGCACCGCCCTGACCGACCTCGGCGTCCCGGTGCGCAGCACTCCGCGCGACGAGTGCTGGGAGATCGACGGCCTGGCCGGTGCCCCCGGCCGGGCCGCCGCGCCCACACGGATCTGGTGCGCCGACGCGGGCACGGCCGCCCGCTTCCTGCCACCCTTCGTGGCCACGGGCCGGGGCACCTACGTCTTCGACGGCACGGACCAGCTCCGCGCCCGCCCGCTGCGCCCCCTGCTGGACGCCCTCACCCGCCTCGGCGCCACCGTGCGCACCCCCGCGGACGGCACCCTGCCGCTGGAGGTGGACGCCCGCGGACTCGACGGCGGCGAGATCGCCCTGGACAGCTCCCTGAGCAGCCAGTACCTCAGCGGCCTGCTGATGGCGGCCCCGGGCCTGCGGACACCGCTGGTGCTGCGCCCGCGCCGGCTGGTCAGCCGTCCCTACGCGGACATGACCCGCGCCCTCATGGCGCGGTTCGGCGCCCGGGTCACCGACGGCCCGGACGGCACGATGGTGGTGCATCCGGGCGGGTACACGGCCGCGGACCTCGTGATCGAACCGGACGCCTCGACCGCCTCGTACTTCTTCGCCGCGGCCGCCGTCACGGGCCGCACGGTGACCGTGCCCGGCCTCGGCGCCGGCAGCGTCCAGGGCGATCTGCGGTTCGTGGAGGCGCTGCGTCTGCTCGGCGCCCGGGTGGAGGTGGCCGAGGACGCCACCACGGTCACCGGCACGGGCCGGCTGCGCGGCGGCCTCACCCTGGACATGGGTGACATCTCCGACACCTTCATGACCCTCGCCGCCATCGCGCCGCTGGCCGACGCACCGGTCACCGTCCGCGGTATCGCGCACGCGCGGCTGAAGGAGTCCGACCGGGTCGCCGCCGTCGCGGAGAACCTGCGCGCGTGCGGCATCGACACCGCCGAGGGGCCGGACTGGATCACCGTTCGTCCCGGGGTGCCGCGCCGTGCCCATGTCGTCTGCCGGCGCGACCACCGGATCGCCATGTCGTTCTCGGTCCTCGGGCTCGCGGTGCCGGGGACGGTCTCGCTGGACGACCCGGCCTGTGTCGCGAAGACCTTCCCGGGGTTCCACGAGGAGCTGCGGCGGCTGTTTCCCGGCCACCGGCGCCCGCTGAACCCCGTCGGACCGGCAGAGGAGCACCGTTGAGCAGGCTGCGTTGGCTTACCGCGGGGGAGTCCCACGGTCCCGCACTCGTCGCGACGCTGGAGGGGCTTCCCGCCGGTG